>MFLB01000034.1:12970-103528 GCA_001781445.1 Candidatus Kaiserbacteria bacterium RIFCSPHIGHO2_01_FULL_58_22 | reverse complement strand
TTCAAGGTGATACGAGCGTATCTGAGATTGTGAAAAAACGCGCTCACTCAAGCACCATTATTTTCCATTAGACCTCTATTTCGTCTACGGCATGCACGAGATGCTCAACATCGTGACGGGCCCCGAGGGGTATCCCTCGGCGGTGCTCATACGGGGCGTCCAATATCAAGGCGATGCCTCGCTATTGAATGGGCCGGGAAAGCTCACGCGCGAACTCGACATCACGCGGGAGTTGAACGGAAAGCCGGCCATCAGCGCGTCCGGACTCTGGATAGAAGAACGCGATGAGGTCAGACCTCATCGCATCCTGCAGACGCCTCGCGTCGGCGTCGCCTACGCGGGAGAGTGGGCGAAAAAGCCGTGGCGTTATGTACTTTCGGGCCATGTCCCCGTTTCTCGATAATCGCTGATGATATCGAGTACGCGGCTCATGTATTGATCGACTTGCTGTTCGCTCATCGCTGGATCTTGATCTGCAAGTGAATCGAGAATAGCCGTGTCGAGGTTCAGATTAGGGTCCTTTTCTGACTGTGCGTGAACATGCTTCGCAATCGCGACAAGCTCCGCCTCTTCTTCTTTGGCGATCTGTTGTGTAAGGACGGGATCGGAGAGAGTCTTGAGCTTCTTGAATACGGGATCAACGAAGCTTCCAACTCGCTCGCGTTCCACGCCATCATTTTTGAGAACTTGGTCGATAAGTTCCTTCAGAGGGATACGACCGTAGTTGTATTTTTGGCCATGCCATTTGTAAGCATCCAAATTTTGAAACACACGAAGCACTCCTTGCACCGCGCGATCGATCGTTTTCTCATCACTGGGTGCATCCAATTTGCCTTGAAATGTTCCTAATTTACCAACTCTGTTTTCCGGCTCAATGTTCATTGCGGACATATTTATTGAAACAGTGAAGCTATTACATTTTTAACGTCGTTGCCGTCCGCGCGGCCGGCGAATTCTTTCATCACCGCGCCGGTGAGTTTTCCGATGCCCGAAGCGTCTGCAACGCCCAGTTCCTCCTTTTTCGCGCGCGCGACTTTCTCTATCTCCTCGCGGCTCGCCGTTTGCGGCAGGGATTCTTCGATGATCTTGAGCTCCGCGGCCTCTTTTTGCGCGAGCTCGGCGCGGCCGCCTTTCGTATACTGCTCGGCCGCCTCTCTGCGCTGTTTCCCGAGGCGCTTCAGCACCGTTATCGCATCCGGGTCGGCGAGTTCTTCCGTCGGCTTGCGGCCCTTCGCCACCAGTTCATTCGTAAAGGCCGCAAGCGCGCCGCGCAGAGTATCCACGCGCAGGGAATCTTTCGCCTTCATCGCCGCGGTCATGTCGGCGCGGATTTTCTGGGTCAACATTCTTACACTATAGCATGTGATAGAATCGTCGCATGGAATGGTTGATTTTGGGGTTGCTTCTCGCGGTGCTTTCGGCGCTTATCTATCTCCTCTGGACGAGAAATACCGCCCTGCAGGACACGCAGGGAATGGTATTGCTCCAGCAGAGGATACAGGAGTTGGAACGTTCGCTGGAGAACAAGCTGGGAGAAGGGACAAGCCGCATGTTCGAGAGTATGCGCACGCAGTTCGGCGAATCGCAACGGCTCGCCTCCGACATTCGCGACCTGGTGGCCAAACAGCTCACCGAGGTCGCGAAAGAGCAAACCAAGACCAACGAGTCCACCACGCGGTTCATGGCCATCGCAGACCAGCTCGCAAATCTCGAAAAAGTTTTGAAACACCAAAAGCAGAGAGGGAATCTCGGCGAAGCGTCGCTCGAACTTATCCTCTCGAATATTCTTCCACCCGGCACATACAAAATGCAGTACGAATTCCCCGGTGGCGAGACGGTGGACGCTGTTATCGAAACAAAAGAAGGGGTTATTCCGATAGATGCGAAGTTCTCGCTCGATAATTACCAGCGCCTCGTGAATGCGATAGACGACGCACAACGCGAGGAGCTTGAGAAGCAGTTCAAGAACGACCTGAAGTTGCGCATCGACGAAACCTCGAAATACGTGCGGACGAAAGACGGCACACTGCCCTTCGCCTTTATGTACATTCCCGCCGAAGCTATTTACTACGACCTGCTGGTCAACGAGGTCGGTTCGGTGAAGGTCAACACGCGCAATCTCATCGACTATGCGTACAACGACAAGAAGGTCATCATCGTTAGCCCGACGACCTTCGCCGCCTACCTCCAATCGGTACTCTACGGCTTCAAGGCGTTCAAAATAGAAGAGACGGCGAAAGATATCGCGAAGAACGTCGAGAACCTCTCGCGCCATCTCAAGGCCTACGAAGACTACTACAAACGCCTTGGCACCTCGCTCTCGACCACCGTGAGCCACTACAACAGCGGCTCGAAAGAACTTGGCAAAATAGACAAAGATGTCCTGCGTATCACCGGCACGTCCGTCGAATTGGATTCGCCGCTTTTGGAGAAACCTTCGTTCGTCGGAGACTAGCATTCCAACTTATGTACATATGTACATAAGTTGGAATGCCGAGCAAACTTGCCTCGGATGAACTGTTACGTTATAGTGCCGCAATCATGGCCAAGATAGCCATCATCGAGACGGGCGGGAAGCAGTACCTCGTAACGCAGGATTCTGTTTTGAATGTAGAAAAATTGGAAGGCGTCAGTGAAAAGGGGACAAAGCTCACCTTCGACAAGGTTCTGCTCATTGACGACGGGAGCGAGACGAAAGTAGGCGCTCCGTACGTGGATGGTGCAAAAGTTTCTGCCGAGCTCATCGAGGCGGGACGCGCTGATAAAGTGACCGTCATCCGCTACCGCCAAAAGAGCCGCCATTTCGTCAAAAAGGGACACCGCCAGCCGTACGCGAAAGTCCGCATCACCGCCTTGCCTTGACTTCATCGATATTACTCTTTCAGACCATGGTCTGAAAGAGTAATATTACTACCTCCGGCCTTCGAGCGCGCTTTTGATGGTCTCGGGATCGGCGTATTCAAGCTCGCTCCCGGTCGAGAGCCCGCGGCCAAGCGTGGTGACTTTGATATTTGGATTTCGTAAATCCAAAATTTCCTCACGAACTTTCGCCGCGGTCGCATCGCCTTCGGGATTGGCGGGGAAGGCGAGAATAACTTCCTTAAGATCGGTATAACGACTTCGTAAGTCGTTAATGTGAGTGAGGAGCTGTTTGACGCGCAGACGGTCGGTTTTCTCCGAGGCGAGGTCGAGCGTGCCGCCGAGCACGAAGTAGCCCCCGCGATACGTTCCGCTCTTTTCGAGCGCGGCGAGGTCGGCGTCGCTCGCGACGACGGCGAGCAGGCTTTTGTCGCGGGAAGCGCTCGCGCAGATGCCGCAGGTCTTGCTTTCGCCGGAGTAAAATCGCATGCACTCGGAACATTGGCGGATATCGCGAGCGAGCGCCTGCACCGATTCGGCGAGCTCGCGCCGCACTCCGGGCGACGAGCGCAAGAGGAATTGCACGAAGCGTTCCGCCTGCCGCGGACCGATGCCGGGGAAGTGTTCGAAAAGCGAGGCCAGGCGTTCAATAGCGTCCATAGAAGCAGTTTACAGTTAACGGTTCACGGTTTACAGCGTGAAATTCACTGTCAACTGTCTGCTGTGAACTGTCAACTTTTCAGAACGGCGCCTCCTGCTCCACCTCCGCTTCCGGCGTGAAGTCGCCGAAGTCGCTTTTGTCGATCGAAAGGAAGGTCGTCTTCTCTTCGTCGAAGCGCAGTTCGATCTTGCCCGTCGGGCCGTTGCGATGCTTCTCGACCAATATCTCCGCGATGCCGGGCCGGTCGGAATTCTCGTTCATCTTGTCGTCGCGGTGGATGAACATCACGACGTCGGAGTCTTGCTCGAGCGAGCCGGAGTCGCGCAGATCGGAGAGGCGCGGACGACCGCGCCGAGTCTCGACGGCGCGCGAGAGCTGGGAGAGCGCGAGAACGGGGACGTCGAGCTCGCGCGCCATCGCCTTCAGGGAGCGCGAGATCTCCGTCACCTGCTGGACCATCGAGTCCGTCGCGCGCGCGTGGACGGGCGTGATGAGCTGGAGATAATCTATGATGACGAGCCCCAGGCTTTTCTCCATCTTGAGGCGGCGCGCGACGGAGCGCATCGAAAAGACCGTCGAGGAGGGCTTGTCGTCTATGTAAATGGGCGCTTCGGCGAGGGTGCCCATGCCTTCCTGCAGGCGGGCGAACTCGTCCTCTTTCTTTATCCTGCCGGTGCGCAGGCGCCATGCGTTGACCCCCGCCTGCGCCGCGAGCATCCTATCCACGAGTTGCTGGGAACTCATCTCGAGCGAGAAAATCCCGACCGCGGTGCCGTGCTTCGTCGCCGAGAGCCTCGCAATGTCGAGAGCGAGGGCGGTCTTGCCCATGCTCGGCCGCGCCGCGAGGAGAATGAGGTCCGATTTCTGGAGGCCCGCGAGGAGGCTGTCGAGCTGTGGGTATCCCGTCGGGACGCCTCGCAGGGTCGATTCGTGTTTTTGCAAATGCTCCAGCCGCTCCCACGCCTCGGCGAGCTCCTCCTTGATCGCGGTGAAGGAGCGGAGCATCGGCGCCTGCGAGACGCTGAAGATTGCGGCCTGCGCCTCGTCGAGAAGGACTTCGATCTCGCGGTCTTCCTGGAAGCCGAGGTCGTTGATCTTCGCGGCGGCGTCTATCAGTGAGCGCAGGACGAACTTCGTCTGCACCGATTCCGCGTAGTGCCGCGCGGAGCCGGGGCTTGCGGCGGCGCCGACGACCTCGGAAAGATAGGCGGCGCCGCCCACTTCCTGCAGTTGTTTTCGCTCTTTCAGCTTCGCCGAAACCGTTACGACATCGATCGGTTCGCCCTTCGAGTAGAGCGAGAGCATGGCGTCGAAGATCACCCGATGCTTCCCTGCGTAAAAAGAATCTACGGAGACGACGTCGGCGACCTCGTACATCGCCTGCTGATTCAGCATCAGCGCGCCGAGGAGCGCGCGCTCGGTTTCGACGTCTTGCGGAGGAACTCGCGGATTTTTCTGCGCCATGCGCTGATACTAGCACGCGCGGGTTTCCAATTCTCTTCCGGCGGCGCGCCCGGAGTGGGGTTTTTGTGTGGACAAGAGAAAAAAACTCGACCCCGCTGGAAATCGCGTCCGCGTTTACCCCGTTAGAGGTCGCGCCATGAACGGGGCTTGCGCGCCAGAAGGGCCAACGGGGGTGGACCTGTACACGGGGTTGACGTTCTCCGTGCCATCTGATACAACGTATGCCACACTATCCCGGATAGTCAAATGATTCTTCTCCGCTCACGTGCAACGATTTATATGATAACCTTTTCGCCAAAATCAATCACCAAAGACCTGCTCACGGGGCTTCCCGAACGCTCGCGGAAAGTCCTTACCGACCGCTACGGCCTCTCCGCGAAAGGGGAGAGCCGCACGCTCGACGCCATCGGCAGGGAATACGGAATAACCCGCGAGCGCATCCGGCAGATAGAGAATCACGGCCTCACCGCCGTCCGCGAATCCGAGATCTACGCCGCGAAAGCGGAGGCGCTCGAGGAGCTTAAGCAGGCCATTCATACTCTCGGGAGCGTCGTTGCGGAGGAGACTATCCTCGCGCGCGTGCCGAAGAGCGAATCCGACCGCAACCACCTCGTCTTCCTCCTCACGGTCGGCCACCATTTCGCCGACCGGCGCGAAGACGCGAACTTCAAGGCGCGATGGCACGTGGATGAACAGCTTGCCCTCGCGGTGGAGCGCGCGCTCGCGAATCTCTACGAATCCATCGAGGCGAGCAGGCTCACGCCCGAAGAGGAGTTCGTCGAGCTGTTCGGAAAGCTCCTGAAGCAGGAGGGCGTCAAGAACCGTCCGCCGGACGTTTTGGTGCGCTGGCTCCACATTTCGAAACGCATCGGGAAAAATCCGCTGGGAGAGTGGGGGAGGATCGAATCGCCGCACGTGCGCATCAAGAACACGCGCGACTTCGCGTATCTCACGCTGAAGCGCCACGGCTCCCCGATGCATTTCCAGGAAGTCGCCAAAGGCATCCAGTCGCTCTTCAGCCGCGAAGCTCATCCGGCGACGACCCACAACGAGCTCATCAAGGACAGCCGCTTCGTGCTTGTCGGGCGCGGCCTCTACGCCCTGAAAGAATGGGGATACGAGCCCGGCGTCGTGCGCGAGGTCATCAAGGGCATCATCAGCCGCGAAGGGCCGCTTCCGCGCGAGACCATCATCGAGCGCGTGAAGCGCGAGCGCTACGTGAAAGACGCGACCATCGCCGTCAATTTGCAGAGCCCGATGTTCACCCGATTGCCCGACGGCACGTACGCGCTTGCGCGGTAGCGGGAGGTCCGCTCCCGGACTCCCGGGTTCGGCATTCCCCACCCGCGCCTTTATACTTCCGTCTTTTGCGGTATCCTTGGGGCATGGCGCACGTGATCCCGACATACAAGCCGGGCAAGGCAGAGCACGACATATCGACCGGCGTCATCAGGAGCATTTTCCAGGAACTCCTCACGCTCCATTTCGACGAATTTCTGCAGGGAACGCTCGGCAGTCTCCACAACATCTCCCGCGGCGCGGTCCTGATGTCCATCTTTGCCGGATTGCTGGGAATATTGTGGACGCAGATCCCGGAGCTTCCGCTGTTTGCCTTCGCGTGGATCGTGGGCACCATGCCGATATGGGTGCCGGCGACCGCCGTCGGAGGCGCGTGGAAGGCGTGGGTCTGGTACAACCGCTCGCGCTTCATCGCGACGAGAAAACCTGTCTTGCTCGAAGTGAAGATGCCGCGCGAGCTCGTGCGCTCGCCGCGCGCGATGGAGGTGGCGCTCGCGCACCTCTGGGCTAGCCAGGGTACAACCACGTATTTCCACCGCATATGGCTCGGTCAATGCTATCCGTTTTTCTCGTTAGAGATGGCCTCTTTCGGCGGAGAGGTGCATTTTTACGTCTGGACATGGGAGATACAGCGGCGGGTCGTCGAAGCGACGCTCTACGCACAGTATCCGGAGATCGAGCTCGTCGAGACCGAGGACTACGCGGCAAAATTCAAGTACGACCGCAAGAAGCACGCGGGCTACTGCACCGAGTGGCGCTACGAACCGCGCAACGACGCGTACCCGATAAAAACCTACGTGGATTTCGAGCTCGAGAAGGACCCGAAAGAGGAGTACAAGATAGATCCGCTCGCGCAGGTGCTGGAGTATATCGGAAGCATCAAATCGGACGAGCAGATATGGATACAGATAATCATCTCCTATTGCGCCGACAAGCGGCGAAAGCCCGGAGGAAGATGGTTCGAGACGGAGAGCCGATACGAGGGCATCATGAAAGACGAGACCATCAAGATACGCAAAGAAGGCGTCGGAGAGACGGAGGGCGAAGAGAACCAGTGGAAACGCTACGTGCGCATCCAATACTACAAGCAGACCGAGCAGATACGCTCGATAGAGCGCAACATGAGCAAGCACCCCTTCAAGGTCGGCATGCGCGGCGTCTACATGAGCACCGTCAAGGGCTGGAATCCTTCGACGTATTATCCTATGCGGTGGATATGGCGTCCGTTCGGCAACGTCCAGTGGATGAATCAATTGCGCCCGCGTCGCTGGCACAACCCCTTCGATTATCCCTACCAGGATTGGCGCGATATGCGATGGGACCTCCATACCGAGCGCGCGCTCGACGCCTATCAGCGCCGCGCGTTCTTCCATGCCCCCTATCTTCATCCGCACAACATGATGTCTACGGAGGTCATCGCGACCCTGTGGCATCCGCCTTCGAGCGGCATCAAGACGCCGGGACTCGAGCGCACGCCCGCGAAGAAAGCCCAACCGCCGCCCAACTTGCCGAAGTAGTAGTAGTAGTAGTAGTAGTAGTAAGTAGTAAGGAGTGAGTAGTCTATCTATTTTCAGAGGTGCTACTAACTATTTTCCATTGACTAGAACCGCCATGAATTCTTTTCACCAATCCCTCGAGCGCCTTTTCGAGACGGGGAGCGAACGGCTCGCCGAACTCGCGCGCCATTGGCAGGAGCACGCGAACCGCCGGACGATACTCGTTCTCGTATTCGCCGGGACGACGGCCGCCATTCTCTATGTGAGCGTCATACAGCCGCCCGAGGATTTTCCGCTCAATGCGCTCGTAACGATCCCTCCCGGCGCGCCCCTTTCGGAAACGGCCGCCGCATTCGAGGCCGCCGGCGTCGTCCGCTCGGGTTTCGCCCTGAAAGCGCTCATGACGCTCATGGGGGAGGAGGGCAACGTTCATGCGGGCGATTATCTTTTCAAAGAACCCAAAGATCTCTTCACTGTGGCGCGGGCGATATCGGCCGGCGCATACGGCCTGGAGCCGGCGCGCTTCCGCGTGCCGGAAGGCGCGACGACCAAAGACATGGCCGTCATCTTCGGGAACCTCGAGCGCTTCGACGCGGAGCGCTTCGCCGAGACGGCCCGGCCGCTCGAAGGCTTTCTCTTTCCCGACACCTATTTCTTCCTGCCCAACGCGACCGACGAGATAGTCCTCGACGCGCTCCGCAACGCCTTCGAGGCGCGCATGGCGGAGCTCGAGCAGACATACGGCACCTCGACGCGCTCCCGCACGGACATCGTAACCATGGCCTCCATCCTGGAGAAAGAGGCGAAGAACACGCGGGACCGCAAAATGATCGCCGGTGTTTTATGGAACCGGCTCGACCGCGGCATGCTCCTGCAGGTGGACGCGGTCTTCCTCTACACGATCGGCCGCACGACCTTCGACCTCACCATGAAGGACCTTGCCTCCGATTCGCCCTACAACACCTATCGCTACAAGGGCCTCCCGCCGACTCCTATCGGCTCTCCCTCGCTCGATTCGCTCGTCGCCGCGATGACTCCTACGAAGAGCGACTACCTCTTCTACCTTGCCGACAACGACCACGTAACGCACTACTCGAAAACATACAGGGAGCATTTGCGGAAGAAACGACTCTACCTGGGAAGTTAGCTTTCAGGTTTCAGCTATCAGCTTTCAGCTGATAAATATATTGCTTGCATCGAGTATTCCTACTGACAGCTGAAAGCTGTAAGCTGACAGCTATGACAGTGTTCGTCGGTTTATCGGGGGGTGTCGACAGCGCCGTTTCCGCGGCTCTACTCAAGGAGCAAGGGCACGACGTCGTGGGAGCGTTCATCAAGATATGGCAACCGGAGTTTATCGAGTGCGCGTGGCGCGAAGACCGGCTCGACGCGATGCGAGTCGCGGCGCGCCTCGGCATACCCTTCCGGGAGATCGATCTTTCGGAGGAGTACAAGCGGGAAGTGGCGGACGGCATGATCGCGGATTACGCGCGAGGCCTTACGCCGAACCCCGACGTGCTCTGCAACAGCTCGATAAAATTCGGCCACTTCCTGAAGTGGGCGCTTGCCGAGGGCGCCGAAAAGATCGCGACGGGTCACTACGCCCGAATACGCCATAACGACATCGTAAGTCGTTATGGGTTGCTTCGAGGAAGAGATGCGGCGAAGGACCAATCGTATTTTCTCTGGCAGATCGGGCAGGCGGAACTGTCTCGCGCCTTGTTCCCGATAGGGGACCTGACGAAACGCGAGGTGCGCGCGCTCGCGAAAAAATTCCGCTTGCCCAACGCCGACAAGCCCGACAGCCAAGGATTGTGTTTCGCGGGCGACATGGCGATGGAGGATTTTCTCGCGCGGTTCATCCCGCTTGCTCCGGGGCCGGTCGCCGACATGCAGGGTAGGGTGATAGGCGAGCATCGGGGAGCGGCGTTGTACACGGTCGGCGAGCGGCATGGATTTTCCGTGAGAAGCGCTCCGAGAGAGAGCGCGCACTATGTCGTCTCCGTCGACCTGAAACGCAACACGGTCGTCGTCTCCAAAGACCGCGCCGACGCCGAGCGGAAAAAGGTCTTTCTCGAACACGCGCACTGGATCGGCGGCGCGCCGACATTGCCTCTTACGGCGAGCGTACAGGCCCGCTACCGCGAAACCCCCGTCCCGGCGACGATACGCAAAGAGGGAGGACGAATAGCGGCATACGCCGAAACGCCCCGCCTCTTCGCGCCGGGACAGTCTCTCGTCATCTATGCGGGAGAGGAATGCTTGGGAGGGGGAACGATTGCCGCATCATCCCAATAGGACTCGCGTTCTGGCTCCTCTCGGCCGGGAGCTATAATGAGAGCGTGCGCATGCTTTGGAATCTCGTCTCTTTCACCGCGGTGGCAGGCGTCGCCGCCTACATCGTATTTCTCGTCCTCGGGAGCGCCGTCGAGGCGCAGGTCGTATACGACGCGAACCGGGTCGTCGTGCGGGATCGCCTCGGGCAGAGGGTCCACAATCTTTCGGGGATGGTCATGGTTCCTTCCGAATGCCATGCACTCGAGAGCCGGGCGAAGCAGATAGACGGCGCCAACTTCCTCATCGAGTTCCGCACGTGGGAAGACCCGAGCCGCACGTGTTTTTCCGGAGCGGCGCCGAAGCAATTCCACCTGACAGTCTTCGCCCCCTCCGTCGGGGTCGCGTTCCAGGCCACGCTCGACGATGTCCCCATCCCGCTCGAACTCATTCCTGCGATAGAATAAGCGGATGTCCTACGGCGTTCTCGTTACGAAAGCCGACGGCGAGCAGGAGCCGTTCGACGCGGGAAAACTCGAAAAGTCGCTCGAACACGCGGGCGCTTCTTCGACGATGCGCGCGCGCATCGCGGCGCATGTCCTCAAGGAACTCCGGCCGGGAATGACGACCGAGGAAATATACCGCCACGCGTTCGAGATGCTCCGGCGCGAGGAGGAGCGCCCAGTGGCCGCGCGCTACTCCGTGAAGCGCGCGCTCTTCGCGCTCGGGCCCTCCGGCTTCCCGTTCGAGCAATTTCTAGCCGAAGTTCTGCGCGCCCACGGCTGGAGCGCGCGCACCGGCGTCGCGCTCACGGGCCGTTGCGCACCGCACGAGGTGGACGTGTTCGCGGAAAAGGACGGTCGGCGGATCGGCGTCGAGGCGAAGTTCCACAACGATCCGGGAGGGAAAACCGACATCAAGGACGCGCTGTACGTGAAAGCCCGCTACGACGATCTGCGCGCCGCGCCCGACCCCTCCGCGCGCGTCGACGAGGGCTGGCTCGTTACCAACACGAGCTTCACCAAGAACGCCATACGCTACGCGCAGTGCTCCGATCTCACGCTCATCGGCTGGGACTACCCGCGCTCGCGCAATCTCATGACGCTCATCGAGGAAGCTCGCGTGCATCCCCTCACGTGCCTCACTTCGCTTACGGAAGGCGAGAAGCGCCGCCTCCTCGAAAGCAAGATCGTCCTGTGCAAGCACGTCTCGGCCCCGCACCTTCTCTCGGAGTACGGAGTGAAGCCTTCGCGCATTCCGCAGGTCTTGGAGGAAGCGAATCGCTTGTGCGGCGTATGAAAAGTTCACAGTCAACAGTTGACAGTTTACAGACAAGAAATTCGATGCATTATGTACGCATGAGCTGTTCGCTGTAAACTGTTCGCTGTTAACTGCCCTATGCCTACTCCCGCCGATTTTCTCGACCCCAACGCCGTCATCTTCGGCAAGCTCTTTCTCGCGATGCTCCTCGGCGGCGTCATCGGCACCGAGCGCGCGGTACTCGCGAAGCAGGCGGCCGGCACGCGCACCTTCGGGCTCGTGGCGCTCGGCGCGTGCCTTTTCGTCGTGATGGGAAGCTACGTGGATTCCGCCTATATCGGCATTCTCTCGTTCGATCCTCTGCGGGTCGCCGCGGCGGTCATCATGGGCATCGGCTTTCTCGCCGGAGGCCTCATAATTTTCCGCGGCGACTCGTTGCACGGAGCGACGACGGCGGCGGGCCTCTGGATCGCGACGGGCCTCGGCATGGCCGTGGGTTTCGGCATGTATCCGGTCGCGATATTCGCGACGCTCCTCGCGCTCCTCATGTTCACCGGCATGTGGTACGCGGAGAACCGCTTCAAGCATTGGTTTACGGAGGCACACGTGACGCGCGACGCGCTCCTCGGTTCGGAACCGCCGAAGCCCGGATAATTCTTCAAGACGCCGCTTTTTTTGCTATACTCGGCGGGATGAGCCAATACTACAAGCCCGAACGCAATCCGAATTGGAACTACGGCGGAGGAAAATTCCGCCTTTCGCGCTCGAAGATCGCGCTCTTTCTCGAGTGCCCGCGCTGTTTCTACATAGACAACAAGCTCGGCACGGCGCGACCGCCTGGTTTTCCCTTCGCGCTCAACAGCGCCGTGGACGCACTGCTGAAAAAAGAGTTCGACATCCATCGCGCAAACGGCACGGCGCATCCGCTTATGAAGCAGTATGGGGTGGACGCCGTGCCCTTCGCGCACAAGAACCTCGACACCTGGCGGGAGGTATTCAATGGCGTAGAGACGAAGCACGGGCCGACGGGATTCACCGTTTCCGGCGCGATAGACGACATCTGGACCGACCCGAAAGGCGAGCTTATCGTCGTGGACTACAAGGCGACTAGCAAGGATGGAAAAATCGAGGCGCTCGACAAGGACTGGCAGGACGGCTACAAGCGGCAGATGGAAATATATCAGTGGCTCCTGCGGCAGAACGGCTTCGCTGTTTCCGACACGGGCTACTTCGTCTACGCGAACGCAGGGAAGGACAAGAAGGCGTTCGACGGCGTCCTCGAATTCGAGGTAACGCTCGTGCCGTACAAAGGCGACGCCTCATGGGTGGAGAAAGCGCTCTCCGACATCAAGTCGTGTCTTGGAGGCGACCTGCCCGGCGCGAATCCCGAATGCGATTACTGCCGGTACCGCGAAGCTGTGGGTAAGAAGCTCCTCGCGTTCGCGAAAAAGCCCGGAGGAAAAGAGGGAAATGCCACGCTGGGGATATGAGGTTCGCGGACAAAGTCCGTCGCGTCGTCTCGCGAATCCCGAAAGGAAAGACGATGACCTACAAGGAGGTGGCCGCGCGAGCGGGCAACCCGAAAGCCGCCCGCGCCGTCGGCGCCATCATGCGCGCCAATCGCGATCCGAAAACGGTGCCCTGCCACCGCGTCGTGCGCTCCGACGGCGCCCTCGGCGGCTACAGCAGAGGCGGTAAGGCCGTGAAAAAGAGACTTCTGACGAAAGAGGGAGCGCTTCGATAATTTTGTATACTATCGGGGATGGGCGAGAAGTATGAAAAGATGAAAGCCATACGCGACGAGGTCGTTGCGCTTGAGGGCGCGCTTGCGGATTATCGAAAACAAAACAACTACCATGCGGTGCTGGGTGAGGGGAGTCACGATGCCGCTATCATGTTCATCGGCGAGGCGCCGGGGCAGAATGAAGCGAAGACGGGACGGCCCTTTTGCGGCGCGGCAGGGCGCATCCTCGACGAGCTTCTCGCCTCGATAGGCGTGCCGCGCAAAGACGTCTACATAACCAACATCGTCAAAGACCGACCGCCGGGAAATCGCGATCCGCTTCCGAGCGAAATAGAACTCTACGCGCCCTATCTCGACAGGCAGATAGAGATACTCAAGCCGAAGTGCATCGCCACCCTCGGAAGATTCTCGATGGAATACATCATGCGCAAGTTCGGCCTCTCCTTCGAGCTCGAAGCTATCTCCCGCGCACACGGCAAGCTCTACGAAGCCGATGTTCCGTGGGGCAAACTAAAGATAGCTCCCCAATACCACCCCGCCGCCGCCATTTACAACCAGTCCCTCCTCGAAACACTCAAAAAAGATTTCCAGATTCTCAAAAGTATTTGACGGTTCTCCATCCCGATACTTAATATTTTTGTGAAGTATCGGGATATTCGGACACCCTCCGCAAGGATTTTCAGGTGTTGAGTTTTAGAAAATTATCGGCTTTCGGTCTATGGCTATAGATTCCACCCATCGGATGTTGTGTTTTCGGTTCTCGGAATAATGTACGATAACCAACCTGCTTCCGACACGGAAACTGAATTCGTACCACGCGGCCCGTTTCGTCTTCCTGCCTAGCACGACACGGCGCTCGAGATGTTCCTCGATTGCACCATAGATATCGGTAAATAATTGTTTTGCATTACTGCGGACGCTTTCAAGTATCGTGTCTTCACTCCACAAACCGGTGTCGCTGTACAACTCGAGAAAGGCCTCCTCATAATGAAATACGAATGAGCGCACGTCGGCGAGAGCCGATTCCCTAAACCGCAGCTCCATGGCGTACGTTCCGCGCGCCCGCCTTCTTCCAGGCAGCCCGCAAGCGCCTGCGGAGACGTTCCACCGATTCATCTATCATGCGATTTGTGAGAACACGCATTTCAGAAACGGAATAGCCCTCTGTAGCGCCTTTCTTCTTTCGTTTCATAATATTCATTATATCACATCGGATGATAAGGCCGTCAACAACTCCGCCTGTCTTCGTGCGACGCACAGGCAGGCAAGGATTTTCAGGTGTTGAGAAGTATCTAAAATATCTAATGATGAGCGGCCGCAGACTCAGAGGTAACGTCGTGGACGCATTGAAAAATTTCCAAGATTTCAAGACAAAGTTAAACACCGCAAAGAGATTACCGAGAATTCCGGAGCGGGAAGAGGAGTGATACAAAGAAATTCCCGTGTATTTTATACGCGCAGAAGCGACGCGAATTTTTCCTTATCTACATGCGGGCCGATGATGGCGAGGTTGAGTTTGTCGGTTCGAAGCAGGTCGCGGGCGACGCGCGCGACATCTGCGGCGGAGACGGCATCAACGCCTTTAAGAATTTCATCGAGCGAGCGGACGCGGCCGAGATTTATCATCGAGGTCGCCGCGTGGCCAGCTATCTCGTCGCTCGTTTCAAGCGAGAGCGTGAGCGTGCCTTTGATGTAGTTCTTAGCTTTTTCAAGCTCTTGCTTCGATACGTTCGTCTTCTTTATCTTTTTGAACTCCGCGAGTATCGTCTGTACCGTCTTCTCCAGCTTCCCATGCTCCACGCCCGCCTGCACCGCGAGGTAGCCGGTGTCGGGATAGCGCTCCACCCATGAGTGGACGGAATAGGCAAGGCCGCGCTTCTCGCGCACTTCGAGGAAGAGCCTGCTCGACATCCCGCCGCCGAGGATAGTGGAGAGCACCGCAAGGGCGAACTCGTCTTTATGGAGATATGGATAGGCGGGAACGCCGAGGATAAAGTGCGTTTGGTCGGTCTTCTTCTCCTTTATCGCGATGCGTGGCGCATTCTGTTCGGAAGCGAACGTGATGCAACTCGGCGGATTGCCATGCGGAAGAATACCGAACTCTTTCCGTACCTTCGCGAGCACTTTCTTTTCATCGAAAGCCCCAGTGATGCAGACAACCGTGTTCAAAGGCGTGTAGTTGCGTTTCATATACGCGGAGAAGTCCTTGCGCGTGAAGCTCCTGATATTTTCCTTCGGGCCCAGTATCGTGCGGCCGAGCGGGTGCTCCGCGCCGAAAAGCAGTTCGTCGAACACGTTGTCCACCGTGCGCATCGGCATATCCTCGTACATATCTACCTCTTGGATGATCGCGCCCCGTTCTTTCGTTATCTCTTTCTCCGGTAGTTTGGAATTGAGAAAAATGTCGGAGATAACGTCGAGCGCGGTGTCGAGGTATTGCTTTGAGACCTTGGCAAAATATGCGGTGCGCTCCTTCGCGGTAAAAGCATTGTAGACGGCGCCGAGCGCATCCAATTCCTCGCTGATAGCCTTCGCGCTCGGTCGCCTTCTAGTGCCTTTGAAGAACATGTGCTCTAGGAAGTGGGCGAGGCCGTTCTCGCGCTTGTCTTCGTAGCGCGAGCCTGTGCCGCTCATCACGATGACCGCCGTCGAATTGCCCGGCATCGGCGCGAGCACGACGCGCAGACCGTTTGGGAGTGTGTGGACGTTGTATTGCATCCGGGTATAGTATCGCCCCGCCTGTCTTACGGCAATCGATTACGTTGGTATTACAATGCTGAACTTTCCTTTGAGCATTGCGCATCAACGTGCTACACTATACATATGACGACCGCGACACTCACAGTGAAGAACGGTGCAATCCAATTGCCCAAGGAACTGCACAAGGCGTGGAAAGACGCAAAGATCGTCGCTCGCATATCACCGGACACCGTCGTCCTTAAGAAAATGCGAGCTAGTCCCTTTTGGGAGAGTTGGGAAAAGATGCGACCGCTAGCAAAGGGTGTCTCGAAAGCGGATGTCGAGAAAGCCATTGCGCGAGCGCGGCAAGTTCGCAGAAAGAAAGGATAGCCCATGCGGGTGATTCTTGACACTAATGTTCTTATTTCCGCATTTCTTTGGCGCGGGGCTCCTGCAGAGATATTCTTTCTTGCCAAGGAAGGAAAGCTCGCGATTTGCGTGAATAAGGAAATTCTTCAAGAATTTGAGAGCGTGCTCGCATATTCGAAATTCGCGAGTCGTCTTCAGAAAATCCGGCGAACACCCTCGCACATAATCGATGAGTTCGTCGAAATAGCGGAGTCGTACCCGTCAATCGGCTTTCCACGCCCTCAAGTTGTTTCAGACCCATCGGACGACATCTTTCTTGCGTGCGCTCTTGTCGCGGGCGCGGAGTTCATTATTTCCGGCGATAGACATCTCCTCAAGCTAAAGACTTTCTCCGATATTCCGATCATCCAGCCCGCGCAATTTCTCAAACGAATGCGAAGAAGGAGATAAACGAAGACGCTTCCTTTTTGTAAAAAATCGCTATACTCTCATTTGCAATGACTATCAACGAGATACGGACCAAATATCTCGAATTTTTCGAGAAACGCGGGCACACAGTGATACCCTCGGCCTCGCTCGTGCCGCTGAACGACCCGACGACGCTCTTCACCGGAAGCGGCATGCAGCCGCTCATCCCGTACCTTTTGGGAAAAGAACATCCGCACGGCGCGCGCCTCGCGAACAGTCAAAAGTGTTTTCGCGCCGAGGATATCGAGGAAGTGGGGGACAACCGCCATACGACGTTCTTCGAGATGCTCGGCAATTGGTCGCTTGGCGACTACTTCAAGAAAGAGCAGTTACGATGGTTCTTCGAATTTCTCACCGATGAGATCGGGCTCAATCCCCGCAATCTGTACGTAACGGCCTTCATCGGCGACGAGAAATTGGGCTTGCCGCGCGACATCGAATCCGCCGCCCTCTGGAAAGAGCTTTTCGCGCACAAGGGGATAGAGGCGGAAGAAGTCGAACTAGGGTCGCAGGAGGATGCCGCGCGAAAAGGCATGAGGAATGGGCGCATTTTCTACTACGACGCGGCGAAAAACTGGTGGAGCCGCGCGGGAGAGCCGGAGAACATGCCGCCGGGAGAGCCGGGCGGTCCCGATTCGGAAGTGTTTTACGACTTTGGGGCGACGGACTCATCACAAGTGGCCCACGATCCGAAATTCGGGGCGGAATGTCACCCGAATTGCGACTGCGGTCGTTTTCTTGAGATAGGGAATTCCGTTTTCATGCAGTACCTGAAGCGGCACGACGGTTCGTTCGGGCATTTGCCGAAACAGAACGTGGATTTCGGCGGGGGATTGGAGCGCATCGCCGCCGCGGCGCACGACGAACCCGACGTCTTCCTCATCGACGCGTTCGCCGAGATCATCGCACTCATCGAGCATTTCTCCCGCAAGGCGTACGACGACAGCCGCTATACGCGCTCCTTCCGCATCGTCGCCGACCACGTGCGGGCCGCCGTCTTCATGCTCGGCGACGGCGTGCGGCCGTCCAACACCGAGCGCGGATATGTCGCGCGCCGCCTCATTCGCCGCGCGGCCCAGCACGCGATGAAGCTCTCCGTCGGCGACAAAGACAAAGAAGACAGTATGCTCGTGCGCGCGGCGATCGTTACCATCGAGAAATACAAAGAGGCGTATCCGGAGCTCGACGGCGAGCATGCGTACGAAGAGATAACGGGGACGATACGAAAAGAGGAAGTGCGGTTTGCGCAGACGCTCGAAAAGGGGGTGAAAGAATTCGAGCGTATCGCAACCCACGAGGCGACGCCTCGTGGGTTTATCTCTGCCGAACAAGCGTTCCTGCTCTTTACAACGTACGGTTTCCCGTTCGAAATGACAAAAGAACTGGCGGAAGAGAGGGATATCTCCGTCGATGAGAACGGCTTCAAAGACCTAATCAAAAAACATCAGGACGTCTCGCGTGCCGGCATTGAGCAAAAATTCAAGGGCGGACTCGCCGATACTTCGGAAAAGACGACGCGCCTCCACACCGCGCATCACTTGCTGTTGGCCGCCCTTCGGCAAGTTCTTGGTAAACACGTGAAGCAACGCGGCTCGAACATCACGCAAGAGCGCCTGCGGATAGACTTCTCTCACGGCGAGAAGATGACGAAGGAGGAACTCGCGGAAGTGGAGCGCATCGTGAACGAAAAGATGGAGGAGGGCATACCGGTCGTCCGAACCGAAATGGCGAAGGACGAGGCGGAGAAGCTCGGTGCGGAACGGGAGTTCGGCGCGAAGTACCCGGAGCGCGTGTCGGTCTATTCCATCGGCCCGCTCGAGAAAGCCTTTTCCATCGAATTCTGCGGCGGCCCGCACGTGAGCAATACCGCCGAGATCGGCAAAAGCGGCGCGTTCAAGATACAAAAAGAAGAAGCGGTCGCATCCGGCATCCGCCGCATCAAGGCCGTTCTCCAGTAAACAGCTGACAGAAAACAGAGAATAGAAAATGCAAAGTAATTTTTCCCTGTCCCTGCTGTTCACTGTTCACTGTTCGCCGTTCTCGGTATACTGATCGGTGATGCTCAAAGGTCTCTTGGGGAAACGGCGCGGAAAGGCGATCGCGGTCGCTGATATCGGCGGCGAGGGCGCGGGCGTCGCGATCATCGAGGCACCCGCGAAGGGTCCCGTGCGCGTTCTTGCCGCCGAGCGCGCGACGCTTCCGCCAGAAGAGCGCTCCAGCGAGGCGAACGCCTCGGGCGTCATAGCGCGCCTCGAGGAAGCCGCGCAAAAAGCCCTCGCCGCCTACGCGAGAAGAACCGAGAAGCCAAGCCCTCATGTCTCGGCCGCCTATGCGATCGTGCGCGCGCCCTGGACGCGCTCGGTCGCGGCGCGCGCCGAAGCCGAGCTTCCGGAAGGCGCGCTCGTCGACGACGCCGCGATATCGGCGGCCGCGAGACAGGCGCTCGCCGCGGATACGAAGCTCGATCACGCGAAGATACTCGACGCGAGCGTGGTCAGGATCGAACTCAACGGCTACCAGACGGCGAAACCCGAAGGAAAGCCCGCGCGGCACATCGCCGTCGTCGCGCTCTTGAGCGAATGCGATCCGGCGATCCGCGCGGGCATTTCGGAAACGCTCGTAAAAACATTCGCCTGCCCGCCGCCGACCCTCCGCTCCGGCGCCCGCGCGCTCCTCGCGGTCCTGCGGGAGAACGGCCTTTTGCGGGAGCACTGCCTCATCGTAGAGACGACCTCGCGTGCGACGAGCCTCATAGCCGTTCGGAGAGGCGCGGTCGCCGAGATCGCATACGTGCCGGAAGGGACCAGTTCCATCGTCAAGCGCATCGCGGGAGACAAGATGCCCGAAGAGACTCTCGCCCTGATACGCATGCTCTCGCGGGGCGAATGCGAAACGGAGAGTTGCCAGGCCATCAAGGAGGCGATCGCGCGCGCCGAACCCGAACTGGTGAAGATATTCGGAGACGCGATGGCAGGTATCTCCGCCGCGCGCCGGCTTCCCGATTCGCTCATCCTCCTCGCCCCCGCCGATCTCTCCGAATGGCTCGTACAGTTCTTTTCCCGCATCGATTTTGCGCCTTTCACGATAACGACGCGGCCCTTCTCTCCCGGCATATTGTCCGCCCAGAAGGATCTTGCGCATTCGCTCTCGCTCGAAAGCGGCGTCAACCCCGATCCCGCGCTCTCCGTCGCGTGCGCGCTTATCCCCGCAGAAGAGCAATCCACATGAAGAAGCAACTAGGGTATAGCGAGTAGCGTATAGGGTATATACTGAACAATTGTAAATGGATTTACTAATCGCTTAACGCTGAACGCTACACGTTGTTTTCTATGGCTAAGGATTATTTTCAGGACATCACGCCGCCGAGCGGCTCTCCGGAGGCGCGCCCACTGCAGGCAATCCCGCAACAGGAACTTCCTTCTCCGCCTACTCTACCGAAGGAGCCGGAGCCTCCAATGCCTCCGGGCGGGGGAGAGGCTCCGGAGCGTTCGATACGCAATATCCAGGTTTCCTCGTCGAGGCCGAAGCCGCGCATGGCGCCGGGCGAGGTGCGGGAGCCAGGCGCTCCGGTGCCTCCGCCGCGCCCGCGCTTGGGGCGCTATTCACTGTGGGGAGGCGCCGCACTCGCCATTCTCGCGCTCGGCGCGATGGCGCTCGTCGCATTCCGGCCGACGACCGTAACCGTCATCCCCCGCTCCCAAAACGTCCGTTTCGACGAGACCGCGCGCTTCGTCGCCTACCCGGCCGCGCTCGCCGCTACCGGGACGCTCGCGTTCACGCTCGAAACGAGCGTCGTCGAGGATTCGCAGGTCGTTCCGGCGAGCGGCGTCGAACGTGTGGAAGAGAAGGCGAGCGGCGCCATTACCGTATACAACGAATATTCGGCGCAGAGCGTACGGCTCATCAAGAACACGCGATTCGAGACGCCGGAGGGACTCATATTCCGCGCTCCCGCCGAAATCATCGTTCCGGGGAAGAAAGGAGCGACCCCCGGGGAAATAACCGTCACCGTGTTCGCGGACGCGCCCGGAGAAGCCTATAACATCGGCCCCGTCACGCGCTGGGGCATTCCCGGATTGAAATCCACTCCAGGCATGTTTTCCTCGGTATACGCGCGCTCGGGGAGCGCGATGAGCGGAGGATTCGCGGGAGAGCGGCCCGCCGCCGAAAAAAGCGCGGTCGAAGCGGCGCGCGCGGAGATCCGCGCGCGCCTGCAGGAAAAAGTGCGGGAGACGGCGCGGGCGCGGAATTCGGAGACGGCGCTCGCATTTTCCGATCTCGCGCGGGTAACGTTCGAGAGCCTGCCGCAAACGGCGGAAGCCGGAGGAGCGAGGATACGCGAGCAGGCGCGCGTCGAACTCCCCATCTTCGACGCTGACAATTTCGCATCCCTGGTCGCTCAAAGCGTCTCCGCCGAGGCGGAAGGCGGCGTGATACTGAAGGGCGCCGAAGCGCTTTCGGCTACGCGCGAAACGCCCGCCGAGAGCGTGAGCGCGGATTCGCCCATCCAGTTCACCATAGAGGGCACGGCACAGCTCGTGTGGAAGGTTGACGCGCTCGAACTGGCGGGAGCGCTCGCCGGACGGGACGAAGCCGCGTTCAAGGCTATCGTCGAACATATCCCCGGCATCAAGGAGGCTCGCGTGCGGATAGAGCCGTTCTGGAAGAATTCCTTCCCGGCCGACCCTTCGGATATCAAGGTGAAGATCGAAGAACCGAGCGCGTCGTAAAAAATTGACTCACGCGCTCTCGTCTGCTATTGTTGCGCCGCACGTTATGCAAGAGCCGCAGGTCGTGGAGGGAGTGATAGAAGAAGCTCTCCCCAACACCCTCTTCCGGGTAAAGCTTGAGGGCGGCGAGCTCACGCTCGCATACCTGGCGGGAAAGATGCGGCTTCACCGGATCAAAGTGCTCGTGGGAGACAAGGTGTCTATCCGGCTCGATCCGTACGGCGGACGCGCCCGTATCGTTCGAAGGATATAGCCGGGATAACGCTGTATTAGAACAATGAAGGTCAAAGCTTCCGTCAAAAAGATATGCTCGCATTGCCGCACCGTACGCCGCCGCGGAAGAGTTTGGGTTGTGTGCAGTAATCCACGGCATAAACAACGGCAAGGATAACTATGCGAATAGCTGGAGTAACCATACCGGATACAAAGCGTCTTGAGATAGCGCTTACTTCGATCTACGGCGTGGGGAGGCCGCGCGCGCTCGCCGTACTCTCGACGCTCGGCATAGAGCCCGGCAAGCGTCCGAACGAGCTTTCCGCATCGGAAGAGACCGCGCTCCGGGAGGCGATCGAGAAGCACAAGATAGAAGGGGAATTGCGCCGCGAGGTGAGCGGCAACATACGGCGCCTCAAGGACATCAAGTCTCATCGCGGCGTCCGGCACGCGAAGAAATTGCCGGCTCGCGGCCAGCGCACCAAGACCAACTCGCGCACGGTGCGCGGCAATGTGCGAAAAACGATGACATCGGGTCGCAGGAAGTTGGAGAAAACATAAAAAAGATGTTATGAGCGAAGCGAATTACATATTCTTAACCCAGCCCCAGTTTTGATGAATTGAAACTTACCCAAAACTGGGGCTGGGTGCAAGTTGTTTCTAAACTCATTTCATTCGTTAAGAAAAACTAACATGGGAAAAAAGCGCATAATACGCAAATCGGGCGGTACGGTCGACCAAGGGCTCAAGTCGAGGTCGTTGGCCCGCGTCGCGAAAAAAAACATCCTGTCGGGAACCCTCCACATCCATGCGACCTACAACAACACCAAGGTCCTGCTCGCGGACAAGGAGGGGAACGCCGTCGCATGGTCTTCCTCCGGCGCGCTCGGATTTTCGGGAGCGAAGAAGGGCACGCCGTTCGCGGCCGCCAAAGTGGGGGAGCTCGTGGGCGACAAGGCGGCGATCATCGGCGTCAAGGAAGTCGACGTCGTCATCCGCGGAGTCGGCGCGGGCCGCGAATCAGCGCTCCGCGGATTCGCGGGAAAGGGCATCGAGGTAACCCGCATCGCGGACGAAACCCCGGTGCCGCACAACGGCCCGCGTCCGCCTAAACCACGTCGGGTCTAGTTAATAGAGAAAAGCGAAAAGTGAATAGTATGAAAACTAAAATTAAGTGGTCAATTCAGGAGATCTATTCGCTATTCGCTGTTCGCTATTCGCCTGTCTGATATGTTGCCCGTAAAATCCAAATACAAAATAGCGAAGCGCCTCGGCGCCGGCATCTTCGAGCAGACGCAGACCCAAAAGTTCGCGCTTTCGGAAGCGCGCGTCAAGAAGGTCAGGCGCGGCGGACGCGGCGGGGGCGACTACGGCCGCCAGCTTCTCGAAAAACAGCGCGTGCGCTACACGTACGGCATCTCCGAGCGCCAGCTCGGAAACTACGCCAAGGAGGCGTACCGGGCGGCGGACCCTTCCGGGAGCCTCCATCGGATGCTCGAAATGCGCCTCGACAGCGTGATATACCGCGCCGGCATCGCACCCACGCGGCGGGCGGCGCGCCAGCTCGTCTCCCACGGCCACGTGCTCATCAACGGAAAGCGCACAACGACGCCCTCGCACCGAGCGAAGAAAGGCGACACGATCTCTATCCGCGAGGGAAGCAAGCGGAGCCCGCTCTTCGCGCGGCTCACGGAGGAAGGGCAGGAGGCTTCGCGCGCCGCGCCGCAGTGGCTTTCGTACGACCCCGGAGCCCTGACGATCGAAGTCGGAGGAGAGCCGTCGTACGTTCCGGCCGAGACCGCGCTGGATTACCCGACGCTGTTCGAGTTTTACAGCAGATAAGATCTGGTGTATACTCGCGAGCGTTTTTACGCGTTTTTTGTGTTCAATTACCAATAGGTCCGCACATGAACATATGTCCGATTATCACATAGCCCTTCCCTCCAAGCCGCGCGTCGTCTCGGAGTCGGGACACAGCGGCACGTACGAGATAGACGGCCTCTATCCCGGCTACGGCTACACGCTGGGCAACTCCCTGCGGCGCATTATCCTCTCCTCGCTTCCCGGCGCCGCGATAACGCACGTGAAGATCCCCGGCGTTTCGCACGAATTCTCGACCATCGAGGGCGTGAAGGA
This sequence comes from Candidatus Kaiserbacteria bacterium RIFCSPHIGHO2_01_FULL_58_22, assembly GCA_001781445.1. Taxonomy (GTDB): domain Bacteria; phylum Patescibacteriota; class Minisyncoccia; order Phycocordibacterales; family UBA2100; genus UBA10103. The sequence continues at coordinate 79,876 of MFLB01000034.1, read as the reverse complement.
AGACGTCGTGACCATTTTGCTGAACATCCGCAAGATCCGACTCAAGATCGCGACCGACGAGGCCCAGACCATCACTCTCTCCGCGAAAGGCCCGCGCGCCGTTACCGCCGCCGATCTCAAGGCGCCGGGGCAAGTGGAGATACTGAATCCGGAGAGCCACATCGCGGAGATGACAGGAAAAGCGTCGCTCGAACTTGAGATGCGGGCCGAGAAGGGCCTCGGCTACATCCCGAAGGAATCGCACCAGAAAGACCGCGTCGAGGTCGGCACCATCGCGCTCGACGCGATATTCAGTCCGATACGCCGCGTCAACTACGAAGTGGAGAACATGCGCGTCGGCGACCGGACCGATTTCAACCGCCTCCGCATCCTCATCGAGACCGACGGCACCATGGAGCCCCGCGAAGCGCTCGAACGGGCGATAGAAACGATGATCCACCAGCTCAAGGCGATCGTCGGCTTCAAGGAAGAAGAGAGCGCCGAGGCGGGAGACGCCACGGAGCCCTCGCTCGCGAGCGCCCGCCACGAGAAGGGAGCCGCCGTCGACGCCGAGATGCTGAAGACGCGCATCACGGAACTCGCGCTTCCCCAGCGCGTCGAAGCCGCGCTCGACAACGCGTCCATCCGCACCGTCGGCGGCCTCGTTCGCAAACGCGAGGATGATCTTCTCTCCATCGAAGGCCTCGGCCAGAAGGGCCTGCAGGACATCAAGCGCGCGCTCTCGAATCTCGGACTGACGCTCAGGCAATAACATGCGGCATCACGATCGCAACAGAAAACTCGGACGCGAAAAGGGCCAACGGACCGCGCTCTTGCGCTCTCTCGCCCGCTCGCTCGTTCTCTCCGAAGGCATCACGACGACGACCGCCAAGGCGAAAGCGCTTCGTCCGTATGTGGAGCGCCTGATTACGACAAGCAAAAAGGGAACCCTCGCCGCAAGTCACATTGTAGTCGAGCGGCTCGGTGGAGCCCTGGACACAGAGCGAAAGCTACGAGAGCTCGCGACCCGCTACACCAAACGCGCGGGAGGGTATACGCGCATCGTCCGACTAGGCCGAGTAGGGAAGCGCGTGGGGGAAATGGCTCGAATCGAATTCATCAAATAGCCTACGGTCAATAGTTTTATGTCTGAATACACCATTGACGCATCGGGGAAAAGCCTCGGCAGAGTCGCCTCGGAAGCGGCCAAAGCGCTCATGGGCAAGACTTCTCCCGACTACACGCCGCACATACGCTCAGACGTGCAGGTGAGAATAACCAACGCCGCCAAGCTCTCCATGCCTGAAAAAAAGCGTACGCAAAAAATATATAAGACATACTCGGGCTACCCGAGCGGCCAGCGCAAAGAGAGCTTCACGATGCTCTCGAAGCGCCGGGGGCCTGGAATGCCGCTTCGCCGAGCGGTAGAACGTATGCTTCCTCGCAATACATTCCGTACTTCTCGTATGAAAAATCTTATAATCAGCGACTGACCGCCGGCTTCTAAAAAAGAATCATGGTAACAAAACCAGAGCGATATACGGAAGCAATTGGACGGAGGAAAACCGCGACCGCGCGCGTGCGCATCGAGGCGGCCAAAAGCGCGTCCATGATAGTCAACGGCAAGTCCGCCGACGCGTATTTTCCGCTTCAGGATATGGTACAGACCGCCTACGCGCCTCTCTCGGCGCTAGGCGCACACTACGCCGTTTCGGCGAAAGTCCGCGGCGGCGGCCTCAAGGCACAGGCCGAGGCGATACGCATGGGGCTTTCCCGCGCGATGGCGGAAGTCGTTCCCGAACAGCGAAAAGACCTCAAAGTGCGCGGTTTCCTCAAGCGCGACCCGCGCGGGAAAGAGCGCAAGAAGTTCGGCCTCAAAGCGGCGCGTCGCGCTCCGCAGTGGAGCAAACGCTAGCCCTCCGTTAAAAATAATGCGTCCCGATATCCGCATATGAAAGAAAAGCCCAACGAAGGACCAGTACGATCCCAGAAAGGATTGTCAGTCAGCGCAGACAGGCTTGAATACAATTTTTTGGATAAAGAAGTTGAAAATCCTTACGCTCTCATACGAGAAGAGTCGCTGAAGATCGAGAATCCGAGGATTCGACACCTCTACGTGACGCGTGCGCTCTACAATATCGGCGACCCGAAAGGAAGGATGTTAACTATCGAAGAACTCGATCTGCTCAATAAATACGTGACTGGAGAATATCTTACTGACGAAGATCTGAAATTACTCGATACTCTGGTTCCCGACACGGACGCGAAATAGGATTTCCGATTCTGATTTCCGATTCTTTTTTTGATGTCGCGAGTGTGATACACTCGCTCTCGTCATGAACGATGCTCAAGAAGACGACGTGCAGTTTGAGCCCGAGGAGGAGCTTGGCGACCTCGGCGCCGCGCAGGCGAAGCTAAAGAAACTTCGCGACGAGCTTGAGAAAGTGAAGAAAGAACGGCAGGAATACCTCGACGGCTGGCAGAGGTGCAAGGCCGACGCGATAAACGCGAAGAAGGATGCGGAAACGCGGGCAGCGCGGAGCGCGGAACTTTTACGCGAGGCGCTGGTGCACGACATCATCCCCGCGCTCGATGGCTTCGACATGGCGGCTGGAAGCGAGGTGTGGGCGGAGGTCTCCGACGGCTGGAAGAGCGGCATGGAGCATGTGCGCGACCAGCTCATCGAGGCTCTCCGCCAGCACGGGATAGAACGCTACGGAAAGGTAGGAGAGATGTTCGACGCCAAAATTCACGAGGCGGTTCAAGGCGTCGATGACGTTCCAGGAGAGCCGAACTCCGTCGTGCGTATATTGCGCTACGGATACCGCACAAAGGCGCGGGTCTTGCGTCCCGCGCAGGTTGTATTAAAATCTTCCCCGCATTAACCGCTAATTTTCTCTAAATGGTATGTCAAAAATCCTCGGAATAGACCTCGGAACGACCAACTCCGCGATGGCGGCCGTTATGGCCGGAGAGCCGGAGATCATAGAGAACGCCGAAGGCGCGCGTACGACGCCTTCCGTCGTCGCCGTCTCGAAAACGGGGGAGCGCCTTGTGGGACTCCTCGCGAAGCGGCAGGCCGTCACGAACCCGAAGAACACGGTCTACCAGATAAAGCGGTTCATCGGCCATACCTTCGACGAACCCGCCGTCGCGAAAGACCGCGCGGCGGTGCCTTTCGAAACGCAAAAAAGCGCGAACGGCGGCATCGAGGTGAAGATGGGCGAAACATGGCACCGCCCGGAGGAGATCTCCGCGATGATACTGCAGAAATTAAAAGCCGACGCGGAAGCGCGCCTCGGCGAGACTATCACGGAGGCGGTCATCACCGTCCCGGCCTACTTCAACGACTCCCAGCGGCAGGCAACGAAAGACGCGGGAAAGATCGCGGGCCTCGACGTGAAGCGCATCATCAACGAGCCGACGGCGGCGGCGCTCGCGTACGGGTTCAACAAAAAGAAGAACGAAAAGATAGCCGTTTTCGACTTCGGCGGCGGCACGTTCGACATATCGGTATTGGAGGTCGGCGACGACGTCATTGAGGTCCGCTCGACCGACGGCGACGCGCACCTCGGCGGCAAGGATCTCGATCAGAAGATCATGGCGTGGATAGCCGGAGAGTTCAAAAAAGAATCCGGCATCGACGTCCTCAACGACCCTCTCGCGCGCCAGCGCCTCGACGAAGCGGCCGAAAAAGCGAAGATAGAGCTCTCGACGGCCGTCGACACCGAGATAAACGTCCCGTTCATCACTTCCGACTCTTCTGGCCCGCGCCACCTGCTCCTCAAGATGAGCCGCGCGAAGCTCGAGGAGCTCTCTTCCGAGTTCATCGAGCGCGCGATGGCGATCGCGAAGCGCGCGATGGAAGCCTCTCCCTTCAAGACGGGCGACATCAACGAGGTCGTGCTCGTCGGCGGCCAGACCCGCATGCCAGCCATCCAGCAGGCGGTCGAAAAACTCTTCGGCAAGAAGCCGCACATGGGCGTGAACCCCGACGAGGTCGTAGCGATCGGCGCGGCGATACAGGGCGGCATCCTGCGTGGCGACGTGAAGGACGTACTTCTTCTCGATGTCATCCCGTTGAGCTTGGGCATCGAGACCCTCGGCGGCGTCGCGACGCATCTCATCGAGCGCAACACGACGATACCGACCTCCCGCTCCCAGCTCTTCTCGACAGCCTCCGACAACCAGCCGTCCGTCGAGATACACGTCGTGCAGGGCGAGCGGCCCATGGCATCCGACAACAAATCGCTCGGCCGCTTCAACCTCGACGGCATCCCGCCCGCGCCGCGCGGCGTGCCGCAAGTCGAGGTCTCCTTCGACATCGATGCCAACGGCATTTTGAGCGTGAAAGCCAAAGACAAAACGAGCGGCAAGGAGCAATCCATCCGCATCGAGGCGCGCTCCGGCCTTTCGGAGGCGGAAGTGGAGAAGATGAAAAAGGACGCGGAGGCGAACGCGGAATCCGACAAGCGGAAGAAAGAGCTCGTGGAAGCGCAGAACGCCGCCGACCAGCTTGCCTATGCCGCAGAAAAGGCGCTCAAAGAACATGGCGACAAAGTGAGCGAGGACATAAAGAAGAACGTGCAGGAAAAAATAGACGCTCTCAAATCTTCAAGAAACGGCACGGACGCCGCCGCGATTAAATCCGCTTCCGAAGCGCTTTCAACCGCGATGAGCGCGATAGGGCAGGCGATGTCACAAAACCAGCAACAGACTCCGCCTCCCAGCGACCAACCGGGAAACAAGCAAACACCTCCCGAGGAACCGCCTAAATCCCAGTAGGTTTAACCTCTCCTAGTAGGTTTAACCTGCCATATAAGGCAGGCATTTTGCCTGTATGAATATTTGTTCAGCTGTGCACATCTTCATACAGCGCGAGAAAGAATGATTTGCGTAATCATGCAGTACCCATATAATGTAGCGTATGAAAGACTACTACCAGGTCCTCGGCGTTCAGAAAGGAGCAAGCGAGGAAGACATCAAGAGCGCGTTCAGGAAGCTCGCGCACAAGTACCATCCCGACAAGAAGGGAGGCGACGAGAAGAAGTTCAAGGAGGTGAGCGAGGCGTACGCCGTGCTCTCCGACAAGAAGCGACGCGCCGAATACGACACCTACGGCCGCACCTTCGCGGGCGGCGGGGCGCAGGGCCCCGGCTTCGGCGGTTTCGACTTTTCCAATTTCTCCGCCGGAGGCGGACCCTCCTTCGGAGGGCAAGGTTTCGGCTTCGGCGGCGGACAGGCGTTCGAGTTCGATCTCGGAGACGTGTTCGGCGAGTTTTTCGGCGGCTCGCCACGGGGCCGCGCGAGAGGGCGCGACATTTCGATAGACATCGAATTGCCGTTCCGCGAGGCTATTTTCGGTTCCGAACGCCGCGTTCTCATCGCGAAGGTTGCCGCATGTACGGTCTGTGGCGGCACGGGCGCGCAGAAAGGCTCGAAGATCGTTGCCTGCATGGCCTGCAACGGCAAGGGTGACATCCGCGAGACGCGCAATTCCTTCTTCGGCACCTTCACTTCGACACGCGTCTGCCCGCACTGCCGCGGCAAGGGCGAGACGCCGGAAACGCCGTGCGAAGCATGCCGCGGCGAAGGCGTCGCGAAGCGCGAAGAAGAGATACGCATTTCCATACCGGCGGGCGTCTCCGACGGAGAAATGATCCGCATGCCCGGACGTGGCGAAGCGGCGCCCGGCGGCAATCCGGGCGATCTGTACGTGAAGCTCCACGTGAAGCCCGACGTGAATTTTTCGCGCGAGGGAAATAATATCCTGACCATTCTTCCCATTAAGCTCACCGACGCGCTCCTCGGCGGCGAATACCGCCTCCACACGCTCGACGGCGAAGAGATGCTGAAGGTGCCGGCGGGCGTCTCGCACGGAGAGACCCTGCGCATCCGGAGCAAGGGCGTGCCCTACGGCAGGGGAGCGCGGGGAGACTTTCTCGTGCGGATCGAGATAGAATTCCCGAAGAAACTTTCAAAAGGCGCCCGCGATCTCGTCGAAAAGCTCCGGAGCGAAGAAGGGCTGTAGAGAAAGTTAACAGTGAACAGTTAACAGTGAACAGTCAATATCGCCGTATTTTGCCGTAAACTGTAATCTGTAAACTGTCAGCTATGAATTTTGACCCGGTGGCTTCTCTCTATAACGCGGTTCCGACCGACTGGATGATCTTGGGGGCTTTCGCGATATTCGCGGCATTCGACTGCCTGCGCTCCGGCGCGCGCCGCGCGTGCACGCTCGCGCTCGCGCTACCCATCGCGCTCCTGCTCTTCTCCGCGTCGAAAAAAGCGGCGTTCCTCGGCGGCATCACCGAGCAGTTCTCGACGCCCATCCTGGAAGCCGTCCTTCTCGGCATTCTCGTCGTAGTCTCGTACGTTCTCATAGGGCGCATCGGGCTTTCGTGGGGCGGGGAGTCGGGGCAGACGATACAGGCGGCGCTCGGCGGCGTCGCGCTCACGGCCATCCTCACGACCTTCTGGCTCGCGACGCCCGCCCTCGACGCGCTCTGGCGCTTCGGCCCCGACGCGCAAGCGGTCTTCGGAGAAGCCTACCGCTTCTGGTGGCTCCTCGGCTCCTACGCGGTTTTGGCGTTCGTACGCAACGGATGATGACACGTAGCGGCATCACTGTGGCGTATTGATGACGACGGTACCGACTATCATTATCGCGATAGCGAGCGCCTTCAAGACAACGTGTTTACGTAAAAAGGCAAGCCGATGCATGAGTTGTGGCACGAAGAACGAACCGACGAGAGCGAACGTCAGAAGGAACGCAGGCTGAAATCCGTTGATGGTATAGACGAGCGCTATCGGGGCGAGCAATGTCGCGAAATTCAAAAGCAGGTCTGCGGAGACAGTAAGCACCTCGGTCACAAGGTTCAGTCCGGCGACCCCGATGCGTCGGTGACGCACAACTTCAAGGAAACTTCGACGATACGGCGCGACGAGAAAAAATAAGATGACACCGAGCGCGCTGATACCGATGTACTCCCAGAATTGCGTCTCCCAGTAACCGCGCTCAATCGCGATGAGCTTGAATATGATGCCCGAAAGTGCAAAAAGGAACGACGAAAGAACGGCTAAGAAGAAACTTTTTTTTCTGAACCGCACCTTCGCATCTTCCTCGATCTCAAGCGAGAGAAGCATGGCGCTCAAAATGATGATTACGGAGCCGCCTATTTCATGCAGTTCCAGTGTTTCGCCGAGGAGGATATAGCCAAACACGAAACCGAAAACGGGGATTGTCTGCAGAACGGGGACTACGGATACGATGTCGGATTCTTTGATGGCGTAGAGATACGCCGCAAGCGTGCCGACCGTTATGCATCCATTGAGGATAAGAATGACCGCCTCAAACGACGGCACGCTCCATATATCCGCTTTGAGAAAAAGGGCGAGCGGAATAACAAGCGCCCCAAAGAGAGAGGAAAAGATCATTACACTCCCGATACCGCCGGTCTTTTCGTGGTGGACAAGGAGATACTTGTCGGTGTAACTGCCGAGCGCTGATAGCGCCGGTGCGAGGAGTGCAACGAATAACCAGGACATAGGAGACTCGACTAGGATCGGTCGAGCGAGTGCATGTTAAAAGTAGGACGCAAGTTCTCCCCGGCGGCGAACGTCGAGCGTCGCACAGTGGACGGAGCCACCGAATGGGTAGAAATTCCTAAATGCGATCGGAATGGGTTCAAATCCCCACTGCTTGAGGGCCCGTATCAACGGTTCTTCCTTCTCTTCAACAATGACACGCTTTTCGTCAAGACTCAAAATATTGATGGAAAGCCAGTCGCTTGAAAAGTACAGCGCCGAATCGAAAGAATTCGCGGGTTCCGGCGCGGGAAGGACGTCCCACGACTTGAACATGCCGGGGAGCTTTTTCACCCACGACGGATTGATGAGTATTTTTCCGGGCGCTAGCGGGACGATAGTCGTATCTATATGCATAGGGTGAGGGTCGTCGAATTCGACCTCGTGCACTCGATAATCCGGCCCGATGTGGCGGCGTACCCACTCGATGCCAAGCTCGTTCGTCACATGGCTTTTTTGCACTAAAATGTCGCGGCCGAAGCGCACAAAGTCGGCTGCATCGAATGCGATCTCGTGATTCGTGATTGGAAACTGCTTCTTGCCCTTCACGTACGGTGTATCGGTGTCATACGTCTTGCTGTAGAAGTGTTTGTCCATCGAGGGCTTCGGTGCAGGCAACCACTTCGCGCCATCTCTGAAATACTCGACCATCAGTTCGCGATACGCCTGTCCCTCAAAGTAACGGGTGCGCCATGCCATCGGGGCCTCGACAATAGTCTCGCCGACGACCATGAATACATCGCGGGGCATCGCCGCGTAGAGGCCGCGGCTTTTCCACCATGGGGTCCGGTACTCTTTCGAAAAATCCATTTTCTCGGGGCGACGGACGGTGATGCCGAGTTTTTTCATGAGAGCGGCAAGACCGTTCAGCTCCTCTGCTGCTTTCTCTATCATCTTTTTCGGGAACGGTTTTCCCCCGTGCTTCTTGAAAAACCACGCGGCATGGTCCGGCATCGTCGCTTTGGCTATCCAGTCCCATGGCGGTACTGTGGCTCCTTCGACAACACCCACAACGACTTCCTCAAGCGGGTCCCACTCGTTGTACGAGCAGACGATCTGCCTAGTGGCAGTTTTATGCCCAGCAACCTTAGGGCTCATGCGAACAGGGAGAGTCTCATAATAAAAATCCACAGATAGCGCTTACAGGAGGGCTATATTGCTGTATGCTGGAGATAATACCGTGGACTCTGTAGGGCCGTCAACGGATGCATTGCGTATGAACAATCCTTCTCGTTATCTCCTTTCCCTTTTCGTAGCCCTCGCGGTTCTTGCCGTTATGTTCACATACTGGAGAACGATGGTTGTGCATGACTTTACGATCGTTAATGACCTTGAAGAGGAGGATATCGGGGAAGAATCGCTCTAAATATTTATGGAACAAATGATTTTGTGCCCGTGGGAACCGTCCGTATACGTATTTTTCTCGGAGAATGTGCCGCCGCTCGTGCATTACTCACACCTCATCGCTATTGTTGCCGCGGTGACGATAGGTCTGTACGTGTTTTTTGGCGATCCGAAGGCAGTCGTCTCGCGACTCTTCCTTTTGATGGTCGGCTTCTTCAGTACATGGACCATATTGGACGTTATCTTGTGGGCGACCAATCGTCCTGATGTAGTCATGTTCTCGTGGTCACTGCAAATCCTCTTTGAACCCCTGACCTATGGCGTGGCTTTCTACATGTTCTATTACTTTCTTCACAATGCGTGGCCGAGCTTCCGAACCAACGTCCTCGTTGCACTGCTTCTCCTTCCTATTGTCTCCTTCCTCCATACAGAAGTGAACCTTCAGGAACTCTATCTCTCCTCGTGCGAAGCCGCCGAAGGGTTCCTGGCGGCGTACTATACGCACATTGTTAATGGCACGCTCATACTCACCGTCGCTATTATGGCGGCGAGAGAGATGCCAAAGCGCGCGACTCGTCGCGAACGTTTTATTACATTTTTCTTCGCCTTCGGGCTTATCACATTTCTGCTCGCGTTCTCTTCCGGAACGATCATCGGAAGTCTGACTGAAGATTGGATCCCGAGCCAATACGGACTCTTCGGCATGCCGGTATTTGCCACATTCATCGCGTACAGCATCGCGCGATTTAATGCCTTCAATGCAAAGGTACTCACCACCGAACTCCTCGTTGTCGCGCTTGCGATAGCAGTCGTGTCGCTCGTTGCACTGCAGGAAATTCAAAACGTTCGTATCGTCGCGGCGATAACGTTCCTACTTGTCTGTGTAATGGGCTACGTGCTGATAAAAAACGTCAAAAAAGAAATACAGCAACGCCAGCTTATCGAGAAACAGGAGAAAGAACTCGAGATAGTCAACCAACAGCAGGAAAGCCTCCTGCACTTCATCAGCCACGAGATCAAGGGCTACCTCACGGAGAGTCAGGCCGGCTTCGCCTCCATCGTCGAGGGAGATTTCGGCGCCGTGCCGGAAGCTGTGAGAACGATGTCGGCAAAGGCGCTTTCGAGCGTGCGCCGAGGCGTCGCCACCGTCATGGACATTCTCGACGCCTCGAATCTTAAGAAGGGAACGGTTGCGTACGCGAAGAAGAAGTTCGATTTTCGCACGGCGATACGGGAGATCGTGCGAGAGCTGAAGCCGACCGCGGACGAAAAGCGCCTTGCAATCGAACTCCGGATCGGCGAGGGAGCGTTTTTGTTCGAGGGCGACGAAGACAAGATCCGGCGGCATGTCTTGCGCAACCTCATCGACAACGCGATACGGTATACGCCCTCCGGTAGCGTCAAGGTCGGACTCTCCGACGGCGCGGTCATCCGGTTTTCCGTGGAGGACAGCGGCGTCGGCATCGCGACGGACGACATGCCGAAGCTCTTCACCGCGGGTGGCCACGGCAAGGATTCGATAAAGGTCAACGTCCACTCCACCGGCTACGGCCTCTTTATCGCCAAACAGGTCGTCGAAGCCCACGGCGGGCGTATCTGGGCGGAATCGAAGGGAGAAGGAAAAGGTTCCATCTTCATCGTCGAGTTCACTGCGCGATAAGACGCCAACCCCGCGATCGATCGTGGAAAAGAACATTCCGCCGTGCTATCCTGACAGAATGGAAAGGTCAGTGCTTAAGCTCGATGATCACCAAACTACGGCGCTTCGGGACGCCGGGGTAGTCCTTTGCTACCTGCATGGTTCCGTTGCGCTCGGCACCGCACACAAAAACAGCGATGCCGATGTTGCCGTTCTTTTCGAACGTGCTCCAAAAGACCCGATAGGGGCGACCGCCGACATCATCGAAACCTTGCACGGGCTTGTGCCTAGTCGAGAGCTGGATGTTGCCATCTTGAATGAGGCAAGCCCTCTCCTAAAGCAGATCGTCGCTTCGACAGGTATGCTCCTGTATGAGCGCTCACACGACGACAGATTGAGATTCGAACTGCGCACCATGCACGAATACGAATATGCGAAACATTTCGTACGGCTCGGGCGCGAAGCGTTGCACGAACATCTTTCTGCATGAACGAATTTGCAAAATCGGTGCTCGAAGAGAAGATATCCCAATGCGAGCTCTCTCTCGCCGATCTGAAAGGCATTCGCGCGAGCGGCGGACTCGAGTATCTGCGCGCGAATCCCCGCGAGTATTACGCGGCATGTTACCGATTTATAACGGCTATCGAGTCTATTTTTGACGCGAGCCAGATCGTGCTCGCGAGCAAAGGGAAACGCGCAACTGGGCAAGACAACATCGCGGCGCTACTTGCGCGGGAAAAGATTATTTCGGACGATCTCGCGGACAGATTCATGCGCATGTATGGGTTCCGCAACCGTCTCGTGCACGCCTACGGTACGCTCGATGACGCGAAGGTCGCGGAATACCTCGTGAAGCACTTGGGAGATATTGAGGAGCTTCTTGCCGTTTTCAAGTCGAAGTAGGCGCCCGCTATATTTACCGCTATGCAGAAGCTTCTGACCGGCCTCCAGCCATCCGGCGCCCTCCATATCGGCAACTACTTCGGGGCGCTCAAGCCTTTCGTCGAGCTTGCGTATGAGTATGAAAGTACGCTTATGATAGCCGACTACCATGCGCTTACGTCGCTCCGGAATCCGAGGGAGTTGCGGCAGAACATCGTGAGCGTCGCCAAGGATTACATTGCCGCTGGCATTGACCCGCAGAAGTCCATTATTTTCAAGCAATCCGATGTGCCCGAACACACGGAACTCGCATGGATTTTTCAGTGTCTTGTGACAGTGCCGTTCCTCGAACGTTCACACGCGTACAAAGACAAGGTGGCGAAGGGACTTGAGGCCAACGCGGGGCTCTTCGCATATCCGATGCTCATGGCGGCCGACATTCTGCTCTACGACACCGACGTCGTGCCGGTGGGCGAGGATCAGCGCCAGCACGTAGAGTACGCGCGCGACATCGCGGCGAAATTCAACAACGCGTACGGCGAGACGTTCAAGCCACCAAAAGAACACGTACTGAAAGGCGTCGCCGTTGTGCCGGGGATTGACGGTAAAAAAATGAGCAAGAGCTACGGCAATACTATCCCGCTCTTCGGCACAAAAGACGAGATCGCGAAAGCGGTGATGAGCATTATAACGGATTCGAAAGCCGAAAGCCCCGAGAACGTGTACGCCATTCACGCGCTTCTGAAAGAGAGAGATGATCTCTCCGAACTCTACAAGGACAACAAAGGGAAGTACAAAGTCCTCAAGGAAGCGCTTATAGAAGACATCGAAGCGCTCGTTGCGCCAATGCGCTCGCTACGTGATTCCATTTCAGATGCGGACGCGAAGGCCGTCTTGAAAGAGGGGAGCGAGAAAGCCCGCGCGCGCGCCTCCTCGAAGATGGCCGACGTGAGGAAAAAAATTGGCGTGAGCCTATAACGACTTACGATGTCGTTATGCATATGGAACGAACACTGAACAAAAAATTGCCGGAGGCCGTGGGAAAGACCGTGCGAATCGCCGGCTGGGTGGATACGCGTCGCGATCACGGCAAGTTGATTTTTCTCGATGTGCGCGACAGGAGCGGCATCGTGCAGGCGGTCGTAACCCCGAAAGCGGCCGAAGCGCTCGATACCGCGAAAAGATTGCGGGCGCAATGGGTGGTGGAGATCGAAGGCGAAGTGAAAGCGCGGCCGGAGAGCATGAAGGGCGAAGGACCCCTTGGAGGCGTCGAGCTCGCCGCGCAAAAGATACGTGTGCTTGCGGAAGCGGCGGAACTGCCCTTCGAGCTCGGCACGGAAGTGAACATAGACACGCACTTCGACCACCTGCCACTTACTTTGAGGAACAAGCGAAGCCGCGACATCTTTACCATGCAGGCGTCTATCCTCGGCGCATATCGATCTTCATTGCGCAAGCAGGGATTTACCGAGTTCATCGCCCCAGCACTCGTCGGCGGCGACGCCGAAGGCGGCGCCGCGGCGTTCAAGGTGGAATACTACAACGACACCACAGCCTTTCTCGCTACCTCGCCACAATTTTATAAACAGATAATGGTCGGGCCTTTTGAGCGGGTCTTTACTATCGCCAAAATATTCCGCGCCGAAAAGAGCGCAACGACACGCCATCTCTCCGAGCTCACGCAAATGGACTTCGAGATGGGATTTATAGCAGACGAGCGTGAACCGATGCGCGAACTTGAAACCACGATCCGTTACGTCGTGGAGTACGTCTCGCGTGAACACAGCGATATGTTCGCCCACTTTAACACCACTGCGCCCTTACTGTCCGCAGAAATCCCGATACTTACACTAAAGGAAGCGTTGCAACAGCTCGGCAAAAAGGAGGCACCCGACATGGAACCGGAGGATGAGCGTGAGATCTGTGAGTGGGCGAAAAAAGAGAAGGGGAGTGATTTTGTTTTCATCACAAAGTTTCCGACCAAGAAGCGCGCTTTCTATACGTACGAGGATCCTTCTGAAGCGCCGTACTCGCGCGGTTTCGACCTCCTCTTCCGAGGGCTCGAGATAAACAGCGGCAGTCAGCGCATACACGACTACGACGCACTCATCACGCGCATGAAGGAGAGGGGATTGGACCCGGAGAAATTCTCCTTCTACCTGCAGGCCTTCAAGTACGGCCTCCCGCCGCACGGCGGTTGCTCCACCGGCCTCGAGCGCTTCACCGCGCGGATGCTGGAGCTCCCCAACGTGAAAGAGGCAAGCGCCTTCCCGCGCGACATGACCCGCATCGACACCCGATTGTCGCAATAAAGAAATGGGGGAAATGGGGATAAGTCTGATTTATCAGCGCTTTTCATGGCATAGTATTTCCATGACCGTGAAAAACATCATGACACATAATTATTAAGAATATTGGACGTATCCCCATTATCCCGACTCGCGAAGCAGGCTGAAGTATGGCGATGGGGTAGCGCATACCAAAGAATCAACGGAACGCTCAAAGAGAAGAAACTTCTCGCCGAATTACCACTCGATTTGCCGCGCAATTACCGCACATGGATCAATACACCAGATTCTCCCGAAGAGCTTGCGGACATTCGCGAATCTATCCGGAAGGGGATACCATATGGCAGGGAGTCGTGGCGAAGCCGGATGGTCGGGCGGCACAACCTTGCGCACACGCTCCGCGAGCCCGAAGGCCGAAGGAATATTAGACCACGAGAATATTAATAATATGGGGACTGACCCCAATATCCCTACATCTCGATTTCCGTCTCATTGATTGGCCGGATGCGGTCTCAGTACAGCAGAAGATAGACCTCGCGAAAAAGCTGGGCGTGCGCGGTATCTCGATCTTCAAGCTCGATGGCGGGCAGGACCCGAATATCTGGAACGTGCTTCAGGGGGTGAAGAAGTGAAACAAGTCTTTGGTTACAGGGAGCGTTTTGGAAAAAGCATGGCCCGAGACCCGAATGTACTCGTTCGCCCGCGAATCCACTGATTCCATTAGATGCAATCAGCGGATTCGTGTACAATAGACCAACTATGCCACCGACCGCACAAACGCCCCGCGATTATTCCACGCTTTTCATTCCGGCTTCCATCGTTATCGCGGCGCTCATCGTTGCCGCAGGATTGTATCTCGGCCTCTCGCAGAGCGGCGGCTTGGGAGTGGCGGACAGTGCGCAGCCGGTCGCCGTGGACATCAAAGATGTGAAGACGGAAGGAGACCCCTACATCGGGAAAGCCGACGCCAAGGTCGTGCTCGCGTACTGGTCCGACTACCAGTGTCCGTACTGCAAGGCGGTAGAGATGGGTCACCCGCAGATCCCCATACAGCCGGCGCTTCCGGTCTTGATACGCGATTACGTAGATACGGGCAAGCTCAAGATCGTGTTCAAGGATTACCAGTTCCTCAGCGACGATTCCACCACGGCAGGACTCTACGGTCGCGCCGTGTGGGCTCTCTATCCTGCAAAATACTTCGAATGGCGCGAGGCTATGTATAAGTCGCAAGACGAAGAGCATGGCGGATTCGGTGATGAGGCGAGCATCCTTGTCCTCATCAAGAAAATTTCTGGCATGGATGCGGACAAAGTAAAAGCGGACGTCGCGGCGAACAAAGCGGGGTATCAAAAGAAGCTCAACGCCGATCGTGCGGAAGGCACGAGCTTCGGCATCAACGGCACTCCAGGCTTTATCACAGGCAAGGTCCTCATCCCCGGCGCCGCCGAACTCGCGAGTTTCAAAGCCGCCATCGACCCGCAGCTTTAATTACTCGTCTTTATAGATGTGGTATTGTTTGTTGCATGAACACTCAAAGGGGCGTTGTCTCAATGGGCATCTTACTGGCGATCATACTGGGCGTCATTGTAGTTGGGGGTGGGGCGTACTTTGTTCTGCAGCAGCAACCGCCTTCACAAAGCTCGTCAGAAGATAATTTAGATATTCTCCAGCCCTTGCCGACGCAACCGACCTCGCCATCTCCAACGGCAGGAACGGCAAATTGGAAAACGTACCGAAGTGATAAGTGGGGCATAGAGTTTAAATATCCGTCGAATTTTTTTCTGAACACGGCGTCAAATGAATTATGGGTAACGCAAAGTCCTTATCGAGATGGCTACGATTTCTTTGAACTGATCGATACCCAGAACGGTTGCTACATAGGACCTGTGCTGGGAGTGGGTCTGGGCGGTCATTTTACTCAAAGCAACAAATCGGTCGTGATGACGAGTGGCAAATCACAAACAATCAGATATGTTAATTACAGTGACGGTGGAGTTTTTCTAGGTCTCCCCAACATCATTCTTTCCGACGGAATTTATGATGTCCCGCTCAATTTACTCTCACTTTCCAACGAGCTAGTCAAGTCTACCTATTCTACCTATAAAAGCACTTCGGCAAATCGTCCGACGATAAGCAGCAACTGCGTGAAAGACTTTGAGACCATTCTCACTACTTTAAAATTCACAAAGTAGTTTCGAGCGCGCCTCGTGCAGCACCAATGTACTGCCGCGGAGAAAGACTTGAACTTGTTACGCTGAGCCGTTATTCACCAACTGACTAACTAATTGACCTCCGCAATCTACACAGTATTTTTCTTGACGCAAACCTCGAAATAAGGCACAATGGAGCCACGGTGCCTCGGCAACGAGGCACTTTGCTTTAAACAGTATGGAAATCCGTAATATCGCAATTATCGCGCATGTGGACCACGGCAAGACTACTTTGACCGATGCGCTGTTGCGGCAGATGGGTGTGGCCGAAGAGGGGGTCTCGATGGATTCCAACGCGCTCGAACGCGAGCGCGGCATCACCATCTATTCCAAGAACGCGGCGGTCTACTATAAGAATACGAAGATAAATATCGTGGACACCCCCGGCCACGCCGATTTCGGAAGCGAGGTCGAACGCGTGCTCCGCTCCATCGATTCAGTTCTGCTCGTGGTGGACGCGCAGGAAGGCCCCATGCCACAGACGCGTTTCGTCTTGAAGAAGTCGCTCGAGCTCGGCATCAAGCCAATCGTTGTCATCAACAAGATAGATAAGCCGGCGGCCGACCCTGCGCGCACGGAAGAGCAGGTACTCGAACTCTTTCTCGAGCTCGGCGCCTCCGACGAACAAGCAGATTTTCCAGTCGTCTATTCTATCGGCCGGCAGGGAATCGCCAAGATTCAATTGGCCGATGAGTCCACCGACCTCACACCGCTTTTGGAAACGATACTAAAACATGTCCCAGCCGCATCGAGCCCGGAGGCTCTTACCAAGCCTGCACAATTACAGCCCTTTAATCTCGGCTATGATAATTTCCTCGGCCGCTTGGCAATAGTGCGTGCCTACGGCGGCATCTTGAAAACGGGCGACTCGGTCTTTGTGAAAAAGATTGGCGGGCATACGCACACAGGCGAGAGAATGGGGATAAGTCCGATATATCGCCTCTTTTCATGGCATAGTATTGTTCATGCCGCGACTAGCGCGCGTTGCCGTCGGTAACATGCCGTATCATGTGCTCAACCGCGCGAACGGGCGCGCAAGGATTTTCCACGATGAAAAAGACTATCGGCACTTCGAGGCGCTACTCAAAGAAGGTGTCGAACTGATCGACATGCGCATCCTTGCGTACTGCATCATGCCTAACCATTGGCACCTCGTTCTGCATCCAAAGCGCGACCGAGACATGAGCGAATTCATGCGCTGGGTCACGACGACGCACGTGCGACAGCGCCGCGTGCGCACCAAAACCGTCGGCGGCGGCCACCTCTACCAGGGGTCGTACAAGTCTTTTCCGATACAAGAAGATCAGCATCTCGTCACCGTGATACACTACGTGGAGCAGAATCCTCTCCGCGCGCGCCTCGTCACTCGCGCGGAGCGTTGGCCTTACTCGAGTCTGTATCGACGCAGGAGAGGGAACAACGAGGACAAGAAACTGCTCGCGCCGCTTCCCATTGCGTTACCCCGCGATTACCTCTCGCTGGTGAACACCGTCAACAAGGAAGCGCTGGAATCTATTCGCACCTCCGTTAAAAAAGGAGCGCCGTATGGGTCGACCGCATGGACCACATGGATGATTGAGGAGTATGATATGGAAGGTACCATGAGAGGGCCCGGAAGACCGAAACAGCAATGATATTATGCAACAAAGTTGTGCAAAATAACGGACGTATCCCCATTAACCCCATTAACGTATCCCCATTAACTAATTATGGAGCGATTTTCGGTTGAGACTGAAGCGTTTTCGGGGCCTTTGGAGGCGCTTTTGAATCTGATCGAGGATAGAAAGCTCGCGATATCGGAGGTCAGTCTCGCAGAGGTGACGGATGCATATCTTGCATACGTTGAAAAATTACCGGGGCTTCCGCTCGGCGAGACGGCGCAGTTCATTCTCGTCGCCTCGACGCTCCTCCTCATAAAATCGCGCACTCTGCTTCCCACGCTCACTCTTTCCGACGACGAGCGCGAGAGCGTGCAAGAGCTCGAGCGGCGGCTTGCGCGCTACGCTCTCATCCGCAAAGCCGCGCGCGCTCTGCGGCGGGAGTGGGGGAGAGAGCCGCTCATTCTCGCGAAACGCGTGCCGGAGCGGGCGCCCGTCTTTGCGCCCGCGGAGGTTTCTGCAGACGCGCTATCGGCCGTAATCCGGCGGCTCGCGAGCATCCTGCCGAAGCCCGAGGCGCTCGCGAAAGCGGCCGTCGCGCCGGTCCTCGCGCTCGAAGACGTGATACGGAGCCTGAAAGCCCGCCTTTCTTCCGCCTTCAAGGCCCGGTTCTCGGAACTCACGCGCGCGCGCGACAAGCACGAAACCATCGTCTACTTCCTTGCGACGCTCGAACTCGTGCGCTCCGGCTCGCTTTCGGCGACGCAGGACAAGCTCTTTGCCGATATCTTCCTCGAAGCAGAGCATGCGGGCGTTCCGCGATTCGGATAATATGCCGGCACGAAACGACATCGCCGCGCGCGCGCATGCCTTCCTCTTCAGCGAGGGAGGGGAACTGACGCATAAAAAACTCGCTTTGCTCCTCGAATGCAAAGAAGAAGAGCTCGGGGCGGCGCTCGACGCGCTCTCGGAGCGCCTGGAGGGGAGCGGCGTCGCGCTCGTGCGGACGGATACGGCCGCAAGCCTCGCGATCTCGAAGGAGACGAGCGAAGCCGTGCGGCTGGCCCAAAAACGCGAACTTGAGCGCGACATCGGCGACGCCGGGCTCGAAGTCCTCGCCATCGTACTCTACCTGGGCCCCTCGACGCGCGCGCGCATAGACTACATCCGCGGCGTCAACACTTCCTCGACCCTGCGCACCCTGCTCTCGCGCGGCCTCCTCGAACGCACGGAGAATCCGGAAGACGCGCGCGAATACCTCTACCGCCCCGCGATCGAGCTTCTCGCGCACCTCGGCATCAAGAACGGGAAAGAACTGCCCGAGTATGCTACAATCGCCGCCGAACTCGCCGCGTTCGAACAGGCGAACGGACCACGCCCTGAAAATGGAGTCAGCACCGATACATAACGAACGAGCGCGCATGGCGGGAGCCTCCGTACTCGCGCTTATCGCGCTTGCCCTTATCGTCTCCGGCGCACTCGCCCTCGCGGGAAGGGTCCCCTCGGAAAGCCAGACAGCCGCGGCTCCGGCGGCCGATCCCTTCGCCGGCATCGAGATAGCCGGAAAAGCCGCCGTCGTCATCGACATACCGAGCGGAAAGACGCTGTATGAAAAGAATCCGGATGCGGCGCTTCCGCTCGCGTCGCTGACGAAAGTCATGCTCGCCCTCGTCGTCGCCGAAGCGCTCCCGCCCGATTCGATAATCGTCATTCCATACTACGCGGGAGGCTCGGCCGGGGAGGAGCACCTCGGGAAGGGCGAGCGGTGGCGCGTGCAAGACGTCGTCGATTTCACACTCATAACGTCCTCCAACAACGGCGCCGGCATACTCGCGTCAGCCGCGGAGCCGGCGCTCCGCGAGCGCTATCCGGAATCTCCGGCGGGCGCCGCCGCGCTCTTCCGCATGAACGATCTCGCGCGGGAGCTCGGGCTCACAAGCACGTATTTTCTTAATGTGAGCGGGCTCGATCTTTCTGCGACGCAGGCCGGAAGTTACGGCTCCGCGCGCGACATGGCCGCACTCTTCGCCTATGCGGTCTCTGCCGAGCCTTCGCTTTTCGCCGGTACGGCGCGCGGCGGCGTCCTTTTGAGCGATCTCGACGGGAACAGGAATACGACCGCCTCCAATACGAACAGCGCGCAGGGAAGCATTCCGGGCCTTATCATGGGCAAAACCGGGCTCACCGACCTTGCCGGAGGCAATCTCGGGGTCGTCTTCGACCTCGGTCTCGCGCACCCCGTCGTCGCGGTCGTCTTGGGCTCGACGGAAAACGGCAGGTTCGAGGACATGGAGAAGCTGATCGCCGCCGCCCGAAAGGCGCTTACCCAATAGGCATCAGGGGGAGGGGAGTAGGGTACACCCGGTAGGACAATTTGGCATCGCCTTGACTGTGGCTTCCGTTCTGTTCATAAGTCTGTCGGACAAATCTTTTTATGTATATACATGCGACCATTCTGCGGCCTAAATTATGCCAAATTGTACTGACCGGGTACAATGGCGCCATGGTCGAGGATTTATCCGATATCGTCCGGGTTCTCGCCCCGGCATTCGCTTCGTTCGTCGTCGGAATGGCTTTGACGCCGGCCCTTACGCATTATCTGTATAAATACAAGGCGTGGAAAAAAACCCCGGGGAAAACGGCACTCGACGGCGCGCCGGCGCACGGCTTCAACCAGTTGCACAACGGCCACGAAGTGCGGGCCCCCCGCATGGGAGGCATCGTCATTTGGGGGAGCGTGCTTATCACCATACTCGGCATCGCGCTCGTCGCGCGTTTCGTCCCCGATGCGGCGATACTGAAACTCGACTTTTTGAGCCGCAACCAGACTTGGATACCTCTCGCGACCCTGCTCGTGGGCGCGTTCGTCGGCCTCGTGGACGACCTCTACGTCATCCGCCCCGGCGGAGAGGGCTTGCGCCTCTCGTACCGCCTCCTCATCGTCGTCCTCCTCTCGTCGTTCATCGGCATGTGGTTTTGGGCGAAACTGGACGTAACGGCGATCGGCATCCCGTTCGGCCCGCCGCTCGAGATCGGCTGGCTCATCGCGCCGCTCTTCGTCCTCGTTTCGCTCGCGCTCTACGCTTCCGGCGTGATAGACGGGATCGACGGGCTCTCCGGCGGCATCTTCGGCTCCGTGTTCGCCTCATACTCGATCATCGCCTTCGCGCAGAACCAGATCGACCTCGCCGCTTTTTCCGCGGCGATCGTCGGAGGCCTTCTCGCCTTCCTCTGGTACAACATCCCGCCCGCGCGCTTCTATATGAGCGACACCGGCACCATGGCGCTCACGCTCACCATCGCGACCATCGCGTTCATGACAGACGATCTCGGCGGGGGAGTGGGAATAGCGGTTTTGCCCGTCATCGGAGCGCTCCTCGCCGCAACCGTCGCTTCCAATATCGCGCAAGTCGTCTCGAAAAAATATTTCGGCATGAAGCTCCTGCGCATCGCGCCCCTGCATCACCACCTTGAGGCGATAGGCTGGCCGGGCTACAAGGTCGTGATGCGCTACTGGGTGCTTTCTGTCGTCTTCGCGTTCCTCGGCGTTATCATCGCGCTCGCGGCCGCATAAACGCATGTCGAGAAGCTCCGCCCGCATAGACAAACCGCTCGCATTCTTGATCGCCATTCTCGTCGTAGGCGGCGGATTTATTTTCGCCTCGGCGGTATTCGGACTCCTCGCGCGCGGCGCGCCGAACATGTCGTCCGTCGTCTTCAACCACGCGGTACTCGGCATCGGCGCAGGGCTCGTCGCGCTCTTCGTCGCGAGCAGGATACCGTATTCCTACTGGCGGCGCTTCGCGCCGCACCTCTTCGTTTCCGCGCTCGCACTCACCGCGGCGGTCTTCATCCCGCAGATCGGCTTCGAGCACGGCGGAGGGCGGCGATGGCTCTCCATAAGCGGATTTTCGATACAGCCCGCCGAATTCCTGAAGATCGCCTCGATCGTCATGGCCGCCGCCTACTTTTCGGCGATCCGCGCGCGCGTGCAGACTCTGCGCTGGGGCCTCGGCGGCCTCTTCCTTATCCTCGCCGGTCCCGTCCTCATACTGCTCGCCCAGCCCGATCTCGGGACGCTCGGCGTGATACTTGCGTCGGTCGTCGCGATATTTTTCGCGGCGGGCGCGCGCCTCCGCGATCTTCTCGTTATGCTTTGCATCAGCGTCGCCGCGATCGCGGTTCTCGCCTACGCGCGCCCATACGTGCTCGAGCGCATCGAGGTCTTCTTCGATCCCTCACGCGCGCCGCAGGCGGAAGGCTACCAGATACGCCAATCCCTGATCGCCATCGGCTCCGGCGGGCTCGCCGGGCGGGGCTTCGGACAGAGCGTGCAGAAATTCACGTACCTCCCGGAGCCGATGGGGGATTCCATCTTCGCCGTCCTCGGCGAAGAGTTCGGCTTTATCGGCGGCGTGGTTCTCATCGGGCTCTTCCTCGCGCTCGCCCTGCGGGGCTTTGGCATCGGCGCGCGCGCGCCGGATCACTTCGGCGCGCTCCTTGCCATCGGCATCTCGACCTACCTCGCCGCCGAAGCGTTCATCAATATCGGCGCGATGCTCGGGGTCGCGCCTCTCACCGGCATCCCGCTCACGTTTATAAGCCAGGGCGGAAGCGCGATGCTCGCCGCGCTCGGGAGCGCGGGCATCCTTCTTTCGGTCTCGCGCCGCGCGGCGAAGCGGTGACAAAATGGTAAAATAAAACTCTCATTATGAAGATCGTGCTGGCAGGCGGGGGGAGCGGGGGACACTTTTATCCCCTCATTGCCGTTGCAGAGGCGCTCGAAGATATCTCCAAAGAAAAAAAACTGATCGAGCCGGAACTCTTTTACATCGGCCCCGAGCCGTTCGACCCCGCGGCGCTCCTCGAGCACGAGATAGAATACCGGCCGAGCCCGGCCGGAAAACTGCGGCGATACCCGAGCCTGCTGAACGTGTTCGACCTCTTCAAGACCGCGCTCGGCGTCGCGCGTTCGATATTCCAGCTCTTCAGCCTCTATCCCGACGTCATATTCTCAACGGGCGGCTACGCCGCGTTCCCCACGCTTTACGCCGCGCGCCTCCTCGCTCTTCCCGTCGTCATCTACGACGCCGACGCGAAACCCGGCCGCGTGTCGCTGTGGTCGGCGCGCTTCGCGCGCTGGATCGCCCTCGCGCACCCCGACGCCGCCACGCAGTTCCCAGAAGCGTACCTGGAAAAGATAGCGCGCACGGGACACCCGATCCGCAAGGAAATAGAGGCTCCCGCGAAAGAGGGCGGGCATGAATTCCTCACGCTCGATGCGGCCGTGCCGACCGTCTTCGTCATGGGAGGCTCGTCGGGAGCATCCGCGATGAACGAGGTCGTCCTCGACGCGCTCCCGGCGCTCGTCGAGCGCTACAACGTCGTGCATCAGACCGGAAGCGCGAACCTCGAGGAAGTGAGCGGCATCTCGGGCGTCATTCTCAAAAATTCCCGGTTCGGCGACCGCTATCGGAGCTTCGGGCTCCTGAACACGCTCGCGCTCCGCATGACGGCGGGCATCTCCTCGCTCGTCGTCTCCCGCGCTGGGAGCGGCACCATTTTCGAGATCGCCTCGTGGGGAATACCGTCCATACTCATTCCGATACCCACCGAGATATCGCACGACCAGACGGAGAACGCCTTCTCCTACGCGCGCGCGGGCGCCGCCGCGGTCCTCGAGCAAAAAAACCTCACGCCGCACCTGCTCGCCGCCGAGATAGACCGCATCATGGGCGACGAGAGCCTGCGCGCCTCGATGGCCGCGGCGGCGAAGGCCTTCGCCCGCCCGCAAGCGGCGCAAAAGATAGCAAGTATCATCGTGGAAACAGCGCTCGAGCATGCAAGTAGTTGACAGTAAAAAGTGTACAGTCAACTGAATCCTTTCTTTTAACCGTCAACTGTCATCTGTAAACTGCAAACTATGCACGTTGTTACTCGATTCCCGCCGTCGCCGACCGGCTACTTCCATATCGGGAGCGCGCGCACGGCGCTCTTCAACTACGTGTTCGCCGCCAAAGAGGGAGGCGTGATGTATCTGCGGTTCGAGGACACCGACAAGGAACGGAGCAAGAAAGAGTATGAGGATGACATTCTCGCGGGCCTTGCGTGGCTCGGGATTCCCTTCACACCGGCCGCGCCGCTACGGCAGTCGGAACGCGTGGAGAACTACCGCGTCTACCTCCACGCGCTCATCAAAACGGGGGCCGCGTACGAAGCGGAGGAGGGACTGGCGGGCGGGAAGGTCATCCGCTTCAGAAATCCGAATACGCGCGTCACGTTCTCCGATCTGATCCGCGGCGAGATGGGATTCGATACCGCAGAGCTCAAGGATTTCATCATCGCGCGCAACGCCGACGACCCGCTCTACCACCTCGCCGTCGTCGCCGACGACCACGACATGGGAATAACGCACGTCATACGCGGCGAGGACCACCTCTCTAACACCCAGCGGCAGATACTCATCATGGAAGCGCTCGGCTTCGAGCGGCCGCGCTACGCCCACATGCCACTCATTCTCGCGCCCGACCGCAACAAGCTCTCGAAACGCCACGGGGCCGTCTCGGTCAACGAGTACAAGCGGGAGGGATATCTTCCGGAGGCGCTCGTCAATTATCTCGCGCTCCTCGGCTGGACGCCGCCGGAAAAAGAGAAATTTTCCCTCGGCGAGATGATCGCCGCATTCGACATCGGCGCCGTCCACAAGAGCGGCGCGATCTTCGACGCCCGGAAACTGGAGTGGCTCAATAAGGAATACCTGCGCGAGATGCCCGACGACATCTTCGTAAAGGAAGTAACGCGCCGCGCGCCCGTCTGGGACGAGCGCACGGCCGCGAAACTCGCCCCGCTCCTGCGGGAGCGCGTCGGCGTATGGCGCGATCTCGGCGCGCTTGCGGAGGAGTTCGACTACTTTTCCGCCGAACCGAAGCTCGATCCGGCCAAGGTGTCTGGAAAGGGAAGCGACGCCACATCCGCCTCGCGCCATTTGCAAACGCTCCATGAGATGTTCATGAAGGCCGCCGTGGATGATTTTTCGGATCCCGATACAATAAAGAACATCGTATGGGGGTACGCGACGGCGGAGGGCAGGGGAGCGGTGCTGTGGCCGCTCCGATACGCCCTCTCGGGCAGGGAAAAAAGCCCCGATCCTTTTCTCATCGCGAGCAGTCTGGGAAAAGAAAAGACGCTCTCGCGCGTCCAGACGGCGCTCGCCCTCCTGAAGGCCTCATGACGCCTGCATTGAGGACATCGCTCACGCTCACGCTTGCGGCGCTCGTTCTTGCCGCCGTCCCGCTTGCCGCGCAAAGCCAGACGGCCGACGAGATACGCTCGGAGATCGGCGAGCACAACGCCCAGATAGAGGCCCTGAACAAGGAAATAGCGGCGTACGAGAAACAGCTCTCGGAGGTCGGCGCGAAGAAGCAGACGCTCCAAAACACGCTTGCCCAGCTCGACATCCAGCGCAAGAAGCTCGCCGCCTCCATCAGCGTGACCAAAAACCGGATAGGCGCGCTCCAGCTCGAGATACAGTCTCTTTCCCGGAACATCGAAGGCAAACAGGGCTCCATCCGCGTCCAGGAAGCGGGGCTCGCGGAAACGCTCCGGCGCCTCAACGAGACGGAGCGGATGACCTTCGCCGCCGCAGTGCTCTCCTCGGGAGATCTCACGAGCCTGTGGAGCGACATGGATGCGAGCTTTTCGCTCCAATCAGCGATGCGGGAAGACATCGCGGAGCTTTCCGTCCAGAAGCAGTCGCTCTCCGAGACGAAGGCGGCGACAGAGCAGAAGCGCGCGGAACTCGTCAAACAGCGGAACAACCTCCTCGCCGAGCAGGGCTCGCTCGACGCCACTCGCAGGGCGCAAAACGACCTCCTGGCGCAGACGAAATCGCAGGAATCGACCTTCCAGGCTATCCTCGCCGAAAAACAGGCGGCGAAAGCGAGCTTCGAGGCCGCCCTCGCCGATCTGCAGAGCAGGCTCCAATACACCATCGATCCTTCTTCCATTCCCCCTGCAGGGAAGGGGATTTTGCGTTACCCGGTGGACAACGTGAAGGTAACGCAATACTTCGGCAACACCGCATTCGCGCGCTCGGGCGCTTATGCGGGCAATGGCCACAACGGCATCGACTTTCGGGCCTCCATCGGCACGCCGATAAAGGCGGCGCTCTCGGGCACCGTCATCGGAACAGGGAACACCGACGCCGTCCGCGGATGCTATTCCTACGGCCGGTGGGTGATGGTCAAGCACGGCAACGGCCTCTCCACCCTGTACGCGCACCTCTCGCAATCCGGCGTGAGTACGGGCGACTCCGTGCGGACGGGACAGCTCATCGGCTACAGCGGTTCGACCGGCTATGCGACCGGCCCGCACCTCCACTTCGGCGTGTACGTCGCCTCTGCCGTCCAGATAATCAGGCTCGGCGACGCGACCAACAAAAAGACGGCGTGCGCGAACGCCGTGATGCCGGTCGCCCCCTTATCCGGATACCTCAATCCTGCCGACTATCTCTGACGACTGCGGGGTAGGCGTTTTTTGCGCTTCCATTCGACGAGCTTCATCGCGCGCAATTCGATTTTGTATGCCTTGCGGAGCGTGCGGAGATTTTTTTTCGGAACGGTAGGGAAGTGGCGGGTCTTATCAAGCGCTTCTACAAGCCAGAACAACTCCTTATCGGCCGTGACCCACCGCTCTGGCGCGAATTTCGAGAGGTCAAACGGCCTTGAATACGCCCGCAGTGATTTACGGCCATCCCACATCAGGTACTCGTGGAAGAATGATATGGCGAGCTCGCGCGGGCTTCGGTATGCCGGTTCGCGATAGCGCAGGATGGCGTGATTGGTCTTGCTTATCGCGCCCCAGTAGCCGTTTTGCCGGAAAAGCGCCACCACATGGTCTTCATCGTCGGGAATCGTCCTGAAATCGAGCAATAGGGGCTTTTGCCCGTGGTACGCGAGCGCGGCGGCGGCCAAAAGCGCCCCTTCGAAGCAATGGGCCGTTTTGGCCCGCAAAACGCGTCTCGGAGCCATGTAGGTCTCCCCCGAAGCCTCGAAATTGATGGGAAGGGTATCCAGATAGTCTTGGACCTTCTGCGGCGTCGCGAGAGTTTGGAACATGCGGCGCTCGGGGGGAGTCAAAAGCCGTTTTATTCGATCGCGATATGACGTTGACATCTCTGCAGTGTACCTGAACAACGCGGAGAGTGTTTGGGTGTCAGAGGCGTCAGAATAGTTGGAGCGCGGCTTTATCCCCGTATTTCGCTTTACATATATTGTGCGAATAATGGTATCTGCCATACTTGCCGTATAAAATAATAGTAACGTCACAGTCATACCTCATGTCCCCCACCTCCCCCGCGACGCAAAAGAAAATCTCATCGTACGTAACGCCGTTCCTTGATTACTGCGAGATCGAGAAAGGGCTTTCGAACAATACACAGAAAAATTACGGACAGTATCTGAAGCTGTTCACGACGTGGCTCCGCAAAACCGGACAAGAGTCTCTGCTTCCCCGCGAGCTTACCGCCCGGCATATTTGGGACTACCGCCTCTACCTCGCCCGCGGGCACAAAACGCCCGTGGGCGCCTCCTTGAGCAAAAAGTCCCAGAACTACTACCTCATCGCCCTGCGGGCCCTTCTTGCTTATTTCGCCGACCGCGACATCGAGTCTCTTCCTTCGTCGAAGATCAAGCTTGCCAAACAGAAGTCCGACGAGACAATCTCCTTCTTGGACACGCGGGATATGGAGCGCATGCTGAAGATACCGGACGTCTCGACGCAGAACGGATTGCGCGACCGCGCGATCATGGAACTTTTTTTCTCTTCGGGAATGCGCATTTCGGAACTCACCGCGCTCGACGCCGATCGCGTCTCTTTCCTCAAGCAGGAGGACGGCGCGCGGACGTTCGAGCTTTCCATCGTGGGCAAAGGAAAATATGTCAGAACGGTGTTCATCTCCCCCCGCGCGGCCAAGTGGCTGCGTGCATACCTCGCGACCCGCCGCGACGTCCACGATCCGCTCTTCATCAACCACCGGTCGAAAAAAACCGAAAACAGGCGCCTCTCGCCCCGCTACATACAAATGATGATCTCGAAATGCGCGGTTCTCGCCGGCCTCGCGAAAAAGGTAACGCCCCACACGCTCCGGCATACCTACGCGACGGATCTTCTCTCTCACGGAGCGGACCTGCGGAGCGTGCAGGAGCTTCTCGGCCACAAGAACGTCGCGACCACGCAAATCTATACGCATGTCACCAATAAACGCCTGCGCGACATACATGAAAAGTTCCACGGCGGAAAAGAGATGGACGACCGATAACTACCGCAACTACCACCGCCCCTGCTCTCCCCGCCCGCCCGCCCGGTAGGCTTCGATGCGCCGGCGGTTCGCGGGCGACACTTCGGCAGGAAGAGCGTCTATGTCGAACCAGCTCCGCGCCATTATCTCGATGGTAGGACGGAGGGCGAGAGAGCCTTCGAAGTCTCCCGTGTAGAAGACCGTTATCTTGTCTCTCTTCCCCATCGAGCCGGTGTAGGTGCCAATCTCGCCGGCAATAGTCTTTACCTCAAATCCGGTTTCTTCGCGTGCCTCGCGTATCGCCGCTTGCTCCGGTGTTTCTCCGCGCTCGACGCCGCCGCCCGGCAATGTCCACGCCCATGGCGCGTACCAGTGTGATACTAGGACCACTCTGCGCTCCTGAACGAGGATAATGCGTACTCCCTGCACTTCCCCTGCTCCCGCAAAGCGTGAGAGCCAATACCGAATTACATGCACGACCCCGATAAGAGAAAGCGAGAGCCACGTAAGAAGGCGTCGAATGTATCGCATATCGTTCCAACGACCTTCAAAAAACATTTCGCCAGGGTATTTCAAACTCGTCGAACTCCGGCAGGAGCTTTCTTCCGTACAGAAGACGCGATATCACCTCGGCGTGCGAAAGCGCGCCCGTGAGCGCGTTGTGCGGCGCCGGCTCGCTCGGGATTCCGCAGTATTCGAGCGTCGCGTCGAGATCGAGCGCGGAATGTTTTTTGACGGAGTCCACTGGCGGCTGAAGCCCCCTCGTTACCATGTGCATGTAGGCGAGCGTGTGCGTGTCTATGGTGCGGTACGAGAACGGCCACTCCGTGTGTCCCGCCCTCTCCGCCGCGGCCTTGAGAAAGTCCCGGTCGAAGGAAACGTTCTGCGCGGCGAGCGTCCGCTCCGCGACCCCGTCGCTCCAGTCTAGGAACGCGTGGATGAGATCGGCCTCGCTCTGCTTCTTCGGATCTATCACCTGCTCTTTCGTGAAGCCGTTGACCGCGAGCGCTTCGTCCATGACGTGCGCTCCGTCCCACACGCGGCACTCTTCGTAAAAACGGTTCCGCGGGTTGGCAAAATCGAGCGCTCCCACCGAAACGATGGAGTGCGTGCGATACTCCACTCCGGAGGCTTCAACGTCAACGATTAGCATAGCCTGTAGCTTATAGCTGGTAGCCTGTAGCACGGATGCATAGCGCGCATTTTCTCATGGCCGCAGGCTACTGGCTACTAGCTGCCGGCTGTCCGAGTCCTTTACAATTCTTGGCAGGTGTGTATCCCGCTTTGCGAGCCGCTTCTTCGCTTTTGAACCAGATCTTGTTCTGCTCGGCGATACTTTCAGCGCCCGAGCACCACGGATAGTGGTACGCGCTCCCCTTCCGAGAAGCGACGACAAGGCCGCCGAGAGGAAGCGCGCGCGCGGCGGCTCCCGTCTGCGCTTCCCGTATCGAAACAGCCGGTTTTGCGCCCTCGAGCGCGGAAAGGCGCCCGAGACCGAACGAGGAAAATCCGACCAAAACCACGATGGCGATAACCCCCCACTCCCCGACCCCGTCCTCCAAGGCATTCTTGATTTTCTGCCAACTTTCCTGTATCTTTACCACCGCTCCATGATACGGGGCTTGGTATTGTTTTCAACTACTAACTACGTGCTACTAACTACAGACTATTTTCTATGGCAACGACCAAAGCGGGCGGAACAGCGAAAAATCTCCGCGATTCGAATCCCAAGTATTTGGGGGTCAAGCGCGCCGACGGGCAAAAAGTGGCCATTGGCGAGATAGTCGTGCGCCAGCGCGGCACGAAGATATTGCCGGGCCGGAACATCGGCGTCGGAAGCGACTACACGCTCTTCGCGCGCGTTGCGGGCACGGTGCGCTTCCGCAACAAAAGAAAGACCGACTTCGACGGCCGCTCCGCCCGCCGCCCCATCGTCGACGTCCTCTAAACAGCGACGATCTTCAGCAGTATCTCCGTTTCCGCTCCCAAGGCGGAAATTTTTATTATGTGATCGCCCGTCGTTTTGACGGGCTCCAGCGGCGCGATCCCCTCCTCCGGGATGGAAACGCTCTTTTGCTGATGAAGCGCATCCGCTATTTCCTTCGGGCCGATCGCTTTGAATAATCCTCCTTTTTCAGTCGCCCTGACTTTGAGCTCGATCCGCGCGCCGCGGAGCCGTTGGATCGCCTCCTTGAGATCTGCTTCGCGCCTTTCTTTTTCTGCCGCCAACGCCGCCTGGACCTTTGCATGCTCGGCAAGCGCCTCCGTGGTCGCCTGTTTTGCAAGCCCCCGCGGTATCAAAAAATTAAGCGCGTACCCGTCGGCGATATCCTTCACCTCCCCCGCCCTGCCGACCCCACCCACATCTTTCAAGAAAATCACTTTCATAACAGTAGATAGTTGGTAGAAAGTAGTTAGTCGTTAGTGGTCCTGAATTCTTTTTCTCGTCACTATTTTCTACTAACTACAGACTACTGACTACTGACTACCTCAACGGCTTTTTCCATCTGCGGGTCTCTCCCCGCCTCCCGGTCCTCTTCGGTCATGTTCACCTGCACATCCGGGACGAGTCCTTCCAGCGGTATCGGCTCGCCTCCCGGCCCCACCCAGCGCGCGACGGTGAGCTTGAGCGACGTATCGTCGGTTATCTCCACAAGTTCCTGCACCGAGCCCTTCCCGAAGGTCCTGTCCCCCACCATTGTAGCGATACCGTAGTGCTGAAGCGCGCCGGCAAGAATCTCGGAAGCCGAGGCGCTGCCGCGGTCGACGAGAATGACCATGCGCAGGTTCTCGTTGAACACATCGTAACCGCGCGAGCGATGCACGACGCTTTCGGCGTTCCCGGCGTAATCCTCTGTGACGACGACCCTACCCGAGGGCAGGAACCAGCTCGCCATGTCGACCGCCGCCTCCAGATAGCCGCCCGGATTTCCGCGAAGGTCGAGAACGAGATTGCGACTGCCCGACTCGACGAACTCCCGGAGCGCGCGCCTGAAGAGCTCCGGCGAATTCGCCGTGAAGCTCTGGAGTTCTATGACGAATACGCCGGAACGCGCTTCCGTCGCGACGATAGGCACGTTGATGACCTCGCGGGTTACTTCGAATTCGCGCGGCTCCGGGAACCCTTCGCGCATGACAAGAAGCCTGACCTGCGTCCCCCGCGGCCCGCGGATGCGCGAGACCGCGGTCGAGATGTCCATGCCGCGCGTCTCGACGCCGTCGATCTCGAGGATCCTATCGCCGCTCCTGATGCCCGCACGCTCCGCGGGCGTCCCCTTAAGCGGCGAAACAACGGTGAGGACCTGATCGCGCACCGCGATTTCCATCCCGACGCCCTCGAAGGCGCCGCTGATGTCCTCCGCGAATATCTCGTTCTCCTTGGGCGGAAGGAAGAAGGTGTACGGGTCGCCGAGCGACTCCGCGAGCCCCTGTATCATTCCCCAGACGCGCGCTTCGTTCCTCTCCTCGGTCGAGGAAGCGACCCGCGTCGAGGTCGCGACAGCGGCCGGCACGAACTTCTCGTCTATGATGCGCCACGCCTTCCACACGGGATCGAAATCCACGCCCTCGGGCGGGCCCGAAAGTTGCGCCGCCGCTCCCTTGCCTGAAACGAGCGCCACTCCAAGAACAAAACCGACGGCGAGCGCGATGCATCCCCCTGCGATCGCAAGGCGCGCCGGGATGCGCCACTCATCCCTGAACGGCAATGCCCCTGTTGGGCGAGGATGGACGGGGCGGCCTTCTTTATCTTCTTCCGGCATATCGAGGGGCCATTATAGCGTAGCGGAACACGCGAAACTACAGCTTGACGGCGGAAGGATACGGATGCTCGTGCCCCGCGGCGATGCGGACCTTGAGATGCTCGATATGCCGCGAGCGCAGGGTTGAGTACTTCGACTTGTCGGTCCCGAACTTCACGACGATCTCCGAGGCGTACTTGCCTCCGAGAAAGTGCGGAAGGATGACGTAGTCGACCCCCTCCTCGTAATGCGAAAGGGCGTCACCCACGCGGTGCGCGATGACGATGACGACGGCATCCGGGTTGCGCGAGCGTATGCTCCGGGTGATGAGAAGGTTCGTCTCGGGATCCGGGACTGTCGAGATAGCGAGCTCGAGCCTGGACACGTCGATCGACTCGAGAAAATCGATATCCCCCGCATCGCCGTATTCCGCCGCTATCCCCTTTCGCTCGAGCGACGCTATGGTATCGGGGTCGTGATCGACGACGAGAAAACGCCGGTCGAGCTCCTTCAGCGATTCGAGAAAATCCTGCCCGATGCGATTGCATCCGAAGAGAACGACGGCATGGCCGCTCCGGCGCGCGCGAGGTTCGAACGCGTTCGCGCGCTCGAACATGCCCAAGAACGGGGCGAGCGCGTGAAAGAGCCGATCGGAATACAGCACGAGGTACGTACAGCCGAAGATGGTAATAAGGCCGACGA
This sequence comes from Candidatus Kaiserbacteria bacterium RIFCSPHIGHO2_01_FULL_58_22, assembly GCA_001781445.1. Taxonomy (GTDB): domain Bacteria; phylum Patescibacteriota; class Minisyncoccia; order Phycocordibacterales; family UBA2100; genus UBA10103. The sequence continues at coordinate 47,610 of MFLB01000034.1, read as the reverse complement.
GTGTTACGAGCGAAAGGATCGAGCGGTCGAGATGCCCGAGGGAGACTCCGAGCGCGACGAGGATGAGGGAGAATTCGCTTATCTGCGCGACGATGAGACCCGTTTGGAAACTCGTCTTTTTGCGGTAGCCCAGAATGCCCATGAGCATCATCAGTATCAGCGGATTGCCGACGAGGACGAGGAGCGAGAGCGTGATCGCGGCTGGCAAACTCCCGCCGATATCGGCAAACTGCATTTGCGAGCCGAGGAGGACGAAGAACATCACGATGAAAAAATCCCGCAGGGGCGAGAGGCGCGCGCTGATCTCGTGGCGCACCGGAAGCGCCGCGAGCGTCACGCCCGCTATGAGAGCGCCGCTTTCGAGCGAGAACCCCAGCCCCTTGAAAAGCGCCGCGATCCCTATTCCCCACGCGATCGCGAAAAGAAAAAGGAATTCCTGCGACTGCGCCAAAAAGCGGTTTGCTTTCGAGACGAAGAAACGCGACGTAAGCGCGACGAAGCCGATGAGAACGGCCCCGGTCGTAATGAACCGCGCGACTTCCGCAAAAGAGAAAGAGCTAGCGGAAAACAGGGGTATGCCGAGGAGAAGAAGCACCGCGATAAGGTCCTGCACGAGGAGGAATCCGATGGCGATCTTCGCGTACAGCACGTCGAGCTCCCGCTTGTCAGCGATGAGCTTCATGATGATGATGGTGCTCGAGAACGCGAGCGCGACGGAAATATAGAACGCCTCGGCGGGGGAAAAGCCGAGCATGGCCGCGATGAAGTATCCGACGATCGAGGTAAAGAGAACCTGCCCGACCCCCGTGATGAAGGAGACTTTCCCGAACGTGCGGATGATGTCGGGACTCAAATGCAGTCCGACGGTAAAGAGGAGGATGGCGACGCCGATCTCTCCCATCAGGGCGAGCGTCTCCGTGGAACCGATGAGGTCGAGAAGCAGGGGGCCGGCGATGAGGCCCGTCAGAATGTGCCCGATGATGAGCGGCTGCCGCAAGAGGCGCATCAAGGCGGCAACGCCGGTCGCGATCCCTATGATGAGGCTAAGTTCGGTGAATAATTCCATGCGGCGCGTGTTCGAACCACCATGATATCATGACCGCCATGTGGTTCGATTTCCTATTCCGAAAGCCCAAGCGCCCTCCTCTCTTCTTCTTCAACACGCTCGGCAAATCGAAACAGGAATTCACGCTTCCCTCCCGCGCGCGCGAGGTGCGCATGTACAACTGCGGCCCGACCGTCTACGACGTCCAGCATATCGGGAATCTCTCCGCCTACGTCTTTGCCGACGTACTGCGGCGCACCCTCGAATACAACGGCTACGCCGTCAAGCAGGTCGTCAACATCACCGATGTCGGCCACCTCTCTTCCGACGCCGACGAGGGAGAGGACAAGATGAGCACGGGCCTCCGCCGGGAGGGCCTTGCGCCTACACTTGAGAACATGAAGACGATGGCGGAGCGCTACGCCCGGCGCTTTCTCGAAGACGTGCGGACGCTCAACGTCGACACGGAGCGCATCGTTTTTCCGCGCGCGAGCGACTATGTCCCCGCGCAGATCGCGATGGTGCAAACGCTCGAAGAAAAAGGGTACGCGTACCGGGCGGAAGACGGAGTGTACTTCGATACGTCCCGCCTTACCGCCTATGGCGTACTCGGCGGCGCTAACCTCGCGGATCTGAAAGAGCGGGCCCGCATAGAAACGAAGGCGACGAAGCGCAACCCGACCGACTTCGCGCTCTGGAAATTCTCCTCCGGCAAAGACGCGATAGGCTGGGATTCGCCCTGGGGAAAGGGCTTCCCGGGCTGGCATATCGAATGCTCCGCGATGATAAACGCCTGCCTCGGAAAGCAGATAGACATACACACGGGAGGCGTCGAGCACATTCCGATACATCACAACAACGAGATCGCGCAATCGGAGGCCGCGACGGGCAAGAGGCCCCTCGCGCGCTTCTGGATGCATCGCGCGCACATCCAGATCGAGGGGGAAAAGATCGCCAAGCGCGAAGGTGCCGTCGTCCGCCTTTCGGAAGTCGTCGGGAGAGGCTTCCATCCGATGGCGCTCCGCTACCTTTTTTTGAGCTCGCACTACCGCACCCATTCCAACTTCACGTGGAACGCGCTCGATGCCGCGCAAACCGCCTTTTTGCGCCTTCGCCGGCTCGTCGACACGGAAAAGAAGGCGGGGGCCGCGCCCGAGCCGTGGCGGAAGAAACTGCACGAGCGATTCAACGACGATCTGGACACTCCCGGGGCGCTGGCGCTCTTGTGGGAGATGGTAAAAGAGCGCGGCCTTTCCCGCGAGAACATCCGCGCCGGCGTGCTCGACGCCGACCGGATATTGGGACTCGGACTTGCAAAACCTGACGCGGCGGCGGAAGCGCTCTGCCGAAAAACCTTCGGCGCTCCGGTGGAAAGCAATGCTATCCCCGGGCGCGTGCGCACGCTCCTCGAGGCGCGCGAGGCGGCCCGAAAAGAGAAGAACTGGCAACACGCGGATTCATTGCGCGCCGAACTCCGGAAATTGGACTATATCGTCGAAGACACTTCCGAGGGCCCGCGTCTTTTCAAAAAGACGTAGCCATGACAGTTCTTGTACATATGTACGAGAACTGTGACGACACTGGAGCATGTTTGGACTCCCGGTGGGAGAGGTTTCCAGACACGTTCTTATGTACAAGAACTGTCAGGGTTTCGGCTTTTCTTTTTTCGGCTCGAGGCCGTGCGGCGAGGTGGCGAAGGCGATGAGGGCGGTAACGATAAGCGCGATGACGAGTCCGGCGATGAAGAGCGTGGCGAGGTGGTACATGGTTTTGTGTTAGGATCGGTGAAAGCGATAAAAGCGCGAACGGCCCCCTTCGAGGCCGTTCGCTAATTTTCAAAAAAAGAAAATTTAACACCCGACCTCAAAAGGGGCCTGCAGACAGCAGAGGCGACACATTGATCGGGATTTCATTCGCCTGATTCTATACGCCCTCGCCTTCGCGTCAAGCGCGTATCGCGAACGGTGGGGACAACGTTTGCGCGGTCCTATCCCGCAATGGGTTGTTCCCGGCTTCCGCCGATGTCCGGTCGCGAGAGGAGCGTGAGGATCGCGGTTGCGAGCTCGACCAGAAAAAAGAATACGAACAGGGCGAGAAGCAGTTTGAGCATACGCGCTCATTGTCCACGATGCGCGTGTGCTTTTCGTGAACGGCTCCCGGATCACGCGCGGCGCTTTCGGATTTCTTTGCCTATCTCGGAAAACGAGACGTTCTTCTCCGCGAGAAGGACGAGGAGGTGGTAGACGAGGTCGACAGTTTCTTCAGTCAGGCGTTTTTTGGTTTCCTTTTTGGCGGCTTTAACGACCTCGAGTGCTTCCTCCTTTACTTTTGCCGTTATTTTCCCCACTCCTGCCTTGAAAAGCGAGGTGGTGTAGGAGCCGACGGGCATTTTCTTTTTGCGCTCCGCGATGACGGCGGCAAGTTCGGCGAACACATCTCTCGCCTTCTTCTCGCCGAAACAGGAATAGTCGCCCGTGTGGCAGGTGGGCCCCGCGGGTCGGGCTTTCACGAGGAGCGCGTCTCCGTCGCAATCAATTTCATAACCCGTGAATTGCAGGATGTTCCGGCTGAACTCCCCTTTCATCCAGAGACGCTTCTTGCTTCTGCTCCAAAACCAAACCTTCTTCGTCTTGAGTGTCTTCGTGAGCGCCGCTTTGTTCATATAACCGAGCATCAAGACGGCCCGCGTTTCGGCATCTTGCACAATGGCTGGCACGAAACCCCCTCCCTTCTTCCAATCAATGTTGAGTTTTTTTGTCATATCTTATGTGCGCATCGAAATACCCTCTTTCGCGAGGTATTCCTTGGCGTCTGTAATACTATACTCCCCGTAGTGGAAAAGGCTCGCGACGAGCGCCGCATCGGCCGAGCCGTCGGTAAGCGCGCGTTTCAGGTCTTCGAGCGAACCGGCCCCGCCGGAAGCGACGACGGGAATGCGCACTGCCTCCGAGACTCGTCGCAAAAGCTCGATATCGTATCCGGATTTCTGCCCATCTTTGTCCATCGAAGTAAGCAGTATTTCTCCTGCGCCTCGTGTTTCTGCTTCTTTCGCCCACGCTATCGCGTCGAGCTGTGTTTCTTCAGAGCCGCCTCTCAAAAACACTTTCCATCCTGTTCCTACGCGCTTCGCGTCTATTGCAACGACGATAGCTTGTGAGCCGAAAGCCTTCGAACCTGCCGTGATGAGAGAAGGGTCTTTGACGGCCGCTGTATTGATTGAAACCTTTTCGGCTCCGAGGTGGAGAAGCCGCCGCATCTGCTCCACGCTCGAGATGCCGCCGCCGACGGTGAAAGGAATGAAGACTTCCTTCGCAACCTGCTCGACAACGCTGAACATCGTTTCCCTTCCTTCCTTCGATGCGGAGATATCGAGAAAAACGAGTTCATCGGCTCCTTCCGCGGAATATTTCTTGCCGAGCGCCGCCGGATCGCCAACGATTTGAAGATTCTCGAACGAAATTCCCTTCACCACCTTCCCGTCCTTGACGTCGAGACACGGAACGATGCGCTTCGCCAATCCGGAAAGCGGCCGCGCGGCTTCCTCGGCCTCTCCGAGCGTCATCTTCTCCTCGTAGAGCGCTTTGCCGATTATCGCGCTTGCGGCGCCGAGCTCCCGAAGTTTTCGTATCGCTTGCACGTCCGAAACGCCCCCCGAGGCGATGACGTTGAACCCGAGAGCGGCGAGTTCCCGCACCACTTCGAAGTTGGGCTCCGTCAGCGTGCCGTCCCGCTCGACGTCGGTAAAGAGGAGCTCGGTAACGCCGCGGGCCTTGAGCTCGCGCGCGAGCTCGCGATAGTCCTTGTGCACCGTGGACTGCCATCCCTTGACGGCGACCTTCCCGCCCTTTATTTCCAGCGCGACGACGATGCGTGAAGCGCCGAACTCGCGTATGAGCTCACCGACGAAGTCCATGTCGTCCATGGCCCTCGTGCCTGTTACGACGCGCGCCGCTTCCGCGGCGAGATACGCCCGCGCCGTCTCCGCTTTTCGTATGCCTCCCCCGACCTCGACGGGAATGGAAACCGCCGAGCATATCCGCATGATGAGCTCGCGGTTCGCGGGCGCGCCGTCGCGCGCGCCGTTGAGATCAACGACGTGGAGCATGCGCGCGCCGTCGCTTTCGAGCTGTTTCGCGAACTTCAGCGGATCGCCGTATATCTTTTGCGTAACGTATTCGCCGCGCGTAAGCCGCACGCATTTCCCGTCGAGGATGTCTATTGCCGGAATTATCAGCATACCCGGTTGGTAGAATGTGCCTTTGCGCCAAGCGGCACGCCGTCTTGGCGCGGCGTGAACCATGAACTCTCGCGTGTTGCACTTTGGATACATTCGTTATTTGTTTCCATAGATTTGTGTAAGCCTAAGGCACATTTCACTACCGGGATAGGCGGCAGAAGTTATCGAGTATCTTCATGCCCCACTCCGCCGATTTTTCGGGGTGGAACTGCGTGCCGTAGAAATTTCCCCTTTGCGCTATCGCGGTAAGTGGCACATCGTATATCGTTTCTCCCGTTGTGAATTCGCCGACAGGTAGATAGTAGGAGTTTACGAAATAGAAGAAACTGCCATCTGGAATTCCTTTTGTGAGCGGTGAATCCTTGAGCAAGCGAACGCGATTCCATCCCATGTGCGGCACTTTTAGCTCGGTGCGAAGACGCTTCACATCGCCCGGGAGAATGCCGAGGCATGTCGTATTGTCCTCCTCACTCATGCGTGCGAAAAGCTGCAGACCAAGACACACTCCGAGTATGGGGACCGTGAGATTCGGCAAGGCGGCGGCAAATCCGCGCGCCATGAGCGCTTGCATCGCGCTTCCGGCGGCGCCCACGCCGGGCAGAATGACCTTGTCGGTGCCTTTCAATCCTTCCGGCGTCGTGATGACGTCGAACGATACTCCCAACTTCTCGAGCGCATTGCCGACGCTCTGCAAATTGCTCGCCCCATAGTCTATGACCGAGATGTTCATAGAACCCCCTTGGTCGTGGGAAGTTCATTCTTCCGGCGAGGATCCAAGGCAACGGCATCCTTCATTGCCTTAGCGAACGCCTTGAAGATCGCTTCAATCTTGTGGTGCTCATTCGTGCCGTATTTCACATTGATGTGGATGTTCGCTTTCAAGGTTTCGGCTACCGACCGGAAGAAGTGCTCTACCATCTCGGTCGGAAGATCGCCGACCTTCTCGCGCTTGAACGACGCATTAAACGCCAAATACGGGCGCCCGCCGAGATCGACGGCGCACTCCACGAGCACGTCGTCCATGGGCAGGAGAAAGCCGTACCGCTTGATGCCGCGGCGCTCGCCGAGGGCATTCTTCAGCGTTTCCCCGAGAGCGAGACCGACGTCTTCGATCGTGTGGTGGTCGTCTATATCCAAATCCCCCTTCGCCTTGATTCGAAGGTCTATGAGGGAGTGCTTCGAAAATTGCTCTAGCATGTGGTCGAAAAAACGTAACCCCGTACTGATGCTGAAAGCGCCGGTGCCGTCGAGATTACACTCTGCCAAAATGGCGGTTTCTTTCGTCTCTCGCTTGAGAGACGCAAAGCGCGGAAACGCGCCATTCGTTTCCATTCGGTAGAATCGAATGCCGATATTTTTTGCGAATTCTTCGTCCGAATCGTGATCTCCCACGACTATAGATGCTCCGCGATCAACGGATGCTTTCTTGAGAAAACCCTTCAGGAGGCCGACTTTCGGCTTGCGGCATGCACACTTTTCCTTCGGGAAGTGCGGACAAATGAAAATCCGATAAAACTGAACCCCCTCTTTTTTCAAGCGCTTGAACAGCGCGCCCTGAACCGCGTCGAAATTCTTCTGGGGATATGAACGGCTACCAAGTCCGTCCTGATTCGTAACCATAACCAACGCAAACCCTTCGGCGATGAGCTTTTTCAGCCCCTCGACAACACCCGGCAAAATGCGCAACTGCTCGGGTCCGTTCACTTGTTCAGTCACCGGCGGCTCGAAAATGAGAGTGCCATCGCGATCGAGAAACGCGACTTTCATCGGAGATTTCTTCTGTTGCTTTTTCATACGATCTTCTTTAGAGTCTCTACTAATCGGTCGTTTTGCTCCGGCGTCCCGATGGTGATGCGCGCGCAATCTTCGAGCCGTTCCCTCCCGCTAAAATCCCGGATAATGAGCCCGTATTCTTCGGCGAGTATTGTTGCGATTTTTGACATACCGGGATACTGCACCAAGAGAAAATTCGCCTCGCTTTCGAATACGTTGAAATTCACCTCCTTGAGCTCCCTCGCGACGCGCAAGCGCTCGGCGAGGATGCGCTCCCGCATGCGAAGCATATCATCTTTATTCTTGAGCGCCCTCTGCGCAAGCGCGGCGCTCACGCGGCCGAGGTTGTAAGGCGCCTTTATTCTGTCCATATACCCTATTACCTTCGGATGTGCGATCGCATAGCCGACGCGAATCCCCGCCAGCCCCCACGCCTTGGAGAACGTCCGAAGTACGACGAGATTTTCAATCTCACGGACTTTTTCCGCCAATGAAGGCTGAGAGGCAAATTCTATGTATGCTTCATCAAGGACGACAATGCCCTTGAATTTCGAGCAGAGCCCCCGCACATCCTCGATGGGGAGCAGATTTCCTGTCGGATTGTTGGGCGAGCAGGAAAAGATGAGTTTTGCCCCCGCGGAGACAGTACCGAGAGATGAGAGGTCGAGCTGGAAGGAACCGGTGAGAGGCCACGGACGTATTTCCACCCCTGCTGTCTCGGCCGCTACCTTGTACATGCCATATGTCGGCTCAACGATTATGACGGCTTCATTCGGCTCGACAAACACGCGGATGAGAAGATCGATTGCCTCGTCGGAGCCGTTCCCCACGAACACCTGCGCCGGATCGACTCCAACGTATGCCGCGATGGCTTTCCGCAGATCGGCGGATTTCGGATCGGGATAGCGGTTCAGGTCCGGAACATCCGGGACCGTAACAGTGCTTCCGAGCGCGTTTTCATTGGCATCGAAGAAGACCCCCTCCTGGTAAAGAGAGCGCGCCGAGGCATACGGCTTCAGGTTTTTTACATTTTTCCTGACGAGGTTATCGATCATATTATTTTTTGAAGCGGATACCGACAGCCCTCTTGTGAGCATCAAGGCCCTCCCGATCTGCCAGCGTTTCGACTGTTTTGCGGAGATTCGCGATCCCGCGCTTTGAGACGCGCTGTATTTGCATCTTCTTGCCAAATGATTCGACCGAGAGGGCTGAAAACATCTTCGCGAATCCCGATGTCGGCAACGTGTGGTTCGCGCCTGTTGCGTAATCACCCAACGGTTCGGACGCGTACGGGCCAAGGAAGATGGAGCCGGCATTCTCGATTTTCTTCAGAACCTTTGCTTCATTCTTTTTGAGCACGATTTCCAAGTGCTCCGGCGCATACTCATTGATAAAGCGGCACGCTTCGTCAATCGATTTCACGACAACGGCAAAGCTCCGCTTGAGGGATTTCCCGATGATCGCTCCGCGGCTCAGCGTTTTGACCTGCTCATTGACGTTCTTCACGACGTCTGCGGCAAACTTCGCATCAGGGGTGACGAGAATGGCTTGCGAATCTTCCCCGTGTTCGAGCTGGGAGAGTAGGTCTGCGGCGACCCATGCGGGATTCGCGCTCGCATCCGCGAGCACGAGTACCTCCGAGGGCCCGGCGGGCATGTCGATGTCGACTTCTCCGAAGACTTGCATCTTGGCAGTCGTCACGTACTGGTTCCCCGGCCCGAATATCTTTGAAACTTTCGGGATGGTCTTCGTGCCGTATGCAAGGGCCGCGATTGCCTGCGCGCCGCCCACTTTGAAAATCTTCGAGATGCCGCACAGATCTGCCGCCACGAGCACCGCACTCGGGACTTTGCCACTCCTATCCGGCGGGACGCAGAGCACCACCTCTTTGCATCCAGCCAGTTTCGCCGGAACGCCAAGCATCAAAACGGTAGACGGATACGCGGCCTTGCCTCCCGGCACATAGAGGCCGACGTTCTCGATGGGCCGGAATTCGCGCCATACCCGCACGCCTTTCTGCGTTTCGACCGCTTTCTCCCTTTTCACGTTTTGCGCGTGGAATTTTGCAATGGCGGCGCGGGCGCTCTTGAGCGCTCGGACAACGTCTCTCGATTCAATGCGGTACGCCGTGCGTATTTCCGCTTCAGACACCCGCAAGCGCTTCAGAGCGACGCCATCGAATTTCTTCGTAAGATCGATAAGCGCGCGATCGCCTCTTCGCCGCACGTCATCGACAATTCGCCGTACCGAATCTTCCACGTCGCTCCGTTTGCTTCGCGCGCGCCGGAGGCGCTTTATGAGCGCAGTGATGGATTCTTTTTTGGTTGAGAGTGTTTTCATAACCCTTTTAAAAAATCCTGTTTCCGCATGCTCTTCCCGGCACTTTCGATGAGTACCGCTTGAGATTCCATTATGGTAACGATTGGCACAAGCTCGTGCGCCGCGAGCGTAGCGCCCGTCTGCGTGATGTCGCAGACCGCGTCGGCAAGATCGAGTTCGACCGTAATTTCCGCCGAACCGGAAATAGACACGATTTCGGCTTCAACGCCTTCTTTCTTGAGGAAAGCGCTGAGCAAGTTTGGGTATGACGTTGCAATGCGTTTGCCCCGCAGGTCCGCCGGAACCTTCATCCTCGAATTCTTCGGCACCGCGATTATGAGTTTGCATTCTCCGAAGCCCAGTTTCGCGACGATGGAGAGTTGCTTATCCCGTTCGGCGAGTACATTTTCCCCGACGATACCGAGATCTGCAACACCTCGCATGACATATTCCGGGATGTCATCGTCCCGCAAGTAGAGAACATCGACATCGGAATCCTCGGATGACTGAATGAGCGATTTGCCGTTTTGTGGGAACGAGAGTCCGCGCGAAGAGAGGTATTTCATGCTCGCTTCGTGGAGCCTGCCCTTCTTTTGCACCGCGATGCGCAGTCGTTCTTGGTTGTATATGAGATGCATCATAATTGTTTTGAGAAAACCACCCCTTGGAGGCGGGTTCGCTGGTGTTATGTATTTTTTACTGTTTAAGACGCTTAAGCACCAAGCGATACCCACCCATGCCGCGATGGAGCCAATGAGCGACGCGCGCGATTGTCGTCGAACTAAGTCCGGTCTCCGCCTCGATCGTCGAGTACGGGACTTTCTTGGCAAGCAGAGACGCCGTCTTGAGGCGTTTTGCAAATTCTTCTAGCTCTGTTTCGGTGAGAAGGTCGCGCAAAAAGGAGCGCGCCTCCCGCGCACTCTTGAGTGCCAGAAAAGCCTTGATCAAGGCCGTATTTGCCGGACTACTCCAGTTCATCCTGATACTTTAGCAAACTACAGTGCTTTAGTCAAGTGTAGTGGCACTGCCACTTATACGTTCTTCGTGAGCTTCAAAAGCTGTTTGTGCAGAGTGGGATTTGCGGCGACAATCTCGGTGTCTAGGATGGTCCACGGTCTACCTTTCGCGTTCGATATCCTGCAACCTGATTCTTTCATGAGAAGCGATATGGGTGCGTAGTCGTGCACATGAGCACCAAAACCGACAAACCAATCCCTTCGACCTGCCGCCATATACGCAGCGTCGACCGCGATACTCCCGTAGCCATTGAACATCACGTTCATATTCTCGGAATGTTTCAGGAGTCTTGACATGAATTTTATTGCCCGTGGTCGAAGCCATGTTGGCCCTATCCCAGCGGACACAGTGAAGTCCGTGACACGAGAACAATGTATTTTCTTCCCGTTCAAGAATGATCCTTTGCCACGCTTCGCAAAAAAGAATTCCTTTGTCGTCGGCAAATAGATCGCGGAAAGTTCAACAATTCCCTTGCGTGCTAGCGCGACCATCACCCCGAAGAGGGGCACGCTTGTCGCAAAATTGAAAGTTCCGTCTATAGGGTCGGTGATCCATACATATTCAGCGTCTTCGCGCGTCCTTCCGCTTTCCTCCGAGATAATCCCATGAGAGGGATAGGTCTTCTTGATCGCGCTCGTTATAATTTTATCAGCGATAAGGTCTGCTTTTGTCACTGCATCTCCGCGGTGTTCCGATTTCAAATAGTGAACGCCAAATTTGCCGAATTTCTCGAGTACGGCGTCGCCGGCTTTTTTGGCGATGCGCTGGATGAATCTCTCCATTGCGAGACCTTACTCTTTTCGTAGACGTTTATCAAGCGTGTACTGATCAGGTGAAAAAAGAGCGAGCGAGAGCGCGCAAACAGCGAGCGCGAAATCGCGGACACCGACGTCGTTGTAGCCGATCTCCCACGCGATGAAAAAGAGGTGGAGTGAGAGAAGGAGCGCCGCGATGCGCGTGTAGAAACCCGCCGCAAGCGCAAGGCCTAGAATGGTCTCGAATGCGCCGTTCAAAAGTATGATGGTATGCGCAGGCATAAGAGCGCTTGCCAACTCGGGAACCCACGCAACCCAATCTCCCGGGCTTATGATCTGCGAGAGCCCGAACCACAAAAAGAGCATGACGAGCCCGAAGCGGAGCACTGGAGCGGCGTATTTGTCCAGATGATTTCTCGTCATGGCGATACATGATAGCAAACGAAACGCCCACTATCCCCATCCGCACTCTCTATGCTATGGCGCTCAATGTTTCAATATGTGAACATATGTTCATAAGTTGAACTCCATTCGATACATCCAGTTCCTGAACTGTCATTAAATCCGCTAGGGAGTTGTGTGTTTGTCAGTAGGCGGCGTCGGAGAGGCGCTTGAGCGCCACGATGTAGGCCGCTTCACGCAGGGAAACCGAGTATTCCTCCGAGGCGGCAAAGACGGCACGTGCCGCGGCATCAATCTTCTCCTTGAGCTTAGCGAACACATCTTGCTTTTTCCATGTCTCGCCGTGCATGTTCTGATACCACTCGAAGTAGGAAACCGCAACGCCGCCGGCATTGGCGAGAATATCCGGTATGACCATCGCACCCTTCTTCCGCAGGATCTCGTCGGCTTCGAGCGTTGTCGGACCATTGGCCATTTCGAGAACAATGCCAGCTTGGATCGCGGCGGCGTTCTCTTTCGTGATGGCATTTTCGAGGGCCGAAGGCGCGACGATGTCCACTGGAAGCGTCAAGACCTCCTTCGGGGAAATATCGCGGCCTCCCAAAAGCTCCATGTTGGAAAGATCGCACACGCTCCCGACGCAGTAGCATCCGGCGAGCGTGCCGCTTCGCTCTTTGCACTCCGCGACCGCCTTCAGATCGTCTATGCCCTTCGGGATATAGAGACCGCCTTTCGAATCGGAAAGCGCGACGACGCGAAACCCCGCCTCCTTCATGTATCCGGCAAGGAAACTGCCCACGTTGCCGAAACCCTGTATCGCGGCCTTCAAGCCGCTGTGTCCTCTCCCCGAAAGCCGCACGATCTCCATGAGCGCGTAAAAACCGCCGAGGCCCGTCGCTTCCGTTCTTCCTTCCGAGCCGCCCGCGCCGACAGGCTTTCCAGTAACGACCGCTGGCGTATCCTTGCCAACCGCCTTGCCGTATTCGTCGCGGATCCACGACATGATCTTCGGCGTGGTGTTCACGTCGGGCGCGGGCACGTCTATCTCCGGGCCGATGTACGGCGCGAGCTCCCGCGCGAATGCGCGCGTCAGGCGCTCAAGCTCGCCCTCCGAGAGCTTCTTCGGGTCGACCGTAATGCCTCCCTTCCCGCCGCCAAACGGGACATCGATGACGGCGTTTTTCACGGTCATCCAGAACGCGAGCGCCTTTACCTCGTCCATGTCTACTTTCGGATGATATCGAAGACCGCCTTTGTAGGGGCCGCGGAGGTTGTTGTGCTGGACGCGATAGCCGTGAAAAACCTCCGTGCGCCCGTCGTCCATCGGCACATGCATGGAGACCTCGATAACGTGATCCGGCTTTTCCATGCGTTCGATGAACGCCGGCGGGAGCGAAAGATGCGATGCCGCCGCATGCATCTGCGCGCGCGCTCTCTCCCACGGATTATTTTCCATAATCCTGGGATTCTAACGTCTTACCTCGGATGCGCAAGTCTTCTTACCTGATTTCTTCACCTTTTTCTCGGAGATACAGCAGGAATTGATTTGAGAAATTAAGGAGCCGCTTGAAGGGCGTCTCGATGATGAAATCCATTATCATGACGAAGACATTGATGGAGGAGAATGTGCGCGAGAGCCATTCGCCGGCGCGCACGATCGGCACCGCGAGTACGCCCGCGATGATGGAGAGCGTACCCTCTTCGCGGACCACCTTCCAGCGGCGCGCGCGATAGCGGATGCGGAACGCGAAGTAGGAGACGAGCGCGAGGAAAAAGAGGAAGAGCGTGATGGAAACGGGATTGAAGGAAAGCAACTCGAGAAATCCGATGACACTGCCGAACACGGTGATAAAGAGAAAGAGGTATGCGAGCGCGAACGCGAGCGTGAAGCGCGAATAGCCGCTCCGCACGCGCACGCTCCGCGCCTTTCCCTCGTAAAGAACGCCGTGGATGCCTTCGACGATCGCGTTCGTGTTCGCTTCGCCGAGAGCGCCAGCGTTGCGCGTGAGGGCGAAGAGCAGGGCCGGATGAAAAAGGATGTTGATAGTGAGCGGCACGTAGTGGACCCCCCCGAGGACGAAGATCTCATACGGAAGCTCGGCGACGAGCGCGACGGCCATCTTCGTGACGAAAAGATAGACGACGGCGCGGATGCCGCTTTTTTGTATCCGCTCTTTCTCCTGTTCGTACGTCTTTTCGAGAAAGTCCCTCGTGAACTGGTCCAGCTGGGTCGGATTTTCCAAAATGCGCCCGGCCGCGCCGCGCTTGGAGGCGAACGCCTCGCGGATGATTCGGAAGTAGATGCTCTCGTTCTTTATCTTCGGCGCGATCTGCCACTGGAGCGAGCCGCGCACCGTGTCGCGGATGTTGGCGACGAGCGCGGGAAGCTTTCCCGCCACCTCCTGCAGATCCGCGCTCCCCGCGCGCCACCCGGGCACATAGAGGAGCCAGAGCGCATGGGCGAGACGGTCGTCGTCGGCGCCGAGGAGGGACCTCCAGCACGCGCAATAGAGCTGGGCGTTCGTTTCCTCCTCCGAGTATCCGTACGCGCTCACCCGGCCCCGGAGCGTCTTGTAGAGCGCCTCGGCGCTTTCATGGTCGGTCGCGTACTCGAGCGGCGAGATCCGGGCGTCGATCTCGGTCGCGGCGAAGCTGATGAGCCGACGCACGACGGCGCCGTTCGCGCTCGCGAGGCGTGAAAGCTGGAGGAACTTATTGACTATCGTGTCGATGTCGCGCGCCGCCTCCTCGGTCGCCGCCTCCTTCGGTATGTACTTGCCGTCGACGAGCTCCTGAAGGAGCACGAGGCCGCTTTCGGCCTTCTGCTCGATGAAGACGCGCCGCTTCAGTATCCGCTCGAGCGCGGCGCGTCGTATCGTATGCTCCTCGCGATAATCCACGAGGTATCGGAGTTTTTCGTAGAGCGAGGCGGCCTTCGCGACGATCGTATTGCCCTCGAGCGCCTGCTGGCCCGGCGCCGCCGTACGTTCGGCTTCTTCGGTGGCCTCGATCTTCCCTATCAGCTCCCGTATGGACTCTGAAAGCATAATAAGTATTGTAGCGTACGTTTCCCGGTCGGTGCGGGAGGAGGTGGGAGAAGCCGTTTTATGCCTTAAGAAAGCCCTTTTTGTAGGCCAACTCCGCGTTCAGAATGCCGCCGCCGGCGGCGCCGCGGATTGTGTTGTGCGAGAGAGCGGCGAACTTGAAGTCGAAGATGGCGTCCGGCCGCAGTCGCCCCACCGTAACAGCCATGCCTTTGTCGGAGTCGCGATCCCGCTTCGGCTGGGGCCGGTTTTGCTCATCGCGGTAGATGATCGGCTGTTTGGGCGCAAAAGGGAGGTCCAATCGTTGCGGCTCCGCGCGAAATTTCTTCCAAATGTCGAGGATTTTTTCGCGCGCCGGTTTCTTTTTCCCGAAGAGCACGTTCACGCACGCAAGGTGCCCGTCGGAAACGGGTACGCGGTTGCAGTGCGCGGAAATCGCGAGGCCTTTGTACGGAACGAATTTCCCTCCTTTCGCTTCTCCGAGGATTTTCAGCGGCTCTTGTTCGCTCTTTTCTTCCTCGCCGCCGATGTAGGGAACGACGTTGTCCACCATGTCGAGCGAAGCCACGCCCGGATATCCCGCGCCCGAGGTCGCCTGAAGCGTCGTGATTATCATTCTTTCGACGGGATAGCCTCCTTTTTGAAGCGCGAAGATCGGCGTGAGGTAGCTTTGCAGAGAGCAATTCGGCTTTACGACGATAAAACCTTTTTTCCATCCGCGCTGTTTTTGCTGGATGGGGATGATGTCCAGATGGTGTGGATTGATCTCGGCGATGATCATCGGCACGTCGGAGGTGGCCCGGTGCGCCGAGGCGTTGGAAAAGACGGGTACGCCGGCGGCGGCGTAGTCTTCTTCGTATTTCCGGATCAGGTCTTTTTCCGGTATTTCGAACGCGGAAAAAACGAACGCGCATTTTTTGGCGGCTTTCGCGGCGTCGCTCACGTCTTCCACGGTCATCCCGCCGACGCGCGCGGGCAACTCTCCCGCGACGATCCAGCCGCTCCGCAAAGCGTCTTTGTATTTCTTACCGGCGGACTGCGGCGAAGCGGCGACGTAGGCCACCTCGAACCACGGGTGGTTTTCCAAAAGCCGTATGTACTGCTGGCCGACCATGCCGGTCGCGCCGAGTATCCCGACTGGTATTTTCTTGCTCATGGGATCATCTTATCATTCTGGACAAAAATCGCGAAAACGAATTCATTTCGTGCTTCGGATTTCGTGCTTCGCGCTTTTTCGTTAGGCGGCGTCGCGCGCGGCCCGCAGTATGTCGGCGAAAACGCCAGCCGCCGTCACCTCCCCGCCCGCCCCAGGCCCCTGTATGAGAAGCGGGGTCTTCGAATACCGATCGGTTGAGATCGTCACGATGTTGTCGCTCCCCGACATCTCATAGAAGGGATGCGGGAGCGCCACGGCGCGGATGCGCACGGACGCCTTCCCCTTCTCCAGGGTCGCGATGTAGCGCAGGCGCTCCCCCCGCTTCTCCGCCGCCCTCTTCCTGCGCTCCCACGCGGCGTCCTCTATTTCGAGTTCCCGGAAAAAGCCGGCTACCGTTTTGGCGCGCGCGGCCTTCGGCGTGAGCAGGCTCTGCACCTTCACATCGGAAAACTCAAGCGGGAAACCCGCCTTTCTCGCGAGAATGAGGATCTTGCGCGCCACGTCCATGCCGCCGAGATCGTCGCGCGGATCGGGTTCGGTGTATCCCAAGCGCTTGGCCTCCGCGACGGATTCGCTGAACGTTTTCGCGGCCGCGAACTGATTGAAGATGTAGCTCATGGTACCCGAGAGAATACCTTCGATCTTCGTAATGCGATCACCGCTCAAGATGAGATCGTCGATCATGCTGATGATGGGGAGCGCCGCGCAGGCGTTGGTTTCGTAGAGGAACGAGACGCCGGGCTCCTTGGCGAGTTCGGCGAGCTTCTTGAAATAGGAGTACGGGCCCGAGTTCGCGCGCTTGTTGGGCGTGACGACGGAAATGTGCGCGGCAAGTATTTCGGCGTACGCGCGGGCGACCTCCTCCGAAGCCGTGCAATCGACGAAGACGCGGCCGGGAAGCGGCGCGCGCTTCATCGTCTCGATGAACGCGGCGAGGTTCATGCGGGTCTTCGAGCGTTCGAGCCGCTCCTTCCATTTCTCGGGCGCGATGTCGCCGCGATCGAAGAGCATACGCTCGCTGTTGCCGATCCCCGCGAGCCGGATGTCGAAGCCCTGCTCGCGCTTCAAGACCGCCCTTTGCCGCGAGACCTGCGAGAGGAGCGTCGAGCCGATGAGACCGGTGCCGAGCAAAAACAGGTGGATGGGTTTCGTTTCCGGGAAGAAAAATCCGGTGTGGACGGCGTTCAGGGCTTTCGTTTCGTCGCTCGCCGCGACGACGACGGAGATGTTCAGCTCCGAGGAGCCCTGCGCGATGGCGACGATGTTGACGCCGTTGCGGCCGAGCGTTCCGAAAAGGCGGGCCGAGATGCCGGCGCGGTGGCGCATGCCCTCGCCCACGATCGCGATAATGGAAAGACCGCGCGTAACGCCGATATCGTCGATGAGGCGGGCCGAGCGTTCCGCCGCGAATTCTTCCTCGATCGCCTCGCGCGCGCGCGCCACGTCCTTCTCCCGAACGGCAAACGAGATCGAGTTTTGCGAAGAGGCCTGGGTGATTAGGAGCACGTTGACCCGCGCGCGCGCCAAGGCGCCGAAGAGTCGGCCCGAAGCCCCGCGCGTGCGGAGCATGCCGCCGCCCTGCACTTGGACCATCGCGATGCCGCCGAAAGAAGAAATGCCCCGCACGAGGTCGTCGGTCTTGCGCGCCGCGCGCGCGATCATGGTGCCCGGCGCCTCGGGCGCGAACGTGTTTTTGATGGCGATGGGAATCCCTTTTTCCTGCGCGGGGCGCATCGTCGGCGGATGAATCACCTTCGCGCCGAAGTAGGACATTTCGACGGCTTCCTGGTACGTCATTTCCGCAATCGCTTTCGCGTCTTCCACCTTTCGCGGATCGGCGGTCATCACCCCCGAGACGTCCGTCCATATTTCTATCACCTTCGCGCCGAGCGCCGCGCCGAAAATGGAGGCGGTGTAGTCGCTCCCGCCTCTGCCCAGCGTCGTCGTCTTTTTGTCGGCCGACGCGCCGATGAAGCCCGTAACGATCTGCAGTTTCGGATGAGCTTTGAAGCGGGCGCGTATCGCCCGGTTGGTGCGCGCGAGATCCACCGCCGCTTCGCCGAAATTTTCATCGGTAATGACCACGCTCCGCGCGTTTAGATACTCGCACAAAACGCCACGATCATTGAGCGCGTCGCACAGGACGTGCGCCGAGAGGCGCTCGCCGTAGCTCATGACGTAATCGAGAGCGCCGGGAGAGAATTGTCGTATCAGGCTCACACCCGTCACGACCTCTTTAAGATGTTCGAGCAAGGCGCGGACGCTCGCGACCGCCTTCTTCCTGTTTTTTCGGCCGACGAGTTGCGCGACGGCGGCGAGGTGGCGCCGCTCGATGTGTTTCAGGAGCGGCTTGTGAGAGCCGTCGGCGAGCGCGGCGGCATGCACCGTCTTGATAAGCTCGTCGGTAACGCCGCTCATCGCCGAAACGACGACTGCGGCGATGCGCGCATCGCGCCGGGGTTTTCGCACGATGGCGATGACCTGATTCATCGCCTCGGCGCTTCCCATGGAAGTCCCGCCGAATTTCAAGACTTTGACGCCTTTTTGAGCCATATTTAAGGGGCTATCCTATCAATTCCGAAACATTTTGTCAAAGTGTCAACCTTGTCTTAGCGCTTCTTGCTATTCGGCGAAATTGACGAGGTACAGGCCGATGATGAATATCACGGTTACCCACAGGCCGACGACTATCGCCGCGCCGACGATGCTTTGTTCGAGGTCCTTCAACTGTTCGGACTTCGCGCGAAGCTCTTCGAGGATGTCTTCCGGGATGAGCAACGTGCAGACATAAATGCCGATAGGCAGGAGGATGAGGTCGTCGAGGTAGCCCAGAACCGGTATAAAATCGGGAATGAGATCTATCGGCGAGAGCGCGTAGCCGACGACGATGACGATAAAAATTTTGGCGAGAAGCGAGATGCGGGGATCCTTCCGCGCCAAATAGAGCACGAGGATGTTCCGCTCCGCGCGCCGCGCCGCCTCTTTCATCCTTTGCGCCAAAGACATTGCCATGTTCTTTTATATCTTGAATTTGATGGAACAGCCGAGCGAGGGCTCGAACCACTGTGCGATAGGCTCTCCGGCGAGGAGCTTTTGCATATTGCCGCGCATCGTGAATTCCTGCGGCGCGTCTTCCGGCTCGAGCGCGTCGGAGATGCGCCCGTGGAAGACGAGCCGAAAGTCGCCTTTCGACTCGCTTTGCTCGCTCGGGGCACCGCCGCGAGTAGCGGAGGCAAAGAGGAACGGGTCGGGCGTGCAGGTGGCGCCGTAGGCTTTCGCCGCCGCGCCGTCCTCATCCAGAAGATACGGGAACGCCATCCCCCACTCCTTCGCGAATCTTTTCATGTTCTCCATCCCCTCGCCCGGATACTCGGGATCGCTCGAATTGATGCCGACGAACGCGATTGTTTCCCCGAACTCCTCGTGAAGCGCGACGACCTCTTCCATCCGCGCTTTCACGTACGGACAGTGGTTGCACATAAAAAGCGCGAGGAGCCCTTCTTTTCCGCCGAAGTCGGCGAGCGAGTGCGTGCGTCCGTCAATGCCGGGCAATGCAAACGCCGGCGCGGCATCTCCCTGCTTCAGCTGTATGCGTGATTCCGTTCTTGCCACAGCGCAAGTATACCCGCAAAACGAATGATCGGCTCATGTCGAATATCTGCGGGCCTCCATGAACATATAACGCCAGCTCACGCGGCCGCGTGAGCTGGCGTTATATGCGATTTTCACAGCGTGCGGTGGCGCAGGAGAGCGGCGTTCGCGGCGACGATGACGGTGGAGGCGGACATAAAGACGGCGGCGACGGCGGGCTGAAGGACGATGCCATAGGCGAATAACGCGCCCGCGGCCAAAGGGAGCGCCGCCACATTGTAGCCCGTCGCCCAAAAGAGGTTCTGGAGCATCTTCGTATAGGTGAGCCGGGAGAGCTTGACGACCTTCGGGATGTCGCGCGGATCGTTGCGCACCAAAATGATGCCGGCCGATTCGATGGCGACGTTCGTGCCGGCCCCGACGGCAATGCCGAGATCGGCTTCCGCGAGCGCGGGTGCGTCGTTCACCCCGTCCCCGACCATCGCGACGCGCTCGCCCCGCCGACGGAGCTTTTTGACGGTCTCTGCTTTCTTCTCCGGGCGCACGCGCGCGAAATACTCCTCGACGCCGAGCTCTTTCGAGACCCATGCGGCAACATCCTCCGCATCACCCGTGAGCATCGCCACCTTGAGACCCATCGCTTTGAGCGCGCCGACGGCCTCGCGCGATCCGTTGCGAATGATATCTGCGAGCGCCACAGCGCCCACCCACTCCCCTCTCCGTATGACATGAACGACGGTCTTCCCCTCCCGCTCGTGCATCCGCACCGCTTCCTCGAGCTCGCGCGGCACCGAGGCGCCGCGCTCTTCGAGTAGCGTTGATGAACCCGCGTATACTTCCGCCGCGTCGAGCGTGACCCGCACGCCCATGCCGCGCAGATTTCTGAACGACGACACGGGCCGTATTGCGACGCCCTTCTCCTTCGCATGTGCGACGATCGCGCGGCCGATGGGGTGCTCGGAATTCGCGTCGGCCGCGGCGGCGAGCGCGAGCGTTTCATTGCCGCCGAGCACCTCGACGACGCCGAAGCGCCCCTCGGTGAGCGTGCCCGTCTTGTCGAAAAGCACCGTTGTCACGTTGCGCGCCGCTTCGAGCGCGAGCCGCCGCTTCACAAAAAAGCCGTGTTGCGAGGCCATCGTGGTTGAAATCGACGCGACGAGCGGTATCGCGAGGCCGAGCGCGTGAGGACACGCGATGATAAGAACGGCAACGAGCCGCTCCACCGAGAAGCCGACGCTCTCTCCGACGCCGAGCCACGCGACAAACGTGATGGCTCCCGCGCCGACGGCGAGAACGGTGAGATAAAACGCCGCGCGATCGGAGAGAAGCTGGAGGCGCGATTTCGAGGCCTCGGCTTCGGCAACGAGGCGCACGACGCCCGCGAGAAAGGTGCGCTCGCCGACTTTTGCGATGCGGATGCGGAGCGCGCCGTCGCCGTTGACCGAGCCGCCGATGACTTCCGAACCCGCGCGCTTTGCGACCGGGCGCGACTCGCCCGTCACGAGCGATTCGTCCACGTCTGACTCCCCCCCACCCACAACGCCGTCCGCCGGGATCTTCCCGCCCGGCCGCACGAGAGCGACGTCGCCTTCTAGAAGCTCCGCAAGCGACACCGTTCGCGTCGTGCCGTCGCGCACTACTTCCACGCTGTCGGGGAGAAGCTTCGCAAGCTCGCGCAGTGCGCCCTTCGCGCTTCGCACCGCGCGCATCTCGACCCAGTGACCGAGAAGCATCACGCCGATCAAGGTCGCGAGCTCCCAGAACAACGGCTCTTCGCCCGCGAAGACCGCGTACGCGCTCCATATGTATGCGGCGCTTATCGCGAGCCCGATAAGCGTCATCATTCCGGGGAGCCGCGCGCGAAGTTCGCTCACAGCGCCTCGCAGGAACACGAGCCCGCCGTAAAAGAAAACAAAGGACCCGAGTACAAGCTGAAGATATTCGGAACCCGGGAATGCCGGCGCCGTCCAACCGAAGAAAAGCTCCGGCAAATCGGAATACGCGACGATGGGCACCGTCAGGACCGAGACAACCCAGAACTTTTTCAGGAACGAGGACGTTTTATGTCCCTCGTGCCTGTCGTCAGCGCTTCTCCCGGTTTCGGGCCTCGTGCTTCGGGTTTCGTGCTTCTGCGGAAGCAGTGCCATCCCGCACTCCGGGCACATCCCCGGCTTTTCACGAATGACCTCCGGATGCATGGGGCACGCGTACGAAACGCCACCGCTCGTTTTTTGCGACGCGGCAGACTCTGCTTCCGAGTGACAACAGTCCATCGGCTCGCCGCTATGGGGAGTGCCCGGATTCATATTTCCATGATACCCCCAGGGGGTATCCTGTCAATCGCCGTGCCGCGCATATCCGGTCATGCGACCGCGCTTATCCCTATTTCACGGGGTGCGTTCGGCCTCGCGGGTCGAACATCACTCGTGCGACTATCCGAAAACCAGCACTTTGTCCGAACTTTCGACCATGGCGAGCAAGTCGGACATCGTGGAGACCGGACACGTCCCGCTTTCCCTGCCGCGCACTTTCAGACACGAGCCGCACGCGTATATCGCGCCTTTCAGTTCCTTGAATTCCGCGACTTTCGCGGAAACGTCAAAGTCTTCGCTGTCCGGGATGTCGTCCAGCTCCGACCCCTCGCTCATCAGGAAAATCTCCGCGTGATGATCGGCTTTAAGCGCGGCGATGCCAAGGCGGAACGTATTCCACGCGTGTTCCGGCTTGTTGGATTGTAAGATTATGCCGAGTTTCATATGATTGCTTCCAATGTATCACTTTTCTGATACCTACGCACCACAGCTCCCTCCCCCGTTCTGCACGAACTCGACGACAATTTTTGGTAGTTCTTCAATCAGCGATTTTTTCATGGATTTACGCTTCACTTTACTTCAAGAAGTCATCTAGTTCACGGGATTCCAGCGCCGACCGATTGAGCAAAATCTGCTCCTTTGGATTGAGATTATCAGCTGTCATTCGGATGACTTTTGTAGCAATGACATCTCCGAGCATGACGCGATTCGTTTTCTTAAAATAGTTCTCTGTTTTCTTGTGAAAGAGTGTTGCGTACCGTTTGAGTTTCTTTTCTTCCGCTTCTGTTCTGGAATAGAGGATGTTGCTCGAGAATTCAATTAGACCTTCTAGTTCTTCGTCGATTTCGACAGATACGTCATGTTCCCCATAGATAATGCAGTCCTCGTGTAATCTATATACAATCCGCCCAAGACTATTCTCAGTTGTTTTATACCAATATTCAAAATCATGCTCATCTGCTTTCCCTATTAGAACCCAATGGTTTACACGAATTTTATCAAGTTTGGTGATGATACGAATTTTATAGTCGTTAAGATATCGCAGATAACTGTCCCGCCAAGTCCGTGACCATGTATCAAACTGATGCGGATTCTCAAAGAGATATGAGAGATCGTCTTTCAGACAATCGTCCATTTTTTCGTAATTTAGAATGTCTACCGTAAGCGTGTCGAATAGTGTCCGTATATCCGGTATTGCCTTTTTCCTTTCCGTAAGTTTCGCATTTAGGTAGTCGAAATCCGGTGTTGTTTTTTCTTTCATGTACCAGAGCAGGTCATAAATATCCCGACCTTTGTAATTGTATGTATTATTTCCAACACCCCGCTCTTCGCGCAGAAGTATGGCAGCAATTTTACTCGCCATAAGTGCGCCCTTGTTGTAGGTCAAAATCACGAAGGATGTCTGACCGTGATTAATGGGCCTACGTTCCGTTACGGTCTTTGGGGCAACAAAATGATTGAGGTCAATTTTGACATGCACCTGCTTAGATGTATGTCCAAAGTCTAGAACATTTCCGACGTTGAATTTTAGAAGCAAGCTTCTGGTCGAGATTATCTTTAGTGTAAAAAAATCGCCGGTAGTTCCATATGTGTTTGCGAAGTGCGTTTCAGTCTCCTTCCTCAATTCTTCCAAGAACGTTTTGTCTACATCATGTGCGACTTCAAAATCTAAATCTACTGACATACGGTCAAGCCCGTGAATAATGCGTAACGCTGATCCACCATACATTACCCACTTGCTGTATTCTGGGTGGTGATAGATAAAGTCAAGAACAAGGTACTGTAGTGCTTCCTTGAGCTTGTTCTGACGGACATCAGCTCTCAACTCGCCATGGACGGCAAGCTCATCGAGTTCTTTCTTTAAGATGGCAATAATACGATCACTCATGGAGATATGCTTTTACTTTTTCATAGAAATTGCTTCGTTCCGCCTCGTCCATTTCGTCAATATCTATCCGCAATTCTTCTACCATTTTTATAATGTCTTCAAACCGGACGCCTCGGAACTGGTGCGTCCTAAAGTACAGCAAGTCAAACAACGCCTTAGACGGCGAGGCGATGTAGAAATCAAATTTTCCTTTGACGAGCGAGTAGTCCGAAAAAAGTTTTCTGTTGATTGACTGATATGAAAAAGCGCCGGCCTTCGTCTCGTAATCCCGTGTGACTTTCGACGTAATTGACGTGATGGAGCGTATCGCCTCGGTAGTGAAATTGTAGTACTGGAGTGCGGTCCACGAACTTACGTACGATGGCGTACGGAGTATGTTTGCGAGGTAGAAAGAGTACGAGATATCGCTTCTATTGTCTGCGAAAAATTTGGCAGAGATATACAGGCCGTTTTTCAGCGGCAAAATATCCTTGCGCTTCACAAAGCGGCTGATGTAGGTATTCAGCGTACTGTTTTTTAACCCTAACTGACTACCGAGCTGATACACTGTGCTTTTGGTGAAATGGGGCAAATTATTCAGCTGTTCCAGCAGGTTTTTCTTACTTTTCATAACTATGACAATAATGTATCATATCTGAAATATCTAGTCAAGGTAACGCGCTATAGGTAACGCGCTATAGCTCTCTCGCCCACAATCCCTCGGCATCAGACTCGGAGCTCACTTAGACTCGTATTCGCAGGTTTTCAGTCATTAGTAGTCGTAGTGTAATTCTATTACGTCCTTGTCGCGCATGACGTAGTTCTCGTGCTCGATGTTTTCTTTGCCGTTCACCGTCATGCGCACATTCAGCCCACTGGCTTCAGTACTGCCTCGCTCGTCGCTCGGGAGCATATCCTCCCCGAACGAGCGCATATTGCGCCCCCATATTTCGAAGAAGCGGCCAAGCCGGATGTCGTCCTTGCGAACGATTGCCGGGAATTCAAGGTGAATAATGGGAAGGTCGTCGTGCGTATGCATCGGTTGATGCACTGCCCCGATGCCGACATTCTGGGGTATTTCCACCTCCTCACCTTTGACGAAGATGCGAATGCTCGGATGCCAGTGCATGCCGCCGACCGCGAGGATGTTCGGATCACTCGGGCCGCTCTGATCCGAAGGCGAGGTGAAGAGCGTCGCCCCGAGCGCGAGAGCGACGAGCGCCCCGATGCCGATAAAGAAGTATTTCATACATTTTGCATTGATGACCGCTAATGATTGACGTGTTCACCCTCGCCGCCACAACCGTCTGAAAGGTCCCAGACCTGCGTAACTTGCTCGCCGGTAAACCCGTATTTCTGAATGAGTAACTTTCCCAAGCCCCCGTAAACATACCATCTCCAGCACTTACAACAGCACGGCCCCTTCTCGTTTGAATTACGTATCGCGTAGTCATATGCCGTCTGTTCTTCGGGAGTAAGTTCTACATCGTAGTAGTCTTTAAACATTTTTGCCAAGCCGGCATCAATGTCATACGGGTCTGTCGGTATGTCTGGAATATCTTTGAATTTTGTGAGTCCCGTGATTTGTTCTTCATAGCGATGCGTATCCATCGGACTGCAACACGAGCCCTGAAACCGCGCTGTATCGGCCATCGTGTCTATCGAGTCGGCGAACGCGGCAGAACACGACGAGTTGCCACGCTTGCTCAAGACATCAAACTTAGCCGCGAGAATTTCGTCGGTGATACGCGGGAGCGGAGTTCGAGGCGTTGCACTGAAGTAGTACGCGCCTCCTATAAGGAGGAGCGCCGCTATTACGCTGATCTGTAATTGTTTAGTGCTCATGACTGTTTTCGTTACTTATTGTTCATCTCTGGCGACTTGCCATGTAAGGATACCTACGCACCACAGCTCCCTCCCCCGTTCTGCACGGGCCCCTCGACCATGCTCATGATGCGCTGGTAGCCCTCGGCGCTTGAATAGGCAACGCCGAGGATTTCTTTCGGGTCGGCGTCCTCCCATGCGGTTCCTTGCTCGGCGAGGTACTGCCCGATGACGAGGTAGGTGTCGGGAAACCAGTATGAGTTCGCGGCGAGCGCTGTTTCGTACATCTCCTCCTCGCTCGCGCCGTTCGCGGCAAGGAGTTCGAGGAGACCGAGCATCGCCATCCCGTGATTGCAGTCGGGAAAATGCGCAGAATTCCCGCAACAGGGGCGGTGGATGTTCTCGCTCACGCGCTCCACCAGGGATTGCTCCTCCGGCGTGATCGAGACCAGCGCATGAGCGTTGTAGTGGTTCATGGGATCTCCGTTCGCAAGGGTCCAGCCGCCGGTTGCGGCGAATCCGCCCGCGCCTCCATACGCCGGGTTCATCATTTCTTCGGCGTCGGCAAGAATGGGATTCGCATTACCGAGCCCCAATGCCCAAAATAGATTTAGGAGTTCTCCCGCGTTCTCCCGGCCAATAACTACCGGTTCCCCATGGTCGCCTCCGAGCATCGCGCTCCCCTGCGCGCTCAAACCGCCGCGCCCTGCGTAGAGCTGGTTGAATGCATCTGTATCTATCACGCCCGCCTCCACCATGCGCTTCCCAAGGTTGCCCCAACGGATAGGAAGCGCGACGCCATCTTCGGGAATGACATTCTCTGCGAGCTTTTCGATGTCGACGCTTCGGCGCGCGGCGTCCGGAGGCGCCGCGCGCCCGGGAAGCGCGTTCTCAACGCCAGCGAGTACGACGAGCGCGAGCACGATGGTCGAGAGCTTCCAATAATTCATGTGTGTTTCCATGGTTACCAATTTTTACAGCACTCGATAAGCTTTTGTGCCGCGCCTTTCACCGCCTCATTGTTCCGCGCGAGAAAGATTATCCCGAACCCGAGCCAGAGCGCTGCGAGAAGAAGGTACGCGCTTCCCTTGATGGGGACGTCTGCAAGGAGGAGATACGCGAGCGCGAAGAAGGTCGCTAGAAAGGGAAACGTGAAGAGCCGGTACTCCTCCGGCAGTTTCTCCCGCAAGAGATACATGACGCCGACGACGCTCCCGCCCATCAGGACCCCGATGAGCGCCGGGTCTATGTCTTCTCCGAAGTAGCGGAGCGCGAGGAGCCCGAGCCACGCGCATGCGAAGGCGGCGCACGCCGCGCACGCCTTGAAGCCGAAGGCGCGCGCGGCAAGGAATACGAAGAAGAGCGCCGAGGCGGCGAGGAGTACTTCGGCGAGTCCTACGGCCATACCTGAATGATGACCGAGGCGGCAATGAGGAGCCCGAGCGTGAGCGCCATGCCCTGATAGGGCATCTGCCCGCCGCGCACTCTCGTCAGCGCGCGACTGAAGACGGGAGCGAGAGCGACGAGCGCGGCGCCGAGAGCCGCGCCGAGGACGAAAAGATTTACGGTGTAGGTGTTGTGGAAGATCGTGCCGTACTCCCCGCCGAGCGAGACGTAGAGAGGGCCGTACTCCCGGATGAGCGGCATGACGGGCAGAACTGTCGAGAGAAAGACAAGCGTGGCGATAAGCGGCTTCTGATACGGCACGTACTCTTTCTTCACCATAGGCGCGAGCCAGAGCGCGAGCGCGAGCGCGAAAGCGCCGACGAGAACGCCGACAACGACCGTGGAGACGCCGAGGTATGCCGCGAAGAGCGCGAGCGCGCCTGCTCCCACGGTACACAGGGGACAATGCGCGAGCGCCGTCTTCGGCGCGAGCGCGACGAGCGGCGCCGAGAAGAATGCGAGTTTCTTCATATAGCCGTTCAGAGCGTCATGAAGACGCCGCCCAGCGAGCCGCGCCCGATCTCGTAGATGACGAACGGCCCCTGCTTCGGCCCCGGCATACCCGGCGAGCCGGAAGGCATGCCGCCCATCCCGATGCCCACGATGTCCGGCTTCTCTTGAAGGAGTTTCGCGATCGCCTCCTCCGGCACGTGCCCCTCGACGACATAGCCGCCGACCTCGCTCGTGTGGCAGCTTTCCAATTCGCGCGGCACGCCGAGTTCGCGCTTCTTCGCTGCAAGGTCGTTCGTGTTGTGGACCTCGACGCCGTACCCCTCCCGCCGCAGGTAACTGCCGTAGACGCCGCAACAGCCGCAAGCGGCGGATTTATGGAGCGCGACCGCCGCTTTCTCCGGCGCGCCGGAGCGCGGATCGCCGCCGGCGAGAACGAAGACCCCCGCCAAGGCCGCGGCGAGGACGATGCCTGCCGCAATGTGGGTGGTTCGCATAGGCCTATTCGCTTGCCCACGCATTCTGCCACGCCTGCATCTGCTCTATCTCTTTCGTCTGTGCCTCGATGATGTCCCGCGCGAGCTGTTTCAGCTCCTCGTGCTTCGCTTCCGAGAGAGCGTCTTGCGCCATGAGGAGCGCGCCCTGATGATGCATTATCATTGCGGCGAGGAACGACTGGTCGTACTCCGCCTCCCGGGCATCCCAGCCGCCCATCATGCCTCGCATGCCGTAGGGCATGCCATACGAGCCGCCCCAGCCCATCATGCCTCCGCCCATCATGCCTCCGCCGCCCATCATGCCCGGACCGTATCCCGCGCCGCCGAAAGGCATGCGATATGCGAGCGCGGCGCCGCCGAACCAGTAGCCGATCACGAGCGCCGCAACAACGGCAACGGCTCCGATAATGAACGCATTATTGTTCTGTTCCATAGGTAGAATCGGTGAAAATGGTAAACGAGAACGCTCGCGCCTAGGGCGCGCGCGGCATCACTTGAAAATCCAAGAACGGCGACGGGCCTGCCTGCTCGCTCGCCGCCTGCGCGCGCCGGCGCACGCGACTCGCGTACTCATGTTTGCCGGCGCGGCCGAACTCAAAACGCACGAAAAGCGCCGCGATCGCGAGAATGAGCGCGAGCGCCGGGAACGCCGGGAGCGCGCCGACGATGGTCCGGTGGAAGGTTATCGCGGCGCAGAACACTGGAGATGCGTGCGATCCGCCGCAGGGTTCCGCCATGGGCACGACGACGCTCACGCACGCTAGCGAGGCGAGAACGACGAAAACGACGAGGAGCGCGACGCTTATCACTCTGCCGGTTTGCGGGTTCATATTCGTTATTATTTCCGCTTCGCGCGCTTGAAGACGCCGAGTATCTCGCGGATCGCGCGCTTTTCCTGCCGGCGGCGCATCTGATGCACGACATGCTCCTTGAGGTGGTTCTCCAGCATCAGATCCTCGACCGAGGAGAGCGCGCTCCGCACGGCGGAGGATTGCGTGATGACGTCGACGCAGTACGCGCCCTTAGCGACCATTGCCTGCAATCCCCGCACCTGCCCCTCGAGGCGCTTCAGGCGATTCAGCACATTCTTTTTTATGCCCGCATACATATCGCCATTGTATACCCCTAGGGGGTATCGCGCAATGCGCCCGCGGGGATAGCGCGCAAGCGGCGGGCTAGCGCATTCCCCTCCTGCCAGCGGCCTTCGCAACAAGCATCAGCCGCTTCGCCTCAAGGCGCTTCTTGGTCTTCTTCGAGCGCGACTTCTTCCGCCTGATGTCCTGACTTCTGCGTTTCGCCATAGCGCCTTACTGTACGCGCCTGAAACGAAGAACGCCGCCGCGATCCATGTAGACGAGCTCAAGCTCCTCGGGCGTGAGTTTAGCGAGCTTGAAGTTCAGCTTGTCGGCCTGCGTGCCCTGCATCGTCATCTGGATGTAGACCGCGTCGTCTGCTATCGGGAACAAAACCTCCGCCGGATCCTCCTTCGTGAACACCTTCCACGTGCCGCTCGAAGCGCTTTCGTTGTCATACCGGTCGACCGCCGTGCCGTCGGCCTTGAATTCGCGCGTGAATTTCTCGTCATCGACACTCTGCCATTTACCGACTATTGATTCGCTCACGATGAGCCCGACGTCCTGCTTCTCGCCGCCGCCCTCGCCCGCGTCGCCCCAGTTCCAGGGCGCCACGTCCGCGCTCGGCGCCGGCTCGCAGACGAGCGTCGTGCCGTCCGTCGTGAGCGTCACACCCTCGCCCGCGCCGATAAAGACTACGCCCCCGCCTTCGTAGCGCGCTCCTGCGGTCGACTCCGTTTTCACTAGCGTCGTCTCGGCGAAGCTCGCGCCCGCACCGGGCGAAAGCCGAATGGAAGAGGCGTCGGAAGCCGGCGTCATCGTGAACTCTGCGCCGCCTTCGCACCGGTAGACGTACGAGCCGAGATCGCCCGCGGCGTCTTCCGCTTTGCTCTGATTGATAAACCAGTATCCGCCGATAAGAATTAGTGCTAATGCCACGACCCACGCGTAGGTGCTTTTCATAATGCGGGAAAGTATGGCGCATCCGCGCCGCCAGTCAAGAGCCGAAACAGACAACACGGCATCTGCTCCAGACGAAATTGTTTTCCCGACCCCTTTCGCGTTCGAATCCTGCGTCCAAACTTCACTTCGTTCGTTTGCCGGACTTGGATTCGAACCAAGATACCCGCCTCCAAAGGGCGGTGTCCTACCGTTAGACGATCCGGCAATGCACCTCGATAGTACGAATTATTTTCCCTTTGAGCAATCGGCGGCGCTCATTGTTTAGCCTCAAGCAACGCGGCGGCGCCGTGGAGGCCGGCCGCGTCGTTGAGTACCGCGGCGCGGAATTCGGGAAGCTTGGGATAGACGCCGGGAAGACGCGCGACCGCCGAGACGACCTCGCCGAGCCGGTAGCCGTTCTCTTCGTTCATCATCGAGCCGCCGAGCACGAAGACTTCCGGCGACCAGTGAAGCATCATGTTGTAGAGGCCCGCCGCAAGCACCGGCGTCATCTCCTCGTAGCCCTCGCGCGGCGCCTTCCCCGGATGCACGCCGTAGCGCTTCTCGAACGCGCGTCCGGAAACGAGTTCTTCGAATGTTTTGTTCCCGTTCACGTCGACGATCTGGTGCCCCGCCTCGAAATCGTAGACGCCGCCGTCAATTTTTCCGTCTACGACGCGCCCGCACCCTATACCAGTGCCGATGCCAGCGTATGCGACGACACGGAAGCCCTTTCCCGCGCCGCGCCGGCTTTCTCCGAGCGCGGCCATATCCCCGTCGTTCTCTACGCCGACCGGAGCGCCGAGCGCGCGGGAGAGCTCGGATGCGAGCGCCGCCCCCTTCCATGCCGGAAGATTCGGCGCGTAGTGGATGATCCCTCCGGCGACGACGCCGGGAAAACCGCCCGCGGCGGCTTCGATCGGCTCTTCTCCCGCGATCTCGCGCGCGAGCGCAACGAGCGCCGCTATCCCCTCCTGCGGCTCCTTCGGCGTCGGGATCTTGCGGACATCTCCTATCCCATCGCCGAGCGCGGGCGCGACCCGAATCGATGTTCCGCCAATGTCGAAAACGGCTTTCATGCCTCCATCATATCAAGCGCGAGCGCGCCCCACGTGAAGCCCCGCGCGCCGAGCCCCTCGCCCGTCTCGGGATCGAAGCATTCGCGAAAACCCGATTTCTCGAGAAGCGCGACGCTTTTTGCGCGTATGTCCGCGGCTTCCTTCGCGAAGCCGTAGCGTTTGAGCCCGAGATAGATGAACCAGTGCGCCGCCATCCACGAGGGGCCCCGCCACGAGAAGTCGTCGGCGTGCGGCCGGTAGGCGGCCTCCCGCGCGGAGGTCGTGCGTATGCCGAACGGGCCGTAGAACGTCTCCGGATTCAAGAGGTGCTTGCGCACGACCTCATCGGCCTCGGGCGGCGTGTAGAGCCCGGCGAAAAGCGGCACGAAATGCGCCCAGGTCGCGACCTTGAGCTTCGCGAATTCGGCGCCCATGGTCGACCAATACACGCCGCCCTCGAACATGCGTTCGCGCATCGCGGAAGCGACGGCCTCTGCTTCCCCGCCGAATGAATGTTCATACTCGGCGTGTTTGAGGTACGCCGCGATCTTCGAGAGCGCGCGAAGATTTTCCACGAGCACGGTGTTGAAAAGCACGTCCTTGACCCAGAAAAAATCGCGCATGCATGTACCGGCTTCGAAGTTGCATTCCCTGTTCCTGTCTACCAGCTCGGTGCGCTTCTCGAGGTGGTCCTTAAGCGTAACCCCGGGCGCGACACCGAGCGGCGCGTCGAAGCGGGGCGAATTGTCCTCGCCGGATTCGTCGGGATTGATGATGCTCGCAAGGTGGCGGCCGTGCGGGTCGCGTTCGGTGAGCAGGTATCTGTAGTAGGAAACGAGCCCTGGAAAGATGGATTGCAGAAAGGGCATGTCGAGGTCGCGATTGTGCGCTTCCCATGCGGCATAGGCGAGCATCGGCGGCTGGGTGAGAGAGCTCGTTCCCTCGACGCCCCAGCGAAAGAGATGGAGGATGCCCGGCGACCAGTAGATGATGTGCGGGATGAGGCCGCTTTCGAATTGTTTCGAGAGAAGCGCCTTCAGTTCCGCCTTTGCCGCCGCCGGTTCGAACTTCGCGAGAATGATGGCGTGGAAGCACGAATCCCAGAGCCACTGGTAGGGGTAGTGGTCGGCGGAAGGAATGGTGTACTGATTGCCGTCGGTCGTTCGACGGTTCTCCAGAAGAAGTTTCTTCGCCTCGGCTTCGATGTCCATCGTCGGAGTATACCCCATGAGATGGAGCGTATGCTCGCTATCTCATGGGGTATGCCAAGTTCATAATCGCGACAGCCACAGGAGGAACTTCCGGACTTCCTCCACGTCGCGCACCGAATAGTTCGCGGCTGTCCGCACTTTCTTTCCGTTCTTCACATGAACGGTGATCCCCCGCCGGAGCGCGCGGAAGGCGTCTTCGTCGGTTATGTCGTCGCCAACGAAAATGGGGATGGAGCGCGGAGCCGTTCTCAATCTCACATACATTGCCTTCGACGCCCTCCCCTTGTCCCATCCCGCCCGCGGCAGAACATTGAAAATGAAAATGCCGCCCATGACCCTAAGATGCTTCGCGCCGGCGCGACGCACGGCATCTTGTACCTCGCGCTCTATCGCGTGGCGACGCGAGCGAGCGTGTCTGAAGTGAATGCTGAGCGAGTGCCTTTTGTCTTCGAGGTAGACACCCTGATACCGATCCTCGAGCGCTCGAAGCAGGTTCCGGATCTTTGAAAGCGCGCGTTCTGCCGGGCGCGGCACGTTTGCGATGCCTCGTTTTCCATTGACGAACCACTCAAGACCGTGATTGCCCGCGACGGAAATACGCCGCGCGCGCACGTGCGTGCGAACATCGTCAAGCGCACGACCCGTGATAACGGCGGCTGGGAAGCGCGCGGAGCACTTTTCAAGCGCGCGGCGCATTGAGGCGCTCATGCGTCCGTGGCGAGGTTCCGGTTTGAGCGGCGCGAGCGTCCCGTCGAAATCGAGCATGACGACCGCGCCGCTTTTGAGGACTCGTGCCCGAACCTCGTCGAGATGCGCGAAAAGACGTTTCATCAGCCGAGACTCGAGACCGCCTTTATGAGTTCGGCGGACCATCGGTAGACGTTGTAGTTCTTGACGGCGTCGCGCATCGCTTTCATGCGCCGGTGCTGTTCCGTCTTCGGCATCTGGAGCGCCTCGTGCAGGGCTTCCGCCGTTTCCTCCGCGCTGTAGGGGTTGATTGCGATGGCGCCTTTGAGTTCGCGCGACGCGCCCGTCATCTGGCTCAATATGAGCACGCCCGCCTCGTCGCCGCGCGCGGCGACGAACTCCTTGGCGACGAGATTCATGCCGTCGTGCAGGGGTGTGATGAGGCAGACGCCGGCGAGCCGGTAGAGCGCCGTGAGTTCCTTGTGCGTGAAGTGCCGCTTTTCGAGCACGATCGGCCTCCAGCCGCCCCTGCCGAAACGCGCATTGACGCGCTCGGCTTCCGCCGTCACCTCCTCGCTGTACTCTTGATACTTCTTGAGCGTGCCGCGCGAGACGGGCGCGATCTGCAGGAAGGTGAACTTCTCGAGATACTCCGGATGGAGATCGAAGAGGAATTCGAGCGCCTTGAACCGCTCGAGAATGCCTTTCGTGTAATCCAGGCGGTCCACGCCGAGGCCCACCAGATCCGTGCGGATGCCGAGTTCCCGCAGGACGGCTTTGTCGGGCTCGCCGCCCTGCGCTCCCTCCTCCTCGCCGTCGGTGAACGCGATCGAGATGGGGAACGGTTTGATGTGCGCGACGTGGCCCGCGCGCGTTATCGAGAAATGCTCCAGGTCAACCCGCGCTTCGATGAGCTTCGCGACGGTATCCATGAAGTTGTTGCAGTACTGCTGGGTGTGGAATCCGATGACGTCGGCGCCGAGCATGCCTTCGAGTATCTCGCGCCGGGACGGGCAGATGCTGAAAAGCTCCGCCGAGGGCCACGGGATGTGCCAGAAAAGCGCGACCTGCGCGTCGGGGCGCGAGGCTTTGATCATCGCGGGAAGGAGCGTGAAATGGAAATCCTGCACGAGGATAAGTGGGCGCTGGATCGTTTTTATCTCCTTCAGGAGCTCGCGCGCGAACTTGCCGTTCACCCGCCGATAGGCGTGCCAATCCTCATCCCGGAAGACGGGGCGCGTGTGCGCCATGTGCGCGAGCGGCCAGAGGGCCTCGTTGGAAAACCTGGAGTGTCCCGCCTCCTCGCGCGAAAGCCAGACGCGCTTCAGCGTGTACTTCGGATCGTCCGGCGGCACGCGGAGCTTTCCGCTCGCGTCGGCCGTCTGCTTGTCGGCGCTCCCGCTCCCATGCGCGAGCCACGTGCCGCCGCACGCGGCCATCACCGGCTCGAGCGCCGTCACGAGGCCGCTTGCGGGCACCGACCACTTCACCTCCTTCCTCCCGACTTTCTCGTGAACGTACGGCTCGCGGCTCGAAACGACGTAGATTGGCCTGCCGCGCAGATGCGCCTTGATGAACTCCTGCAGGCGCTCCGCGGTCCACGGGCTATCGAGCTTTTCGAGACGCATGCGCGCCTCCTCGCTCGCCGCCGAGCGCGCCTGGCGCAGGCTCGACGAGAGCTTCGATATCTCGCTCGCGAGCGGGAAGAAGAAGGTGTCGGCGCCCTCGGCCTCGACGAGGGTCCCTCTCCCCTGTCGCACCGATCTCACGAGATCCGCGAACGCCCGAAGGCGGCGGAAGAAAAGCCACCAGATGAGCGCGATGACTATCATGGAGAACACGACGACCTGCACGAGGATGCGCACGGCGCTCTCCCGCCAGATGTCGGCGACTGCCTCGTCGATATACCCGGCGTTCTGGACGACCGCGAACGC
>MFLB01000034.1:0-12944 GCA_001781445.1 Candidatus Kaiserbacteria bacterium RIFCSPHIGHO2_01_FULL_58_22 | reverse complement strand
CCCGCCACTTCGTCCTGATCCATGACGCGCGCCGCGAGAGACGCCCGGGCACCCGCTTGCGAAGGCAGGTCTTCCGACGCGACGATGAGGTTGGCCTCGCTGTCGTAGAGCGCGAGGCCGACGAGCCGTTCCCTGTTGGCGAAGCGGTCGACGATGCCCTGAAGCGTCGAGGTGGAATAGTTCGCGAACGAAGGCTCGATGCTCTCCTTGAGCCCGTCGGCAAGCAGGTGCGTGCGGTACTGGAGATCGGCGACGAGCGTCGCGCGCTCGTCCTGCACCTGGAAGAACGTGAATGCGAGCACGACGACGCCCACCGAGATGACGGCGATGCTGACGATGAGCGCGATTTGCCTCATAGGTATGCCTTTCTTTCTACCCCTTCTCCGCGATATCCACAACGGCAAGCTCGAGCGGCAAATGCGGCACGGCGGCGTAGGCCATCTGCGAGTAGGCTTCTAGAAGCGCTTTCAGCATCTCCGAATTCACGCCCGGCTCTTTGCTAAGAGCCTTCGCGAGCGCGAGGTCGGCTTCGGTCATTTCTTTAGAGAACGATCCGGCGAGCTCTGGAGCGTAGCGCATAAGGAGCACGACGCGCATGCGGTGAATGAGGAGCTTCGCGAGCGTGCGCGCGTCCATGTTTTCCGACACGGCGGTCCGAACAACATTGAGCGCCGCGCCCGCGTCTTTTTTCGCGATCGCCTCAAGCAGTTGCCGCACGAGTTCTCCCCGCGGCGCTCCGGAGACGGCCTCGACTTCTCCCACGTCCACTTTTTTATGTTCGGAAATGGAAAGCACCTTCTGCAATATGCCGAGCGCGTCGCGGAAGGAGCCTTCTGCGAGGAGCGCGACCAATTCCGCCGCCGAGCGCTCGAGCGAAAAGCCCTCGCGCTTCGCGACATCGGAAACGACGTCCGCGAGCATCTCGCGCGTCGGCTGTTTGAACGAGTATATCTCGCATCGCGATTGGATCGTCTCGGGTATCTTGTCGCGCTCGGTCGTCGCCAAGACGAATATCGCATGCGCGGGCGGCTCTTCGAGGGTCTTCAAAAACGCGTTCCATGCGTTGCGGGAGAGCATGTGCGCCTCGTCTATGATGTAGAAGCGGTAGGGCGAATCGAACGGCATGACGTTCACGGCCTCGCGCAATTCGCGGATGTTTTCCACGCCGGTCTGCGAAGCGGCGTCTATCTCGTAGAGATCCTTGTCGGAAACGCCGAGTTCCCTGGCAAGAATGCGCGCGACGCTCGTCTTACCCGTCCCACGGCTCCCGGCGAAGAGGTAGGCATGCGCGACTTGCTTGTTCTTGACGGCTTTTTCGAGCACGTCGACGACGTGGGCCTGCCCGCGCACCTCCTTGAAGCTTGCCGGCCGGTACGCGCGGTATAGCACCTCGTGCCGCTTCTCCTTCATGCGGAGAGTATAGCAAGAACGCGGATGCTTTCTTAGCGGGACCGGCAAAGTCAGCGTTTCGTGGGATATGTGATCAGGCCAAGGTCGAATCGCTCGCCTGGCGACAGTTTATTCCCTATGAAATCCTGAACGATCTTTTCGATGTGCTCGACGCCGCGAAAGCCCTCGATATCCTTCAACGCATGCACCGCGGCCTTCACCAGAGTTTTATCTTCGATCATTCGCGGAAGCGTTGCTCGAACTTTCGCGAGCTCCCTTATCATTACAATATGCGTGATTCCCGGAAGAACTTCTCCCGGCTTCAGGTCCGGAATTTTCTCCGCAGACGCGTCACGCGGCGAAGGCGCGCGGCGCCGCCTTTTCTCAATCCCGTTTTTCCCCTTCTCTGGCATAACTCGCGAGATCCGGAAACATACTCACCATACCACGCGCCGCGCCGACGACTTCTTCTGCCTCGGCGCATGAGCGGGTGTTCATCAGCCGCGCGCGTAATTCTTTCGCGCCCTCCCAGCGGGAAACGTAGGCCTTGAAGTGCTTTTTCATGCTCGCATACGGCGTCGTGTCGGCGAGCAGTTCGGCGAAGAGCGCGAGATGTTCAAGCAGCGCCTCAACCCGTGCCAGTGGCGCATAACGACTTACGATGTCGTTATGCGGTGAGGCGAATAGCCAGGGGTTGCCGAAGACGGCGCGGCCGAGCAGAACGCCGTCGCATCCGGTTCCTTCCGCTTTCTTGCGCGCGTCGGCGATATCCGCCGTGTCTCCGTTCCCCACGATGAGCGTCCGAACCCACGAGGCGTCGCCTCGCGGGTTTTGTATCGAGTCGCGTATTTCGACCGCGCGCTTGACGCGCTCCCACCGCGCGGGAACGTCCGACATTTCCTTGCGCGTGCGCGCGTGGAGCGTTATTGCCGCCGGCTCCTCCGCGAGAAGCTCCGGGAGCCAGCTCTCCAGTTCATCCTTTGCGTAGCCGATGCGCGTCTTCACCGAGACGGGCAGTCCGCTCCTCTTCGCCGCGCGTACGAGCTCGCGCGCGAGTTTCGGATTTTTGATGAGCGCCGCGCCGCATCCGCCTTTCTCGACCGCCCTATCGGGACAGCCCATGTTGATGTCTATGCCGTCGAAGCCCAGCTCCGCGACCATGCGCGAAGCCGTTTCGATGTGTTCCGGGATCGAGCTGAATATTTGCGCCACGATGGGCCGCTCTGCTTCCGAATACAAAAGTTTTCTTCGGAGCTTCTTCTGCCCCTTCTCGTCGGCCAATACGAGCCCGTCGGCCGAGGTAAACTCCGTGAACATCACATCCGGTTTTCCATACCTCGCGATAAGCCGCCTGAACGCGGCATCCGTCACATCTTCGAGCGGCGCGAGCGCGAAAAACGGCCTCGGCAAGCTGTCCCAAAACGATTCCATGACCAGGAATATAGCATCAATCAATGCGATTCATCGTCAGCCTAATCCCGTTTTCCGCTTTTTTTCCTGCTGTCTTCTCTGTGTAGCAACTTTTAAGATTTCCGCGACTCGCGAACGAATTGGGTCGCTTACGAACCCTGGCCAGTGGAGCCAATTTACCCAAACATCTGTAGCGGCATACTTATTTCTGCTAGCAAGATCTCTTGTGAGTGGTTTCTTAAAAATGTATCCTCTGTCCACAAGACCGGCAAGAATTTGCTCAGCCCCCATTCCAGTATCCGGATCCTGTGATGCATTCCACGCCTGATTGAGAAACCAAGTTTCAGAAAAACTTCCTAACCACCGAGTTGCTATGACGACGTCTTTCTTCAATTCATACACAGGATCGCTCGCAAAGCCCGTTGGCGGCTTGCGAGCCATATCAACGAACTGAAGCTCAAAGTGGCGATTGCGCCACTTCGCTGGTTTAACTTCGAGGTCTCCACCCGGTGGCACTTTCAAAGCGCCGGTTATTTGTAAGCATGCATAATCAGGATCTGACTTGGAATTTAGTTCTGGGTCTACTTTCAAATTCCGTCCGCTTCTGATTTCCTGCAAACTTTCATATAGAGCGCGAAATTCTCTTTGACTGACAACACCCTTGTTTGCAATCATCTGCGGATCAGCCTGAAATTCATTCCTAAAGAAATTCAGTACCTCTGCGACAGTTCCTAGTTGTCTCCCATCTAATTTGAACCTGCATCCAAGCTCGTCCTTTTCGGCCTCTGCCGCGCTAGCTCGCGGCTTTGCCGCATACTTTCGCATCTGACTTGCCTCCGTTTTGTCACGGACGAGAAATGACACATCGCATGGCTCTTTAACACTGCGCAATGTTCCCTCAATTTCGTCGGCGCGCCGCGAGCCTGCTGATTGTTCTATAAGGGGCGAATAATCGTTGTGAGGATGCGGTTGTGTAATAATGGATTCAAGATAATAAGCTTCCTTTTCGAGATCGCCAACATTCCGTGTTTCCATTTCTGCAGCCGCTAATGCACCCTTTAAAAGTATGCAGTGTTCAAGATGCGTATTAAACGCATCATTGCTACCGCCGCGAAACAAAGTCGCCTTCTTTAGAAGTGCGAGGAGACTTGCGGACGAATCTACTCGACTTCTTGCAATAGAAGCTCGCAAAGGAAAATTCATCTCTTCGCGGATGAATACCGCGGAACGGGCTAACGCCTTGTTAATCCTTCTGTATGCGCTATCGTGAGTTTCACGATCTTTGTTACTTAAACCATCCTCCGCAAGTATCTTGGCAGGCACCCGCAGGTGAATCGCAGCGGCGCTCAGAAATTGTTCGTCGCTCAATCCACCCGCCAAGGTTCGCAAATCTAGGGAAGTTATGGGGTATTTCTCACCACTCAATCCGCTTGCAGAGAAAATAAGCTGCAAAAAAAGCTCATTGACGACGCTCTGACGTTCAAAAAGCGTCACATCGTCGATATTAGATGAAAGCAGGTCAACTTCACTCTCAACCGCCATGAAAGAATTATGACACGAGAAGGCGCCTTTACAATACTATGGAATTGCTTCGCTTTGCGAGGCATTTTTGAGCTTATAGTACACCCGGTTGCCGAAGCGGAGGTCTATGTATTCGAGCTCGCTTTCCTTTCCGCGCAGGGATTCCGAGGAGAGTACCAGTTCGAGGTTCTTCACGAGCGCGCTCACGTCGCCGCCGAAGGATGCGCGGATCGAAAACCCCCGCGCGAGAGACACCGAGAAATCCTGCTCGCCTTCCGCCGAAATGCTCTCCGGAACATAGCCGGCTTGCCCGAGCCGCTCGAGGAGCGCGAGAACGCCTGAAAACGCGCCGGGGAGATACGCCTGCCCGGCGGGAGAAGAGGTCGCCGATACGCCGCCCCGGAACACGTATCCGGTATCCGGCGCGCGCGTGCTCGTCGCGAATGGGGCGAAGATGACCCCGCTCCGGTCCATGAGAAAGCATCGCTCTTCCTTCGCGCCTGCATCGCTGGCCGGCAGGCACCAGCGCGCGAACGCCTCCCGCTCCTCTATAGAAACGACGATGGTCGTCGAAAGGAGCGCGGGGCGCGAGACGCGCGCGCTCCTCACGCGGGGAAAGTACGCGATGAGCCCCTCCTCGATACGCGCGCGGGGATACAGGAAAATATTAACGGGCGACAAAAAACGGTACGAGCCGTCGAAAAGCCGCGTCTCGACGTAGCTGTGTACCAACTCCGGCCGGAGCTCCTTCGCTCCGTCGATGCGGATGTCCTGCACGGAAAATCGCGGAAGGTACGAGAGAACGCTGACGCCGTATGCCGCGAGCGCGAGCGCCGCGAGCGCCGCGAGGAAAGTGATCGCCCGCAAGCGCCTGCGGCGCGCGCGAAGCGAAGAGCGGTGGGGCTTAGCTTCCCTGAATGCGAGCGGGCGCATGCCTGCCTTGCCGTGAGACAGGCCGGGCCTGCGCTTCCGAAGATCAACGATTCCCCGGGCCATGGTCAATGGTTTCCTTGCCCATGCAGGACTGTAGCGCTTTCGGGATCGCTATCGAGCCATCAGGCCTCTGATTGTTCTCGACGATCTGGCAGAGGATGCGCGGAGTCGCGAGAGCGGTGTTGTTGAGAGAATGCGCGTAGCGTAGCGCTCCGTCCTCTCCGCGGTAGCGGATATTCAGGCGGCGCGTCTGAAAATCGTGGAAGTAGGACGAGGAGTGCGTTTCGCGGTACTTCTTCTCGCTCGGCATCCACGCCTCCACATCGAACTTCTTCACCTGCCCGAGGCCGAGATCCGCCCCGCAATTGATGACGACGCGATACGGCAAGCCAAGCTCCTGCAAGAGTTCCTCCGCGTTCGCGGTTATCTCCTCGTGCAATCGCGCGGATTCCTCGTGGCTCGCCTCGCACAGCACGACCTGCTCGTATTTCAGGAATTCGTGGATGCGAAAGATGCCCTTGGCGTCCTTGCCATGGCTCCCCGCCTCCCTCCGATAGCACGGAGAGAACGAGAAAAATTTCAGCGGTAAGTCATTTTTATCGAGCGTTTCGTCCATGTAGTAGCCCATCGTCGCGACCTCCGCCGTGCCCGCGAGATACTCGCCGTCCTGCGTCTTGTAGAGATCGTCTTCGCCCTGCGGCAGGTAGCCGGTGCCGATAAACGCCTCGCGCCGCACGAGCGAGGGAACTATCATCGGCGTGAATCCTTTGTCGGCGAATCTGTCTTGTACGAACCGCTCGAGCGCCCACACCATGCGCGCGCCGTCGTTCTTGAGGAAGTAGCCGCGGAAACCGGAGACCTTGGCGCCGCGCTCGTAATCGGCCATGTCGTGCAGGAGGAGGAGCTCCGTGTGGCTTTTCGGCTCAAAGTCGAATTTGACTGGTTCTCCACCCTCGACTCCGCTCTGTGCAGGCCACCGCCGCACCTCTTTGTTGTCGGCGTCTGAATCCCCTTCCGGCACGGAAATGTCGGGGATATTCGGCACCTGCACCATGAGCGAGCGCCACTCCTTCAGTATCTCTTGCATGGACTCCTCTTCGAGCCGAAGCGTTTCTTTCACGTCCTGCATCCGCGCGATGATCTCCTGCCTTTCCGCGTCGCTCCGCGCGGTCGCGATCGCGTTCGACGCGGCGTTCTGCTCCGCGCGCTTCTCGTCTATCTTCGCCTGAAGCTCCCGGCGCTTGTCGTCGAGCGCGATGAGCCTGTCGAGGTCCACCTCGATGCGCTTTTTCTTCGCGCCCGCGGCGACAATGTCTTTATTTTCTCGGATAAACTTAACATCAAGCATGCAATAGCTCTCAGGTTTCAGCTGTCAGCTGTCAGAAAATCCAAAAAGAAGTTCTGCCTGAAAGCTGAAAGCCGATAGCTGAAAGCTGGTAAGATGATACCATTATATGGACAACGAACTCAAACTGCTTCCTCGTTCCGAATTTCCACCTCTACTACGGCAGATTCCCGACGCGCCGAAGCAACTCTACGCGCGCGGAGGGCTCCCCGGCGCCGAGCTTTCGTGGCTCTGCGTCGTGGGAAGCCGCGCGCTGACGAACTACGGACGGCAGGCCGTGAGACATCTAATAGAAGGCTTGCGCGGCTACCCAGTCGTCATCGTGAGCGGCCTCGCCTACGGCGCCGACGCGGAAGCGCACAGGGCGGCGCTCGAAGCGGGGCTCCCGATCGTCGCCGTGCCCGGTTCGGGATTGGATTGGGACGTACTCTATCCGCGGGCCAACGTGAATCTTGCCAAAGAGATACTGAAAGCCGGAGGCGCTTTGCTTTCGGAATTCGAGCCGGAGACGAAGGCCGCCGACTGGACCTTCCCGAAGCGCAACCGCGTCATGGCGGGCCTCTGCCGGGCAACCTTGATAATTGAAGCGAAAGAGCTCTCTGGCTCTCTCATTACTGCGCGCCTCACCGTCGAATACAACAGAGAACTGCTCGTCGTCCCCGGCTCCATCTTCAGCGAAGAATCGAAGGGTACGCACCAGTTCCTCCGCCTCGGCGCGACGCCGGTAACGAGCGCGGAAGACATCCTCGTCGCGCTCGGCATCGAAAAGCGCGAGGGCGAGAACCTCACCTCGCTCCGCGCCGACCTCTCGCCGGAGGAAATCCGCGTCATCGAGATAATCAAATCCCCTCTTTCCCGCAACGATCTCATCGATGCGCTTGCACTTCCGATAACAGAGGCGAACGTCCTCCTTTCCGCAATGGAAATAAAAGGCCTCATCATCGAAGAACTCGGCTTCGTGCGAATTAGATAAGTCCGAATCTGCAAATCATCCGAATAGTACGAGTGGCCACAAATGCACGCATCGAGAATTCGTAGACATGTGTAGATTGGTATTCATTCGTAGATTGGAACATAGACTGCTTGACACATGCTAGCGTATTAAGATATCAATGCGAACTTATGAAATTGGTTATTGTTGAGAGTCCCGCAAAGGCGAAGACGATCGAAAAATATCTCGGAAAGGGGTTCACCGTTCGCGCGTCGGTCGGGCACATCCGCGACTTGCCGAAGAGCAACAAGGACGCCGTAGATATCGAAGGCGGATTCATTCCGCGCTATCAGCTTGTGAAAGAAAAACAGAAGATAATCGACGGGCTCCACGAAGAAGCAGAGAAGGCCGGCGAGGTGATACTCGCCACCGACCCCGACAGGGAGGGCGAGGCCATCGCATGGCACTTGGCGGAGACGATAGGCCTCAAAAATCCTAAGCGCATCGTCTTCAACGAGATTACGGAACATGCGATACAAGAGGCAATGCAGAATCCGCGCGGCATAGACAACGAGCTCGTGAAAGCGCAGGAGGCGCGCCGCGTCCTCGACCGGCTCTTCGGCTACGACCTTTCGGGGCTCATCTGGAAAAAGGTGCGGTACGGCCTTTCCGCGGGACGCGTGCAGTCCCCCGCCCTGCGTATCCTCATGGAGCGCGAGCGCGAGATACGCGCGTTCGTGCCGGAAAAATTCTGGGTCATATCGGCGGAACTGAAGACGAAGAAAAACGAGATGTTCACGGCGACCTGCTCCGAAGAGCCGAAGGACGAAAAAGAAGCGGAGCGCATTCTCGAAGCGGCGAAAAAAGGCTCGTGGGCCGTCGCGAGCGTCGAGGAGAGCGAGGCGGCGCGCGCGGCGCGCGCGCCCTTCACGACCTCGACTCTCCAGCAGGCCGCTTCGACCCGCCTCGGATTCTCGCCTTCCCGCACGATGCGCGCGGCGCAAAAACTGTACGAGGCCGGACACATCACCTACATGCGCACCGACTCGACCAATCTCGCGAAGGAGGCGATCGGAGAGATCGCGGAGGCGGTGCGAAGCGAATTCGGCGAGCGCTACCACCAGGCGCGCGTCTTCAAGACCAAAGCCAAATCCGCGCAGGAAGCGCACGAGGCGGTACGCCCGACGAGCGCAAAGAAGCGCTCCGCGGGCTCCACCGACGACCAGAAAAGATTGTACGAGCTCATCCGCGCCCGCGCGCTCGCCTC
This sequence comes from Candidatus Kaiserbacteria bacterium RIFCSPHIGHO2_01_FULL_58_22, assembly GCA_001781445.1. Lineage (GTDB taxonomy): Bacteria > Patescibacteriota > Minisyncoccia > Phycocordibacterales > UBA2100 > UBA10103. The sequence continues at coordinate 4,148 of MFLB01000034.1, read as the reverse complement.
GCAAATGGCCGACGCGAGGGTCATGCGCGCGAAGATCACGGCCAACCCCGAAGCAGACGCTTCGCGCCGCAACGGGGCAGGCATCTCCTCCGTCCCCGACTTCGTTGCAAATGGTTCGAGAGTCGTTTTTGACGGCTGGCTGAAGGCCGACCCGGCGGCGCGCGGCGAGGACGTGAGCTTGCCGAGCGTCTCCAAGGACGAACCCCTCGCGCTCGCGGAAGCCCGCTCCGAAGGAAAAGAAACCCAGCCGCCGTCGCGCTACAGCGAGGCCGGACTCGTGAAGGAACTCGAAAAGCGGGGCATCGGCAGGCCCTCGACGTACGCCTCCATCATTTCGACGCTGGAGAGCCGCGGATACGTCGAAAAGCAGGGACGCACGCTCATCCCGACGCACACGGGCGACGTCGTTTCCTCGTTCCTCGAAGAGCATTTCAAGGACTACATCAGCGACACCTTCACGGCGGAGATGGAGAACGAGCTCGATGAGATAGCGGAGGGCGCGCGCGAGTATGAGAAAACGCTCAAGGATTTCTATACTCCCTTTACCCGGGCCGTCAAAAGCAAAAATAAAATAGAAAAAATCACCAATATGGGAGACGCGCCCGCCGAATTTCCGTGTCCGCTCTGCAAAGGGCCGATGGTTTACAAGCTCTCGAGAACGGGAAGATTCATGAGCTGTGCCGATTTTCCCAAATGCCTCGGCGCGCGCAAGGAGGATGGGAGCGAGATAGCGCCGCCGAAAGAGATCGGCGAAGCATGTGCGCAGTGTAAGGATGGACAACTCATCGAACGCGAAGGCCGCTTCGGAAGATTCATCGCGTGCTCGAACTATCCGAAATGCAAATTCGTGAAGCAAGACCCGGCCGAAACAGCGCGGACAAAAACAGGCGTGCCCTGCCCCGTGTGTAAAACCGGCGAGATGGTGGAGCGCCGCGGACGCTTCGGGCCTTTTTTTTCGTGTTCCAACTACCCCGCATGCAAGAACGCCATCAAGGCGCGCCCGACCGGCCGCCTCTGCCCCGAATGCGATTCTCTTATGATGCAAGGCACCAAAACTATCCCGGAACGTTGTTCGAACAAATCGTGTCCAAATCACAATCCTCACAAGAAGGAAAAAGTCGCTAGCCACTAGCCACTAGGAAAAGAGACGCGTATGATGAACTTACGCTAGTGGCTAGACCCTAGCGGCCAATTTCTATGATTGAAGCGCGTCCCTTGCAGAACATTTTGGAGGCGATGTCGAGCAAGAACGACGCGAGCCTCGCCCTCGTGTCGAAAGCCTACGAGTTCGCAAAAGAGGCGCACAAAGACCAAAAACGATTTTCCGGAGACCCGTATTTCACGCATCCGGCCGAGGTCGCTTTTCTTCTCGCGCAGGCCGGCATGTGCCCGGAGGCCATCAGCGCGGGGCTCGTGCACGACACGATCGAAGACGCAGGTACGAAACCCAAAGCGATAGAGCAGGAGTTCGGCCCCGAGGTGCTCTCGCTCGTGGAGGGCGTGACCAAGCTCGGCACCCTGCGCTATCGGGGACTCGAGCGGCACACGGAATCGCTTAGGAAGCTGTTCGCCGCGACCGCCAAGGACATCCGCGTCCTCATCATCAAGCTGATGGACCGCCTGCACAACGCGCGCACGCTCGAACACGTGCCGCGCGCGGAGAAGCGCGCGCGCATCGCGCAGGAAACGCTCGAGATCTACGCGCCCATCGCCGACCGCCTCGGCATGAGCGTCGCGAAGCAGGAGCTCGAAGACGCGGCCTTCCCCTTCGCGTACCCGAAGGAGTACGAAAAGACGCGCGAGCTCATGAAGGAGCGCAAGAACGAGAACGAGAAGCGCCTCGAGAAAGTGGAAAAGGACCTCAAGCGCGCGCTCGCGGAAGCGGGACTGCGCGAGTTTCGCACCGAAGCGCGCATCAAGGGCCTCTACAGCCTCTTCAGGAAGCTGGAGCGGAAGCACTGGGACATCGGGAAGATCTACGACATCCGCGCGCTTCGAATCATCTTTCCGACCGTCGCCGACTGCTACACCGCTCTTGGCGTCATTCACGGGGAGTGGCGCCCGGTGCCGGGAAAGATAAAGGACTATATCGCCTTCCCCAAGCCCAACGGCTACCAGTCAATACATACGACGGTGTACACGGGCGACGGGAGCGCCTTGGAAATGCAGTTGAGGACGGAAGCGATGCACCGCGAGGCGCAGTACGGCATCGCGTCGCACCTGTCGTACAAAGAGACGCAGGGTGGAACCGCGCAGGGCTCGCGGGGCGGACTCGAGTGGATCAGGCAGTTCCTTCCCGCGTGGCGGCGCGGCGCGGGGAAAGACGTGGGAGTGGGCCCGAGCGGCTCTATCAGCGTTCCCGCGTGGGTCAAAGAGCTCGCCCGCGCCGACACGGCCGCCGAAGGCGCCTCCGAGGAATATCTCGATACCTTGAAAAGCGATTTCTTCAGCCATCGCGTCTTTGTCTTCACGCCGAAAGGCGACGTCATAGACTTGCCGCTCTCGGCGACGCCGATAGACTTCGCCTACGCGGTGCACTCTGATCTCGGCAACAGGATGTCGGGCGCCCGGGTGAACGGCAAACTGGTCAGCCTCGATACGCCGCTCCGCAACGGCGACATGGTCGAGATCGTCACCAAGCCCCCCGGACGCCCGACGCGCAAGTGGCACGACATCGCGAAAACGAGCATGGCGAAAAAGCACATTCGCGCCGCGCTCGCCACGCAACAGAAAAAACGATGACTACTCTTTCGTACCATGGTACGAAAGAGTAGTCATACATTCATCAGACAGAGAAGTTCTTGATGGAGTAGAGGTCCCCCTCGGCTCCGCCTCGGCGAGACAGGTCGTCCTGCGAGTTCGCCTCTTTGTTCGCCGCTGGAGCTTCGGCCTGGACTTCCTGCGGTGGTCCTTCGGTCTGTGGGTCTGTCACGTTCTCCGCTTGCACGGGCGAAAGAACCTTCCGTATGTGCGCGAGATCGTCCACCGAGAAAAAATCGATCATGACCTTGCCGCCCTGCTCTTTTTTCTCGATGCGCACGCGCGTGCCGAGGCGCTCGGTCAGCTCGCGCTCGAGAAGGAGGAGTTCGGGCGTGAGGTCGGTCTTTCGCGTTTTCTCCGGCGTTATGCGCCTCGCCAACTGCTCGGCATCGCGGACATTCAGTTTGCGCGCGACTATCTCGGTGAAGAGCGTCCTCTGCTCGGCGGGCTTGTCCATGAGCATCAGGAGCGGGCGCGTGTGCCCCTCGCTTATCTCGCCCCGCGAGAGCGCGTCCTGCATTTCCTGCGGCAGTAAGAGAATGCGGAGCGAATTCGAGACGTACTCCCGGCTTTTCCCGACGCGCTTGCCGATCTCGTGATGCTTGAGGCCGAATTCTTCCGTCAGCCGCTGGAACGCTTTCGCGCGGTCCACGGCGTTCAGGTCTTCGCGCTGGAGATTCTCGATGATGGCAAGCTCAAGCTTCATCCTGTCGTCGTCCTCGCCGCTTCGGATAACGACCGGCACCTGCGCGATACCGGCGAGCTTCGCGGCGCGGAGCCGCCGCTCGCCGGCGATGAGCTCGTATTCGACCTGTATCCCCTCGCCCGGCCTCTCTATCTCTTTGCGGGTTACTGTGAGCGGCTGAAGAACGCCGTAGCTCCGGATGCTCTCCGCGAGCGAGGCGAGCGCGGCCTCGTCGAAATTCTTGCGCGGCTGAAAAGGATTCGGCTTTATCCTTTCGACCTCAACCCAGAAAATCGCATCGTTGTAATACGCCATGCGCGAATTATATCACGCGCATTTTTTGTGTTAGGTTCCGGAGCGAGACGACACAAGCCCCCGGGGAGGAAGGATTGCACGAAGCGCAATGTTGGGAAACCGAGAGGTTTCTCAGACGGGGGTCGGGGGTTTGTGAGTATCTACAACGCTGCTCGAACTCATTTTAGCACCAACGCTGACTGACTGTCGCGCGCTCCGCGCGCGTGGTGGCTTTGTACCGGATTGTACGATTCGACTCCGTGCTGACTCTCTCGGGCGCGCGAGTACGCCGCGCCCTCGGCCCCCGCCCCGCCGCCAATCCTCTCCGCCAAAGGCGGACAGGCATGCACATCTATTTCGCGGGGGTTTTTGAAAATTGAATGGGCGGCGGGGCGGGGGCAAACGGCTC
>MFLB01000033.1 GCA_001781445.1 Candidatus Kaiserbacteria bacterium RIFCSPHIGHO2_01_FULL_58_22 | reverse complement strand
GGGGATGAGCCGGGAAGCCTTGCCGGAGGCTTTGCCCGCAGGGGCGGCGCGCAACGCGCTCGACTGCGCGTTGTGGGATTTGGAGGCGAAACAGAAGGGGAAGACGATTTGGGAGCTCGTTGGCATCGCAAACCCGCAACCGAAGCTCGTTTCTTTTACCATCGGTCTTGGTGCTCCCGAAACAATGGCCGAACAGGTGAAAGGCGCGGCGCAAAAATATTCCATTTTGAAAATAAAACTTGGCGCAGAAGGCGATGAAGAACGACTGCGAAAAATCCGCCAAGTAGCGCCGAAGTCGCGGCTCATTGTCGATGTAAATGAGGGGTGGAACGAATCCAATATCGAGACGATGATACGCGCGTGCGAAGATGCTTCAGTAGAGCTTATTGAACAACCTCTGCGAGATGGTTATTCCAATATTCTGCAGAATTACAGTATAATGACTTCGATAAAAATTTGTGCGGACGAATCGGCGCGCACGTCTGCGGATATTGAGAAAATCGTCGGGACATATAGGGCGGTTAACATCAAGCTCGACAAAGCCGGCGGGCTCACCGAAGCTCTCGCGATGGCAGAAAAGGCGAAAAAAGCCGGGCTTGCCGTTATGGTCGGCTGTCACGTGTCCACATCGCTCTCGATGGCTCCGGCGACCGTCGTAGCGCAATTCGCAGACTATGTAGACCTCGACGGCCCGCTCCTCCTTGAGCGCGACAGAGAACCGAGCATCGAATACGAGGACGGAAAAATTTTTCCAACCACACCATTGCTCTGGGGATAATAATTCCCGACCCTTGTTTTAAACGGGCTGAACCATATACTTCTTGTGTTAGAGAAAAGCTGCGGTCCATAAAGACGGTACTCGGCGCAGTGGCCGTAGCCCTACATGCAACCACAGCAGTTCCTGAGACGGCGAAAGCGGCAATTCCGTCCACCGCAATCGGAAAAGCGCTGATGAATATATTGCGAAGCTAGAATCCGAGCTGACGGATATGAAAAAATTTGAGAAGGAGTATCTAGAAAACGTCGAGGCGCTAGAGGACTTAATGAAAAAATTGAAGTGATCTTTTTAGCAGGCGGAGGACCCCTAAAACAAAGGATGATTTTGCCTCCACTCGTCGAGGAGCGATGTGTAAGTGGGCGCTTTGGCGTGTCAAAAGAATCTTGCGAGGAACTCTCCGGGCGTCAGGACGGGGAATTCGACCGATGCAACAACGTTCGCACGGAGGAAATGTTTGACGTCCCACGTGACGAGCGCGTCCGGCTTGCTCGCTGTCGCGCTTGCCAGAATAGGCGCGTCGCTCGTCGGGAGTAGCGCGTACGCTTTACGAACCTGCAAGATGGCCGGCTTCTTTGTTACGTGTGGCGGAATCAGTAAAAATGAATGCCACGCGTTATCGAGCATCGGAAATTTCAGCGAGATGTTGCGCTCCGCCTCCTCGATGACCTGCGGAGAAATGAGCGGGACAATTTCGCCGGAAAAGCATGCTACGAGAATGGCGCCAGCGGCGCCTGTCGGAGAGTTGAGACCTGCAAGAAGCGCGCTCGTGTCAAGAAATACTCTTGATCTTCTTTGCATAGTGGCGCTGCCACATGGCATTTCGCGTCTTGCGCACCGCGCGACCGAGGGCTTTCTCGGAATAGGGAGAACGCGGGCGCTGCGACTTCGGGAGTGTGCGGTACGCTTCCAGCTTCATTTTTTGCACTTCGCGCTCCAGCGCGACTATTTTCTTGTATACGGTTGCCTGAGTCATATCGACATCATAGCACGCCCTCTAAAAAAGCGGGTGTTTTTGTTTCCACTCGTCGAGGAACGATACTTGTCGTTGCCCGTCCGTTTTTAGACGCTCGTTAAGGCGCTTGTTGTTTGTGTCTTTGTTCCACTCCGTACCATTCCAGAATTCAAGCGCAGGAAGATTCGATTTGTACGAATTTTCCGAATACGCTGTGCCGCAGTAGTAGTATTGCGCGCCACGTGCTTTGGTTGTGCGAGCGATATCAATAAGTAGCCACATGCCGAGCGACGATTTATCGTATTCTCTAGACCAGCTCTGATACCAATCGTGGGTTATCACGTCATCTGCGACTTCGAGCGTGTAGGCAGCGACGTTGCCACTCTCGTCCTTGTAGATGCCGATGTGCGTGATAATGCCGAAATCGAGCCAGAGCTTGACCCGTTCACGTGACACCACTGACGGGCCGTGCGCGCGAGCGAAGTAGTCGAGCCAAAACGTGATGAATTCTTCCGTAACATCAAAATCGCGGAGCGGCACTGCTTTGCGGGAGAATGTTCCGTCGAATTTTTTTGCGACGCGGCGGCATTCACTATTGAGTTCGAATTCGGGAAGGTAGATGCGAGCACTTCGCGCCATGTAGAACATTCCTTTACTCTCCGGCGAGCCGGAGTAGGGAAGGTAGCCGCTGGCATACATATCAGAAATGTCGTCACCCGGTTCGAGGACGCCATAATTGCAATAGCCGAACGTATACGTCTTGGCGTATTCGTGCCCGAGTTCACTGGAGAAGAAGCGCATGGTCAAAAGGTATTATCAAGCCATTCGGGGATTCGTTCAATGAGGCCGTCCATCGCGCCGGAAGAGGAAAGAAGAACGACATCGTCCCTGCCGACTTCCGACGAGAGTATTGCGAGCGTCTCTTCCGGCGCGGCTGTGGGTCGTACTGCGACACCTGCGCGCGCAAGTCGCTCTGTCATTTCTTCCTGCGTGCTCTGCTCGTGCGTCGCCGCTCCCTGCTCGGCCGGTTTGTAGAGGATTACGAGCCCGGCGCCCTCGAATGCATCGTCGAACCAATGCAACATCATTTTATTGCGCCAACTGAACGTGTGCGGCTCGAAGACGACGACGAGGCGTTTTTCGGGGTATTGTGCTTTTATCGCCGCGATCGCGGCGCGAAGTTTCTCGCGCGACGAGCCGAACCCTTCGTATGCGGGAACGGACGAACGCGCGGTCTTTTTGTCGAGGCGGCGCGCGAGGCCTTTGAAATCTCTGACAGATTCCGCGAGTTGTTCTGGTGTAATCAGCTCTTTTTCCAAGAGCATTGCCGAGGCGCCGACGACGTTTTGAATGTTGTGATCGCCTATAAGAGAGGTCGAAAGTCGTGCAATTTTCTCCGAGCCGCGCATGAGATCAAAACTCGTCACCTCTCCGCGTGAGATATCGTTTGCGTACCACTCGGACGAACTCGTCATGCCGTAGAGAGTGACGCGCGCTCGCGTCTCTTTTCCAAGCGACGCGGCGTTCGGCTCGTCCGCGCACAAGAGAAGTATCCCGTCATCGGGAAGGCCGGCGGCGAGCGCGCGGAAAGGTTCTGAAAACTCCCGCTGGGTCTTGTAGATATTCACGTGATCATGCGTCACGGCCGTTATGAGCGCGTCATGCGCGTTGTAATGCGCGAACTTGGGCCGTAAGTCGTCGTGTGAGGTCGGATATTCATCTCCTTCGAGGACAAAGACCGGATGAGTGCCAAGGTGTGACGGTTCCATTCCTTCGGGAGAAGCGCCGATAAACCAGCCCGCACCAATTCCCGAACGCGAAAGGCACCACGCAAGAAGAGACGTAATCGTTGATTTTCCATAGGAACCGGCGACGACGATCGGCTTTCTTTTTCGCACGATATCACCAAGCACTTTCGGGAACGGGGTCATGCGAATGCCGGAATCGTATGCGGCTTTCACTTCCGGATTGTTCTCGCGCTTCAGCTTCGCATTCATGCCGACGACGATGAGATCCGCGTCTTTTGGAATATTCCCGGGATCGTAAGAGGCCGTGCAGGGAATGCCGTGCCGTTCAAGCTGGCTCGTCGCAGGCGGGTATGCTTCGCTGTCGGAGCCGCCCACGAGCCAGCCTTGTTCCTTGAGGAGGATGGCGACCGCGCTCATGCCCATGCCCGCGATGCCGATGAAGTGAGCCTTTTTGCGCATCAGAAGAGACTATAGCCTAGCGAAGCGAGAGAAGCGAGAGCTTGCTCTCGTTTCCGAGCAAGCGCCGGCTAAACGAGCGGAGCGAGTATGGCATGATGGGTACTGGCACTGTCTTCAGTAGTCGGATTTGAAGCGATTGATCATTTAAGGGAGGTTTCAGATATCGCTGAACTTACAATAAGGTCATTTGACAACTGTTTATACATTGTTTAAACTTCTCGGTATGAAAACAACTGTAGCGGAGCAGGTCCGGATTACCTCCGTACGAAAATGGGGGAATGGACACGGAGTGCTCTTACCAAAAGCGTTTGTCGATACCCTTGGTCTTGCACATGCGGAGGTTCAGACGACTTTACGCGGTTCTTCGATTGTCCTTACGAAAAAATCTCCTCAAAAACGTCTCACACTTAAAGATCTCGTGCGTGGCGTATCGAGGCGCGACAAGCACGATCTTGTTGACTTCGGTGTGACCCAGGGTCGTGAGGTATGGTAGTAGTGCGTTACGTACCCGATGCGGGCGATATCGTGTGGGTAGATTACTCGGGAACGCGCGGTCATGAGCAAGCTGGACGTCGTCCGGCCGTTGTAGTTTCAGTGCGTTCTTATACGAAAGCGAGCGGACTTTGCACCGTATGTCCGATTACTTCGCAGACGAAAGGATATGCAAATGAAGTTTCCCTCACAAAGGGCGAAATCGTTGGCACGGTCTTGTCCGACCAACACAAGACAATTGACATCGATGCACGCGCTTTGCGCCGCGTGGGTAAAGTATCACCGGCAGTCCTCGCGGATATCCGCACTCATATCGGACTAATTTTAGGAATTATCCCTGCATAGTATGGGAACGCTTTCAATCGTCGCGACGCCGATAGGGAATTTGGGCGATCTCACGTTCCGCGCGCTTTGGAACCTCAAGGAGTGCGACTGCATCTATGCAGAAGACACACGCGTTATCTTGAAGCTCCTCAACCATTACGGCCTTCGCAAATCAGTATTTCGACTTGACGCGGCGACGGAACACAAAAGGGCAGACGAGGTCGTTGAACGACTCGCTCGCGGGGAGCATGTCGCATACGTGACCGACGCGGGCACGCCCGGCGTATCGGATCCGGGCGCGCGACTCGTGGCCTATGTGCGCGAATACGCGCCGGAAGCGAAGATAGAAGCGGTCCCCGGTCCGTCGGCTCTGACCGCGGCACTCTCGGTTGCGGGTATACCCGTCGACACTTTTGTCTTCCTAGGTTTCCTGCCGCACAAAAAGGGTCGTCAGACAACTCTGAAGGAAATCGCAACGAGCAAAATCCCGGTTGTACTCTACGAATCCCCGCACCGCATTCTTAAATTGTTGTCTGAATTAGAAAAAGTCGCTCCCAAATCTCGCATTACCGTCGCGCGAGAACTCACCAAGATCCACGAAGAAGTTCTCTCTGGTACGCCCGCAGAGCTTGCTACGCAGCTCGAGAAAGGCAAAAAAGCCCGCGGAGAATTTGTCGTCATTGTGAATTACTGATATTCACACATCTCCCTAGCTAGTGTATGGTGCAGGTGC
>MFLB01000032.1 GCA_001781445.1 Candidatus Kaiserbacteria bacterium RIFCSPHIGHO2_01_FULL_58_22 | reverse complement strand
TGCCCAATGGCATACGTTCCAAGCGACACGATACTCAAGAAATACGCCGACGTGCTCGTGAATTTCGCGCTCGGGGGCGGGAAGGGAATTAAAAAAGGAGAGGTGGTGCGGGTTTCCGCATCGGAGAGCGCGAAGCCGCTCTACATCGCGGTGTGCAATGCGATCGTAGATGCGGGCGGGCACGTTATCTCGAACTACGGGCCGGACGATGAGAAGGGCGATAAGCGGCGCAACATCAGTGTTTCGCGCTACTTTTACGAACATGCGCAACCCCACCAGATCAGCTTCTTTCCGGAGAACTATCTGCGAGGACTCGCAGAGCAAATAGACCATTCGATATATATTCATGCAGAAGCTGACCCGCATGCGCTGAAGGGTGTCGATGCCAAGAAAATAATGCAACGCGGAGTCGCACTCAAACCCTATAAGGATTTGGTCAACAGAAAGGAGTGGAAAGGAAAGTTTACGTGGACCATCGGGCTATATGGCACGCCTGCGATGGCAAAAGAAGCGGGACTCTCCGAAAAAGCGTATTGGAACCAGATTATCAAGGCGTGTTTTCTCGACGAGAAAAATCCTATTGCAAAGTGGAAATCGGTCTATCGCGACATTGAAAAATACCGTAGCCGCCTCAACAAACTTTCGCCAAAGATTGATAGGCTTCACGCAAAAGGTCCTGACATGGACATTTGGTACACGCTGGGGGAAAAGCGGGCGTGGCACGCGGGAAGCGGTAGGAACATCCCATCGTTCGAAATATTCACTTCGCCCGATTGGCGGGGGACGAACGGCTGGATACGCGTCAATCAGCCGCTCTATCGCTACAGCAACAAGATAACCGGCATCGAGCTGTGGTTTAAAAATGGCCGCGTCGTCAGATCGAAAGCGAAGACGAATGAGAAGCTTCTCAAAGAAATGATCGCGACGAAGGGAGCCGACAAGATAGGCGAGTACTCGCTCACCGACAAGCGGCACTCTCGCATCACCAAATTCATGGCGGAAACCCTATTCGACGAAAACATCGGCGGTCCCTACGGCAATTCGCACATCGCGCTTGGGATGAGCTATCGCGACACCTACGCGGGCGACGTTTCTAAGCTCACCGACAAAGAGGCGAAGCGCCTCGGCTTCAACGACTCCTCGGTACACACCGACGTCATCTCCACGACCCGCCGCACCGTAACGGCGCACCTAAAGAACGGCTCCACAAAAGTCATCTACAAAGACGGCAAGTTCGTTCTCTAACACTAACGACTTACGATGTCGTTATATGGCGAGTAAGAAAAATTATGAAAACAGTCTATTTCGTACGCCATGGAGAAAGTACAGGCAATATCGCGCCAGTCTATCAGGCAGTCGACGTAACGCTGACGGACAGTGGAAGAAAACAAGCGAGATTCGTTGCCGAACGTTGCGAGAAGCTTCCGATCGAGGGCATCATTTCGAGTAATCAGACGCGCGCCAAAGAGACGGCGGAGATAATCGCCGAGAAGACCGGCCATCCGGTCGAATTCTCGGAACTTTTCCGAGAGCGACGCAAGCCGACCGAGCTCAACGGCAAGCCGTTCGGGGACCCCGAGGCAGAACGCATCAACGAATTGTGGTGGCAAAGCTTGATGGACAAGGGACCACGGGTGCTGGACGGCGAGAACTTCGCGGACCTGAAAGAGAGGGCAGGCCAAGCGCTCGATTTTCTGAAAGCGCGCTCCGAAGAACACCTCCTGGTAGTTACGCACGGTTTTTATATGCGCTACATCGTCGCGCGCGCTCTATATGGCAACAATCTGGACGGCAAGAACTTCGAGCCTCTCGCGCGTTCTTTGGTGATGGAAAATACCGGCATCACGGTACTTCGATACGGAGCCCCGGCAGTAAAACAAGCGTGGGGAGAAGCTACGCCGTGGACGCTTTGGATCTGGAACGACCACGCGCATTTGGGATAGGCGCCATAACGACATCGTAAGTCGTTACAATGACTTACGATGTCGTTAGATTATTCATTGCGGCTCCATGGCGACTGGTGTACGATTGTCTCCCGCCGCTCGGCGGCTTCCTTGAGTGCCGGATAAGCCGGGCGCAGGCGTTGCTAAACGTGAAAGAAAGCGGCACAAGAGCCGTCTTTATCTGTAAGCTCATGCGGAACGCGAGTTTCGCGTGGCTCCATAAGGTCGAAAAGATAGATACATGAGTATTACCAGCCATTAAAAACATCAATCAAACTACTATGAACAAACGCAAGGAACTGTCATTCAAGAGCACCGCATACCTTCTCGCGGCGGTCGTCGCGCTCGGCATCGGGCTTGCAACCATCACGCATGCCGATGAAGGGGAGAACCGCGATCGAGGCCGCGAGAATCGCGGCCCGGGCAACGGCTTCTTTAATCTCTTCGGAAAATTCGACCTGCGCGCGCCGGATTTCCGAGTTCGCATAGAGGACGACAACGACGTGCGCGTCCGGGGCGCGACAGTAACGGCCACCTCGACGAGCGGTTTTACCGCCACGAGCAATACGCCGCCTTTCACGTTCAACGTGCAGACGGACTCCTCGACTAAGTTCGAGATCAAGGGTTCTGGCCGGGGTTCGATAGCCGATATCGCCGTGGGCGATACGGTAAACTTCCGCGGAGTCGCCGTCTCAGACACGACCTCAACGGTTACCGTGAAGGCGACGAATGTTGAAAACAAAACGGCGCATCCGAAATCCCCGAAGACAGCGGGGCAGGTGAGCATCAAGGGAACCGTAGAGAGCGTCTCGACGACTGCCGGCACCTTGGTGATAGTCGGCAGGAACGGCACGACGACGGTATCGGTATCGGGCACGACGTCCATCAAGAACGACGAGGGGAACACGCTCGCGCTCGCGAACCTCGCGACCGGAAGCGAAGTGAAAGTCTCCGGTACGCTCAACGCGAGCACGCAGGTGTTCGCGGCGGCGAAAGTCGTCGTGGAGGACGATGACGATGGTGATGGAATACGCGCCGAGGGCGTCGCTCGGTTCATCGCGCGCCTCGAAGCGCTCATCGCGCAGTTGAAACTCCGATTCGGACTCTAAACATCCCGTGACGGAGATACGACCTCCAACATCGTATGCGCGGCCCCGCCTGATGGCGGGGTCGCGTCTTTTGCGCCGGATTTGATGTATGAATATTTCATCAGCTGCACATATATTCATACAGGCCGAGTAAAATACCGCGCAACAAGCTCGCGGCATTTTACTTTTGAGAACCGGTTCTCAACGCTCGCTATCGCTCGCGGCTCTCCTCCACGGGGAACCGACCGCGGTTCCCCGACCCCCTCCGCTCTTGCGCATTCATCCTCGCGGCAGAGCCGCGAGGTATTCTGCGCAAGTAATAATCCCCAGCCTCTCCATGCTTCGATGATATACTCTATCTCCCATGGAATCTTCAACGGCAGGCTCGCTTAAATTCCTCATCGGCTGGACAGCCGTCTTTCTTTTCCGCCTCATCCCGTTCCGCCCGCCGAATTTCGAGCCGATGCTTAGCGTCGTCATGCCTTTCTCGAAACGCTACGGGCCGGTCGGCAGTTTCCTGTTCGGGTTCCTCGGCATCGTTCTCTACGACGCCATCACGAGCGGATGGGGGAGTTGGACGTGGGTTACCGCGATCTGCTACGGGCTCCTCGGCGTCGGCGCGCACTATTTTTTCAGGAATCGCGAGGCGAGCGTGAAGAACTTCCTCGTCTTCGGCATCCCCGGCACGATCCTCTACGACGCCGCAACGATGCTGATCGGCCCGGTATTCAACGCCCAGCCGCTCGCCGCCGCCCTAGTCGGCCAGATCCCCTTCACCCTCATGCACGTGCTCGGCACGACCGTCTTCACGATACTCCTTTCCCCCGCGCTGTACCACTGGGTGGTGCAGAACGCAGCGTTGGAGCACCATTTCGCATTGCTCAAGCGGATTTGATCATACGCGCTGTTCACTGTTCACTGTTCACTGTTCGCTGTATACTGTCGCTCAATGCCAATGCAACACCTCATAGAGACACAGCAGTTCGATAGGGAATCCTTGAAGAAGCTTTTCGAGCTCGCGACGAGCCTCGAAGGGAAGCGCGAGCGCACCCTCGACGGAAAAATACTCGCCGCGCTTTTCTACGAACCTTCCACCCGCACGCGCCTCTCCTTTGAATCCGCCATGCTCCGCCTGGGCGGCGACGTGATAACGATGGAGAGCGGGGATTCCTCCTCTCAGGCGAAGGGCGAGACGCTCGAGGATTCTATCCGCGTCATCAACCACTACGCCGACATCATCGTTCTTCGGCACGGGGAAACCGGCTCTGCCACTCGCGCCGCCGCCGTGTCGAAGATACCCGTCATCAACGCGGGAGACGGCAACCTCGGCCAGCATCCCACGCAGGCGCTTCTCGACCTCTACACGATCCAGCGCGAACTCGGCAGGGAAGACGGCATCCATATCGCATTCGTCGGCAATTTGCGCTACTACCGCTCGCCGCGCTCGCTCGCGTACCTTTTGAGCAAGTACAAGGACATCCGCATCACCTTCGTCTCCGCACCGGAGTTGCGCATGGAAGACGACGTGAAGTCCCACCTGCGGGAACACGGGGTTCAATATGTGGAGACGGAAGACATGCAGGCTGTGTTCCGCGATGCCGACGTTCTCTACCAGACGCGCATCGCGAAGGAGTGGATAAAGAATGACGCGGAATACGAGAAGCTGAAGGGCCGCTACATCATCACGCGCGAGACGGCCGACGCGATGAAAGAGGGCGCCATCATCATTCATCCCCTGCCTCGTGTAGGGGAGATCGCGGAGGACGTGGATGATTCTCCGCATGCCGTCTACTTCAGGCAAGTCGGCTATGGCCTCATCGTCCGCATGGCGCTTTTGAAGACGATACTGAATGGCGACTGAGTCGCTGCGAAAGGAATATACCTAAGGCCAGGAAGACCCCACCGATAAACGCGCCAACGAGAACGTCGCTCACATAGTGCATGCCCAAGTACAGGCGGCTAAACGTTATTGCAAGAATAAGTACGTGTAAGAGCCTTATCGCCGCGCGTGCCCACCGATGCGCGCGGACTAAGGCCCACAGCAAATAAATGCAGTACCCATACAGGGCCACCGCAAGCCCAGCGTGCCAACTCGGAAACGATGACGTAGTTTCTTCGACGACATTGTAAATAACATCAGGTCGTGCCCGCCCCACGATTTCCTTCAGGCCATAAATAACAGCCCCTGCGCCACCCGCTGATACCAGAAGCCCAACAGTTTCTGCGACACGTTTCCTTGTAAAAAGATATATCGCGAGAAATATTGTGACTCCTGCAGTAAAACTTGCTTCGCCGAGAGCGGTAATAATTAAAAAAATCTGCGTCAGAAGAGGATCACGAATCGTGTAAAGTGCATGCAAAGTAGCATTATCCAGTCCGCTCATGACAAAAGGTAGGGAATAAAGATAATCGCGCCGACGATTAACGCCATGATCGAGACAATGAGTACTGCCCCAGCGGCGAGGTCCTTTATCTTCGCGATGTGCGGATCGGGATCCGTCTTGTATTTGTCGCACAGCTCTTCGAGCGCCGTAT
>MFLB01000031.1 GCA_001781445.1 Candidatus Kaiserbacteria bacterium RIFCSPHIGHO2_01_FULL_58_22 | reverse complement strand
GGTGAAGTATCGCACCTGCACCATACACTAGCTAGGGAGATGTGTGAATATCAGTAAAATCATCCTGCAAATCTTGGGTTTGGGGAATTCGACACAGGCCCGAAAACCCATGCCGGCGGCGCCCACGCGGGCTTTATAAGCGTCGCATATCACGCATACGTATCCATTACTTCTCCTCGAGAGCGAGGCAGACGGAGTTAATGCAGTATCGCTTGGCTGTTTGCGTCGGGCCGTCGTCGAAAACGTGCCCTAAGTGAGAGCCGCAACGAGCGCAGGTTGTTTCGATGCGTTCCATGCCACCGCTAGAGTCGCGATGTTGCTCGACGGCGCCTGGCAACGCGGAATCGAATGACGGCCAGCCGGTGCCGGAATCGAATTTCGCGGTGGAATCGAACAAAGGATTCCCGCATGCCTTGCATGCATAGGTGCCATTGGCCTTCTCGTGGACGTACTCTCCAGTAAACGCCATCTCGGTCCCCTTCTCCCGCAGTACGTGGTACTGCTCCGGCGTAAGCATCTGCTTCCACTCCTCCTCGCTCTTGGGCATCGGCCGCTTGGTCATGCCGTCATTGTATCAAATCCGCCTCACTGGTACGTCTGCGACATTGAACGATCATTTCCGAGAGATGGCGTCCTGGACTATCTCTGGAGAAAATCCAGCGGGTATCTGGCCCGTGCTGGCATATTCGTAGAGCGCGGTCTTGAATATGGCGCCGAGTGCCGAGGCAGTGATGAGCACGATGATGATGAAAAGCGGCAGTACGCCGAGCAGTATCAAGACCGAGAGTGTTTCTGCGGCAAACACCTCAAAGGCGATCCCGGCCGCAACGAAACATACTATTATCCCCACTCCTACGATCACGCCAAAGAAAAGCCCGACCCCAAAGACGACGATGATGGTCTCCCCCCATACCCTCCTAACCATCGAGGCAGACTCCTTGAAGGCACCCGGTATCGAAACGTCATTCAAGACAAGTGCCGGCAAACTGAAGAAGGTCATTATGTTCCATGCGGCGCCTAAAAGCATCGACACGATATTGCCGAGCATCCGCGAACGGGAAGCTGTCTGAGCGAGAATGACGCCGACCGTCGCGTTGATGGCCGACCATACGAAAAGCTTGCCGAGTTTTGAGGCCACGCCGGCGATGCCGTCGGCAAAACCGAGATCCCGCCCGGAGAATCGCGCGCGCGCGATTATCATGATGCCTGCCTGAAAAAAGTTCACGACAAAAAAGGAGAGCGTGTACAGGACGAAAAGGAATACGAGCGATACAATGTCGAATCCTTTCTCTTCCAGGGTTTCCAGGGCGTTGAAATTCCCGCCAAGTACCGTAAGAAAATACGTATAGCCGACGGCGGCATACACGAGGAGCGTGACAAGCCCGGAAATCACGGGGAACCACAGTATCTCCTTGTCGAGCATGAGGAGCCGCCAGGATTCTTTCACGATGGTTTTGCTCGCTTTCCACCGGCCCATCCTCGTTTTAGGAAGCGGAACAGGCGCGCCCACACCCATCGGCATGAATGACATACCATTATCATCACACGGGTCCGGGCATGCGCTACCGACCCGCGTGGATAAGCTAGAGTCCGAGCCGCCGCGCGCGGACGCGGTCGTTCTCGGTGAGTTGTTGCTTGCGCAGGCGCACGGATGTCGGCGTTATTTCGAGATATTCATCCTCGCCCATCACTTCGAGCCCGCGCTCTATGGTGAGCCGGAACGGAGGAATGAGCGTGAGCGCTTCGTCGGTGCCCGACGAGCGGACGTTGGTGAGATTTTTGTTTTTGGTCGGATTGACCGCCATTTCTTCGCCCTTCGAAGTGTTGCCAATGACCATGCCCTCGTACACTTCTGTCGCGGCGTGTATATAGAGCACGCCACGCTCCTGAAGATTCCAGAGAGAATATCCTAGCGCTTTTCCAGAGGCCATCGAGATCATGGAACCGACCGCCCGCTTTCGTATCTCGCCCGCGTACGGGAAAAAGCCGATGACTCGAGACGAAATGATGCCTTCACCGCGCGTGTCCAGAACAAACTGATTGCGATATCCCAGAAGGCCGCGTGTAGGTCCCTCGAAAATCAAGCGCACCTGCGACCGCGAAGCGGAGGACGAATGACTGTCGTGGACTTTCAGATCCTTCATTATGAACTTGCGAGTTCCGAGACGCTCAATGATGGCTCCTTGATACTCACTTGGCACGTCCACGATAACCTCCTCAAAAGGCTCCATCTTGACGCCGTTCTCCGCATGAAAAATAACTTGGGGCTGCGAGACCTGCATCTCATACCCTTCGCGGCGCATGTTCTCGAGCAAGATCGCGATGTGAAGCTCTCCCCGCCCCGATACTTTGAAAAAGTCGTCGGCGAAGTCGACGCGAAGACCGACGTTGATCTCCAGTTCTTTTGCAAGACGGTCGCGTAGCTGCCGCGATGTCACATACTTTCCTTCGCGCCCTGCGAAGGGAGAATTGTTGACCAAAAAATTCAGCGAGATAGTGGGGTCGTCGATCGCTATGGCTGGGAGCGGCTCCACATTCGCATCGTTCGTGATGGTATCACCGATGTAAATATCCGGCAGTCCGGCAACGACAACGATATCTCCCGCTTCGGCTTTCGACGTTTCAATACGATTCAAACCGCAGAAGCTGAACATCTTTGTCACTTTTCCGTTGCGTGTGATCCCGTCAGGCTTTTTTATGAAAACCGCGTCGCCCGTATGCAGTGTGCCCTCGTATACCCGCGCTATCGCGAGCCGCCCAAGAAAATTGTCGTACCCGAGATTGAACGGCTGCAACCGCGCGATCTTTTTATCCCTTTCGCCCGGCGCGACAGCGGGGACATGTCTGATAATGGTCTCGAGAAGCGGAGTGAGATCTTTGGAATCATCTTCAAGTTTCAATTTCGCGATGCCCTGCTTCCCTATCGTATACACAACTGGAAAATCGGACTGTTCGTTCGTCGCACCGAGTTCGAGAAAAAGTTCGAGCACCCCTTCTTCGGCACGAGCCGGATCAGCAGCCGGTTTGTCTATCTTGTTGACGACGACGATGGGTCTCAAGCCAAGTTCGAGCGACTTTTTCAGCACGAAGCGCGTCTGCGGCATGGGCCCCTCCTGCGCGTCGACGACCAAAAGAACGGAGTCGATGGCGCGCAGAACGCGCTCCACCTCGCTCCCGAAATCCGCGTGCCCGGGCGTGTCCACGAGATTTATCTTCGTGCCTCTGTACGGAATGGAGGCGTTCTTCGAATAAATGGTGATGCCCCGCTCGCGCTCGAGAGCGTTGGAATCCATCGAGACCCCTTCTTCCGCGACGCCCGTCTGCCGCAGGAGCGCGTCGGTAATGGTCGTCTTCCCATGATCCACATGGGCTATGATCGCGATGTTTCTTATCTCCATACGACAAAGAAGCCGATGCAAGAGTGCGCGACCTGCCCCGTAGGAAGCGCACAGCGCTTTCCTACTGGGGTAATTGCAATATTCCTGATTTCCATAAATGAAAAAACTCCCGCCCGGAGATATGCCACTATAGCTTTATTTCAAGCCAAAAACAAACCGCGGCGCCTGGCGCGCCGCGGCTCGTATCTGGTAATGCGTTACTGAATCGTTGTCGAGGCCGCCGAGGTCGTTGACGCGCTCGCATCGGCAGAAACGCTCGATGTAGCCGCGGCCGCCGTACTCGCAACAGGAGTCGAGGTTGAAGCAGGAGCGGGCGTCGGCGCCGGCGTTTGCGCGGGAACCGAGGTTGGGAGGAGCGCCTTCAGCCACGCGGCTAGGAGCGTATTCAGCTTCGCGCGCGTCTTCGGACCGACATTGCCGTATCCGTCTTCTCCGAGCCTTGCGATGCCGTGCTTTTCCTGGAACTTCTTGATCGCTTTCAGTGTGAGGCGGCCGAAGAGCGTCGTCTCACTGCCCGGAGCCCCGTCGCCATCCGTAGCAACGCGCGTGTCGGGATCGCTGTTGAGGACGATCTGCAGGGTCTTCACGTCGTCGCCCGAAGCGCCGACGCGGAGCGGTCGCGCGAGAGCGACGATCGCATTGAGCGACGCATTCTCGCTCGAGGATTGTCCCTGCGCGGAGGCTTCCGGAGCCGCAACACCGCTTCCGAAGACCTCGCCGATCTTCGCGCGCGTCTTCGGGCCGAGCGTGCCAAATCCTTCGTTTCCCGGATTAGCGATGCCGTACTTCAGCTGGAGAGCCTCGACCGCCGCCCTGGTCAGTGCGCCGAAGTAGCCGCTTGACTCGACGCCAAGCAGGCTCTGCAGGCGCTTCACGTCGGCTCCTCGGGAGCCTTGCGCAAGGCGAACCGAGAACAAAGCGTTCGCGGGTGCGCCGGGCGCGAGACTCGAAGCGCTTGCGGCGAGCGAGTCCGAACCGAGCTCATTCAGCTTTGCTCTGGTCATCGGACCCACGAGGCCGAAACCCGCGTCTCCCCGCTTTGCGATCGAATGCTTCAGCTGGAACGCCTCGACCGCCGCCCTGGTCAGCGCGCCGAAGTAGCCTGTCGGCTCGACTCCGAGGAGCCTCTGGAGGCGCGAGACATCGGCGTGCTTCGAGCCCTGCTTGAGCAGAACGGCGAAGCGCGCCGCTTTTGCGCTTGATGCGACGCTTGCAGAACCGGAAGCGGCGGCCGCAATGCCGAGATTTTGATCGACATACACGACGCGCCCGTCGGGATAGGTGATCTGCGCTTTCGCGGTCGTGGTTGCCGTGGTCGTTATGCCCGAATTGATGCTACTGCCGCCGCCGCCGACGCTTCCCCCTCCTCCTCCCCCGCCGCCGCTGTCGCTGGAGGAACTGCTCGACTGGGCAGGCACGATTGGAGCGAAATCCGAGAAGTGCGAGATATTCGCGGTGAGGGTGTTGTTCGTCGCATCGACGGTCGTCGAGAGGATGTCGTAGGTCTGCGTCGCATCGTTCCATACGCCGAGCTGGATGTCGCTCTCGGAGCGGCCGCTCGGAATGTCCGCCTCGCTGTAGGGCACGACGATGGTTACCTCGTCATTGAGGTTTTTGACTGGCTGTCCAGACGAATCGACGGAAGAGATGGAAACCGCGCTCTTGGAGAGAACGGTGCCGTTCGCCGAGTTCGGGACGGCCGTGTTCGCCTGCGTCTTCACTGTACCGGCGTTCGACCCCGTGCCGAGCGCGTTCGCGGGGATCGTCATTCTGAAGTTTGCGCCAATATCGGAGTTGGTGACGAATCCGCCCTGCGTCGGCGTTATCGTTTCTTGCTTCTCGGCCGTTACCGTAAATCCGGAGATAGCCGAAAGCGCGATCGTTTGACCCGTCGCGCCCGCGGCGACGCTCGAAAGCGAACCCTCGTAGCCGATGGAGTGCGCCGTGAGATTCCACGAGTCGGGAGAAACGCCGAGCGAGTAGGCGCCGGCGGAATCCGTCTGCGCGACCGCGAAGCCGCCGTTGCCGTTCGTCGCGTCGACGAAAGCGCCAGAGACGCCGGCGCCGCTCAAGGTTACGGTGCCGGTGATCGTCCGCGCGGCGGTCGTGAGCTCTACCGAGCCCGCCGCCGTGTTACCCGAGACGGCGACCGTGGCGGGAGGCGAGGATATGAAGCCGGGCTTGTCCGCGCGTATCTGGTAGCTTCCGGCCGGAGCTCGGATCGTGAACGCGCCGCCCGAATCCGTCTGCGCGCCGGTCGTGATGACGTTGGACTGGCCGGTCGGCGTGCCGGTGAGAGAGACGAAGGCGTTGTTGGCGCCGACGCCGGAGGCGATCACCGAACCTGTTACGTTGAAGAGCGCGGGCGCGGTATATGTGATGCTCTGCGTCGCGCTGACACTCGCCGTCGAGCCTATCGGTCCGAAGGACGGATGGCCCGCGCGGATGGTGTAGGTGCCCGGCGGGAGCGTGAGCGTATAGGTCGCGTTCGCGCCCGATGAGACACTCTGGCTCGTGCCGTTGCCCCGGCCGGTCGCGGTGCGCGCGTCCACGTATGCGCCGGTTATCGGATTCGTTCCATCCGTGAGATTGACCGTAACCGTTATGGAGGCTCCCTGCGCGCAGTGCGAGTTTGTCGTGCCGCCGTCGGTAATCGCGACACCCGTGTTCGGCGCGGAATCGCCGACGCCCGGGAAGAAGCAGGAAACGCTGTAGGTGCCGACGGGAAGCTTCATCGTATAGGTGCCGCTCGAATCGGAGACGGCCATGTTCGCGCCGTTTTCGCCTTCCGCGCGCACCATTACGCCCTGCACGCCGACCGAGGCCTGCGTCGTCGAACCCTGCAAGGTACCGAGTGTGAGCGTTTGCGCCGAGAAGTCCTGGCCGGAGAGCGAAGAGCCGGAGACTGTGACCGTCTTCGAGCCGAGCTTGCCGAACCCGGGAGCGAAGGATTCTATCTGCCAGACGCCGTTCGTCACGTAGAGCGTGTACGCGCCGTTGGCATCGGTCGGCCCTCCGACAAAGTTACCTTGTCCGCCTCCTATCGGAGTCGTGTCGCTCGTCGAAACGACCTTGCGCCCGCCGACGCCGGCATAGGGAATGGCGTTCCCGTTGTTGTCTTTCACCGTGCCCGAGATCGTGAGGGTCGAGGCGGTGCCGAGCTTGAAGGTAAGCGAGCTTGGCGTGTTCCCGCCGCTCGATGGCACTGTTATCTGCTGGTCGGGCACCGATGGCATGCCGGGCTTGAAGACGCCGACAAGGTAGGTGCCCGGAATGACGTTGATGGAGAAGGCGCCGGAGGTGTTGGTCTGCCCGCCGCTTCCGAAACCGAGATCGGAGCTCGCGCCGCCGGAGGTGTTGGAGATCGGACGCGCGAAGACGCCGGCGTTCGAGACGGCGCTACCCGCGGAATCGAGAACGGAGCCGGCGATGGTCTTCGATGCGGCCGTCAGCGTGAAGTCCTTGCCGGTAACCGAGCTCGCGCCGACGACGACGGAGAGATTCGGCGGCGGCATGAAGGTGAAGGTCGGGGGCGGAGGAGGAGGCGCGCCGGGCGTGAAGTGCGCCTCCGGCATCGCGGGGCCCACGCCAACGTTGTAGGTCGTGTTCGGGGAAACGCGCAGGGTGTAGGCGTCGGCCCCACCGGTGAGCGCGACCGTCGTTTTGGCGAATCCGTTTGGGCTCATCGCGAAGACGTCTACGCTGGTGCCGCTCGGCCCCGTGATGGTTCCCGAGATCGAGACGGTATCGCCGCCGCCGGTAACGATGATGTTCTTGACGAGGTTCGCCGAAGAAACGGTGAAGGGCTGGGGCACGGAGTTGTACGTGACGGTCGAGGATGCCGTCTGGAGGGAACCGGGATCAATGCCGACCATGTAGTCTCCGGCTGCAAGCTGCGTGAAGGACGCAACACCG
>MFLB01000030.1 GCA_001781445.1 Candidatus Kaiserbacteria bacterium RIFCSPHIGHO2_01_FULL_58_22 | reverse complement strand
GCTCGCGAGCGTGCAAGGCGGCCTTCGACAAGTTCGACGCGAACGAGCGCATCCGGAAGGAGGGATTTTTCACTCTGCCGTCGGCGCTTTTGAAGATATACGGAACGGATCATCGGGAGATCGTACAGACATTCTTCGACGAGCGCGAGATCACCCGCGCCGTCGTGAAGCCCGCCACCGGAGGCTCTTCGATCGGCGTCTTTTCCGTCTCGACGCCGGAAGCCGCGCTTCGCGCGGCGCGGACGCTTTTCGGGAAGCGCATGGACACGCGAGTCGTGATCGAGCCGTTCGCCGAAGGCGCGGAGTTCACGTGCATCGTTCTCCAGAACAGATTCGGCATTCCGGTCGCGCTTCCGCCCACGGAGATGGAGATGGACTACTCGGAGCATCAGATATTCGACTTCCGAAAAAAGTACCTGCCTACGCGGCACGTCGCGTACCATTGCCCGCCGCGCTTCGACGATTCCGCGATAGAGCGCATCCAGGCGCAGGCCGAACAGCTTTTTTCACTCTTCGACATGCGCGATTTCGCGCGCTTCGACGGCTGGATCCTCCCGAACGGAAACATCTGGTTTTGCGACTTCAATACGATCTCCGGCATGGAGCAGAACAGCTTTTTCTTCCAGCAGGCTTCGCGTGTAGGAATGACGCATCACGACGTACTGCGCTACATAGTCGCGAATGCGTGCAAACGCCACGGCATCGATCTCCCCGCGACCGACCGAAAGAGGTCGGGGAATAGAAAAGCTGTTTCCGTTCTTTTTGGGGGGCCGACATCCGAGCGGCAGGTTTCCTTGATGAGCGGCACCAATGTATGGCTCAAGCTTCGAGGATCAGACCGCTATGAGCCGCATCCGTACCTTCTCGATATTGACGGAAGCGTATGGAAACTTCCCTATCACCTCGCGCTCAACCACACCGTTGAGGAGATCGGCGAGAATTGCGGGAGATACGCGGGCGCAAAGGCGCGGCTTGCGGCGTACGAGGAGCGGGCGCGCCTCCGCCTCGGCCTTTCCTCGGAAAAAGACCCGGAAGATTTCTTCGATCCGGAGCGCCTTACGATGGACGAGTTTATCAGCCGTTCACCCTTCGTATTCAACGCTCTGCACGGCGGCGCGGGAGAGGACGGAACGATGCAGGCGCTCTTCGAGAAACACGGCGCGCTTTTCAACGGCCCCGGTGAAGCCGCCTCGAGGCTCTGCATAGACAAGTGGGCAACGAGCGAGCGCATCCGGGATCTTCGGCTGGACGGCATAGGCGCCGTCCCCGGCATCGTCGCCGAAACGAAGGCGCTCATGGCGGAGGACGGCAAGAGATTCTGGAGTGGCGCGCGCAAAACGCTTTCGGCGAAGACCGTGATAGTGAAGCCGCGCGGCGACGGCTGTTCCACCGGGGTCGTGCATCTGCTCTCGGCGGCGGACCTTGCGCTGTACGTCCAGGCACTGCGGGCGCGCGTTCCTCACATTCCGAAAGGAACGTTCAAACATCAAACCGACCCCATCGAAATGCCTTCCGAGACGCCGGCGTTCCTCATCTTCGAGCGATTCGTGGAGACGGATGTCTTGCGCGTAAAAGCGAATCGCCTGAAGCACGCCAAGAAAAGCGGCTGGCTCGAGATAACGGTCGGCGTCGTCGAGAAGAGGGCTCTCCACGCGCTCAACCCCTCGATCGCCATAGCGGAAGGAGAGGTCCTCTCCGTCGAGGAAAAGTTCCAGGGGGGAACCGGCGTAAACCTGACGCCGCCACCTCCCTCGGTCATTAAGCCGGCTGTCGTCCGGAAGATCAGAGGGCGCATGGAGGAGCTGGCGAAACGAATCGGCATAACGGGTTATGCGCGCATAGACGCATTCGCGAGCATCCGCACCGGCGAGCTTCTCATCATCGAGATAAATACGCTCCCCGGCCTCACCCCCTCGACAGTTCTCTACCATCAGGCGCTCGCCGAGGAGCCCCCCCTTCCTCCACGAGAGCTCCTCGAACTCCTTGTGAAAAATAATGGATACTAGCCTTCCAACATATATGTTCATATTTTGGAACGCCGGGTAAACTCGGTCAAGGAGCGAGATTTACTCAATGACCGGCCTCAGAAAATGCTACAATTTGAAAAGCCTTACGAGGTATTTACCAGACTCGTTGCGTTAAAAGTTTGAAACCGCCTCCAAAATAACCATAAATAAATTTATGGAAAAACCGAGAATAGAAAATTTGTCCGCACATATACCAATTGACATGTATCAAGTTTCTGGTCATGGCGAGATTGATCCCGAAAAATATCTTAGAAACAAATGGCAGGATAATCAAATAAAGTTATGCGCCGAGAAAGACAGTACTTTAAATAAAATTCTGGACGCCCCGAAACAAGAACGAGCTTCGCTGATAAAACAGGCCCTGTCTCAAGAAGACCCCGAGGTTCAGAGAAAAGCGGCGGAGATGATTTTGTGCGCCCCGGAACAAGAACAAGCTTCGCTGCAATTATTGGTTTTAGAAAAAATTAAACAGGCCCTGTCTCAAGAAGACCCCGAGGTTCAGAGAAAAGCGGCGGGGATGATTAGGTACGTCCCGGAACAAGAACGAGCTTCGCTGCAATTATTGGTTTTAGAAAAAATTAAACAGGCCCTGTCTCAAGAAGACCCCGAGGTTCAGAGAAAAGCGGCGGAGATGATTTTGTGCGCCCCGAAACAAGAACGAGCTTCGCTGATAAAAATAGCTTTTTACGCAGGACTGGGCAATGAGATAGTTAAATCTCCGTTATACGATAATAGCAATTTTGACAAAGAAAGGTTTAAAAGAAAAATGTTTGAGAAGACTGGTTCAGAAACTACGCTTGTTGGAGGCACGTTGAAAGACAAGTTGATTATCAGACACGTAAAACCGAGCGCATTTCTTGCTTGGCAAAAAATCTATGAAAATCATCAGGTGTGGAAGAATAACGGTTTTGATTATGTGCCGATTGAGCCAATCCAATCATACCGACTTAATAAAAAAGGACTGGTTGATGTGTTTTCCGGTGTTTTAGATTTGAGCCTTGCGCAATGGGCGGAAGTTTCAGGATATATGTTTATGGAAGAGTTAGGAAAACAAAAACATAATATTATATCTGTTTTAGAGCGCCAAGGTATAAGACACGGACATACGCATGACCGTAATTTTGTTCTTCGTTTTTTTAGAAACAAGGACGGCAATTCTGACTTGAATCAAGTCCCAAGGCTATATGCTATTGATTTTGACGCGGCATTTTCTCCTTCCTGATATCCACAGCTCCCTATTGGAGCTACTTATCAAAAACAAAGGCTATTGAGCTTACGCGCCCTATATGAACATTTGTTCAGCTGTACAAATGTTCATACAGCTACTTTGAGCTGAACCGCCGTTTTGCGGCGGGGGGCCAGAGTTTGGTGAGCGGATGGCCGGTGCACTCGTGCGGGCGGGCCGGACAGATGTATCGGCCGTAGAGCACGAGGCCGTTGTTGACGTATTTCCAATCTTTTTTCGGCACGAGCTTCTCGAGATCGTGCGATATTTTTTTGAGGTCCCTATTGTCCGAAAGGTCGAAGCGGTACGCGAAGCGCTTCACATGGGTATCGGTCGGTATGCCATCCCATATATCGTACAGCTCCCCGAGGATCACGTGCGCGGTCTTGTAGCCGACGCCGTGCAGTTCGACAAGCTCACTGTAAAGAGCCGGCACCTTGCCGCCGAATTTCTTTTCCACATCCTTCGCGGCGGAGCGAATCGCCTTCGTTTTGTTGCGGAAGAAAGGGATAGACGAGAGCCTGTTCTTAAGTTTTTGAGAACTTAGTAATGAAAAATCCCGGGCTGTTTTGTATTTCTTGAACAGCGTTTCCGTCGCCCGATTCACCGCCTTGTCGGTGCACTGCGCGGAGAGAATGACCGCGACCAAAAATTGGAACGGCGTCTCGTATTTCAATTCGCTCTTCGGCTTCGGATACGCACGCTTGAGATACGCGATTATCTTTTCCGCGCGGATGCGTCGTTTGACGGCGAAGTTCGTGTCCATTGATCCCTGAAGTTGCGCTACCCGAGATGTTCCTGCGCTCTGTCGAATTCATCCCGAAGAACGGCAACGGAATTTTGGGCCTCTGAGAAAGCCGGAAGATCTTCTGGCTTATCCTCCGCGGCCTGAAGTCGCTTATCTGCCTCCACCCTGTATGCCTCCAGACCCTGTAGCAAGGCGAAAGCCTCCGTGGTCTCATCGGCCATATCGTCCCCGTTCAGGACTGAAGATGCTGTCATGGTGTCGAGCAGTTCTCGCCGTTTGCTTGGAATCCACTCGCGCACTTTGTTCACTAAGTTTCCGTCCTCCTTCAGCTTTTCTCTCATCTCGCGCAGAGAGAGGAGGTTGTCATTCGCCGCGCGGGGCACTTCGAATTTCATAAGCCTACGGTCCTATCACGATAGGAAACTCCACGGCGTCTTCGTTCTCCGGAAGGCCGGACGGATTATCCTTCATGAAAATGAGCGTCGCGGGGCCGGAGTAGTTCTCGACGGTTACCGGCGCGGTGAACGGCACCCAGCCGGTCGTCATCCAGTCGGCTTCCGCCTGCGCTATCCCCTGCCCGACGAGGTTGTTTTCGGGATCGCGCACCTGCACGGGGAACGATGCTTCGAAGTACCACGTGCCCCGCGCCTCGCCGACCGCCGTGAAATTCTTGAGGACCGTGCCGTTCACCGGAGGGCGCAGGACCTGTACGTTTTCCGAGACGAACTGCGCGGGGCCGCCCCCGGGCCCCGGCACGAGGACGAGGAGAGCCGCCGAAACGACAATGGCGATGCCCACGATACAAAGTACGATCCATGCGGCGCGCGGCATAGCGTCAGTATACCAGCTACAGCTCCGAGATAACCTTCGCCACTTTGGCCGAATCGTGCCGGGCGATGTCGGCTTCCGAAAAGAAATCCCCGGTGATGACCTTCCACGCCTGGCTGTACAGCTTCTCGTCGCAGTGGATCGGCCGCTTGCCCTCCTTGGCATACGCCGCGAGAAGACCCGCGTCCATGCCGGCGGTATTGCAGATCACGTAGTCGAACTTCGAAAGCCCGCTGTATCGGAGGAGTTCGTCCATCATATCCGAGGCGACGAATCCGTTCGTCTGTCCCCACTGCGTCATGAGATCCGCGACGGCCACTTTTTTCGCCCTGCTTTCGCGCAAGGCTTCCGCCATGCCTCCGACGAGAAAATTCGGTACGAGCGACGCGTATAAACTGCCCGGGCAGATCACGACGACGTCGGCCTCCCGTATCGCGCGCGCCGTCTCGTCGTAGAGTTTCGCGCCCGGCTTGAGGAACGCTCTCTTGACCCGCAGTGCCCCGTCGTGCTTGGGATTGTAGATGTTGTCCTCGCCGACGACCTCCGTATCGTCTTCGAGAATCACGTGGAGGTGCGCTTTGTCGAGCGAAACGGGGAGCACCCTTCCTTTCAGGTCCAGAAGCTCCGACGCCTTGCGGATGCCCTCGATGTCGCCGCCGTAGATCGACGAGAGCGCAACCAAAAAGAGGTTCCCGAAACTGTGTCCTTTCAGAGAGCCTCCGTTCCCGAAGCGGTAATTGAAAAGCTCGCGCAATATCTCCGCGCGCGTTCCCTCGGAGAGCGCGAGGAGACAGCGGCGCACGTCGCCCGGAGGAAGCACGCCAAACTCGTCGCGCAAGACGCCCGACGAGCCGCCGGAATCGAACATGGAGACGACCGCCGCGATGTCGAGCGGGAATTCCTTCAGCCCGCGCAGGACGACGTAGCTCCCCGTGCCCCCTCCTATCGTAACGATTTTTTTCATGCCGTTTCCGACCACTGTATATTGGCGCGATGACGTTGACAATCGGAATGCATTGCAGATTCAGAGCGCCTTCATGCGGCGCAGGGCGCCGCGAAGCGCCGCAAGCGGCAGGCCGGCGACGTTGTCCCTGCCGCCCCTCACGCGCCGCACCAGCCTCGCGCCCCCTTTTTGCAGGCGGTATCCCCCGGCCGCCCCCAGCGGCTCGCCGGACGCGGCATATCGCTCTATCTCCCTCTCCGAGAGCGTCCTGAACCATACTTCGGTCGAAACGGAGCGCGAGATGCGCGCGCCGCTTCGCGCATCGAGAAGCGCGAACCCGGTAACGATGCGGTGCTTCTTCCCGCTCAAAGCGCGCAGTATCGCGCGCGCATGCGCGAGGTTCCTCGGCTTCCCGTACACGGCCCGGCCCGCGACAGCGAGCGTATCGGCTCCGATGAGTATGGCGTCCTCCCCTTTTCGCGCGGCGGCTTCCGCTTTTTGCGCGGCGAGGCGCTTCGCGAGCGTCGCGGGCGAAAGCGCGGCGTCGAGCCGCTCGCGGAAACGGCTCTTCCGGACCTCGAAGTGCGGGACAAGTTTCTTGAGGAGCGTGCGCCGCGCGGACGAGCCCGACGCGAGAACGATACGCCGCTTCTGCCTCTTCTTCTTCAGTATTTTCTAGTGGCAAAACGGAACCGAAATGAGTTTAGCATTTTCGCCGGAATTGGTCGAATAATTTCTTCTTTTCTTTCTGCATCTCCTGCGC
>MFLB01000029.1 GCA_001781445.1 Candidatus Kaiserbacteria bacterium RIFCSPHIGHO2_01_FULL_58_22 | reverse complement strand
TAAAAAAGGACTCGAAAGAGCAAAAGATTTTTCTTGGAGAACGACTGCGGAGAAAACCGCCAGGATCTACCTCGATCTTCTGAAAACCTAAGTGGTCATTGTTATTTTTGTGATGTATGCTCCTCCCATGAAAAAGAAGAAGCGCGCGCTCATCACAGGAATTACCGGACAAGACGGCTCCTATGTGGCGGAACTGCTGGTAAGAAAAGGGTACGAGGTCTTCGGGCTGGTGCGCCGTTCCAGCAATGATCCATTCGTACGGCTGAAGGAACTGATCCGGGAGCGGAAGATAACGATACTATACGGCGATATGCGCGACAGCGGCGCGATCAGGCGCGCTCTCGAAAGAGCGGAGCCCGACGAGATCTATAATCTCGCGGCGCAGTCCGACGTCGGCATTTCATTCATGTGCCCCGAGGAAGCCGGCGAGATCAACTATCACGGACTCGGGCGGCTCGTACACGCGGTTCTCGACGGCCGGCTACGTTCGAAGATATACCAGGCTTCGACGAGCGAGATGTTCGGCAGTGCGAAGCCGCCGCAGAACGAAAACACTCCCTTCCAACCCGTCAGTCCCTACGGCGTCGCCAAGCTTCGCGCGCATGAGGACTATGTGGTCGGGTACCGGAAGAAGTATCCGGATCTTTTCATTTGTTCGGGGATCCTTTTTAATCACGAATCGCCTCGCAGGGGCCAGCATTTCGTCACGCGGAAAATATCCATCTCGCTCGCAAAGATCAAGCTCGGGTTGCAGGATTACGTTGAACTCGGAAACCTGAATGCCCGGCGCGACTGGGGATATGCCGGAGATTTTGTCGAGGCCATGTGGCTGATGCTTCAGCGGGAAAAACCCGCGGACTACGTTATCGCGACGGGCCAAGTCCATACGGTGCGGGATTTCGTGAACGAGACGGCGAAAGCTCTCGACATGCATATCGCATGGAGCGGGTCGGGAACCAGGGAGGTCGGAAAAACCGAGGCGGGAAAGGTGATCGTGCGGGTCAACAAAAAATTTTTCCGGCCCGTTGAGGTCGATCATTTGCTCGGTGATTCGGGCAAGGCGCGCCGCGAATTGGGATGGAAGCCCCGGGTTTCTTTCGAAGATCTGGCGGCGATGATGGCGAAGGCCGACCTTGAAGCCGTCGCGAGCGAGAATAAATAAGGCCGCCCCTATCCTCGCCCCACAGGGGCGAGGTATTTCGCGGGGCGGCGCCGGGCTTCTTTTTTGGAAGAAGAAGCGCCCGCCGGCGCTTCATATCTGTCAGTCTCCCTACCCCGCAGCAAAGCTACGGGGTATTCGACTTCCAATAGAGGCTCGTTGTAGCTCCGAGATGCGGAAACCCGCGTGGCGCCGGAACATCCATGAGTCGAATCGGCCGTGGCGACCGCGCGCAAGATGCGCTAGTATCATTGGGCTATGGCGCGAAGCGGAGCGAAGCTCTCCGGAAAAAGGCTTTTGGTGTGCGGGGGATGCGGGTTCATGGGATCGAATTTCATCCATCGCATTCTCGAACGCATTCCGGATGCGCGCGTCGTTAATCTCGATGCGCTCACCTACGCGGGAAATCCCGCCAACGTACGAGGGCTCGATGCGCGGCGTTATCGCTTCGTGAAGGGGAACATCGCGAACACGCCGCTTATGCGCGCGCTCATGCGCGAGGCGGATATCGTCGTGAATTTCGCCGCGGAGACGCACGTCGACCGCTCCATTCATGAATCGTCCAAAGAGTTCGTCATGACGAACGTTGTCGGCGTGCACTCGCTTCTCGAAGCGCTACTCGCGTCGCCGAATATCAGAAAGATGGTGCACATCTCCACCGATGAGGTATGGGGCGATCTGCCGTTGCGCTCCAAAAGTAGATTCGTCGAAGAATCGGAATTTCGGCCGAATTCTCCGTATGCGGCGTCGAAAGCCTCGGGCGATCTTCTCATACGCTCCTATATGCGCACATACGGCGCTCCGGTCATTGTTACGCACTCCGTCAACAATTACGGACCGCGCCAGTATCCGGAAAAGTTGATACCGTTTTTCATACTGCGCGCGCTCAAGGATGAACCGCTCCCGCTGTACGGCACCGGGGAGAATATGCGCGATTGGCTGCATGTCAACGACCACTCCGATGCGATAATACTGGTACTCGAATCGGGGAATGCGGGCGAGATCTACAACATTTCTCAACAGCAGGAGCATTCGAACAAATACATCGCCAAAAAGATACTTCGCATACTCGGAAAACCGCTCTCTCTCATAACCTGCGTCGAAGATCGCCCGGGACACGATATGAAATACGCGGTCGATTCCTCAAAGCTTCGCTCTCTCGGATGGCGGCCGCGGAGATCTCTCAAAGAGGATCTGCCGGAAGTCATACAGTGGTTTCGGGAGCATCTGCCGTTGGGAGTTTCGTCGGCGAGCAATATGCATCTCGCGTATCCTCTGGTGATGAAAATGGGCAAAAGCGGGTTTGCGAAGCAAAAAGGACGCTATTTATCATGAGGATCGTATACGTTTCGAATTCCCGGATACCCACGCGCAAAGCGCACGGCGCGCAGATCACGCACATGTGTAGCGCGTTTACGGACTCGGGAGCGGAAGTAGAGCTCGTGGTCCCGCGGAAACGCAATTTTCTGGGAGTCGATCCGTTCGAATATTATCGCATTGAGAAGAATTTCAGCATCA
The DNA here is from genome assembly GCA_001781445.1 of Candidatus Kaiserbacteria bacterium RIFCSPHIGHO2_01_FULL_58_22. Classification (GTDB taxonomy): domain Bacteria; phylum Patescibacteriota; class Minisyncoccia; order Phycocordibacterales; family UBA2100; genus UBA10103. Next base: position 22,356 of record MFLB01000029.1, on the reverse strand, counting down.
GGCAGATCCCCATTCCAGATCTCGGGAGCATGACGAGCCGCTTCCCGAGGCTGATGCTTTTCGCGGATCTGTTCGCGTTTTCGATGGCGCTCCTTCTCGCACGCGTCGCCGGGCGCGGCGATGTCGTGTATTGCAGGGATTATCCGCTTCTCTTCCTCTTTTCGCCGAGGCGCAACACCATCGCCATCGAAGTGCACGACGTGCCGAAAACGCGCGGGATATTTTTGCGGGCGATCGCGCGGGCAAGAGTCGTCGTCGCCATTACGGAGGGCGTCAAAGGCGCGCTCGTCGCGCTTGGGATCGATGCTTCGCGCATCGTCGTCGCGCACGACGCCGTGCGGCTGGAGGATTTTTCGCATCCGGAGAGCAAGGCGGACGCGCGGCGGCGCCTCGGCTTGCCGCCGGATAAAAAGCTCGCACTCTATATCGGGCGCATAGACGACTGGAAGGGAACGGACACGTTCTTCGTTGCGGCGGCGCGTCTTCCCGCGAATGTCCGGGCCACCGTTATAGGAGGCGAGGATGGGCAGGTGAAAGCGCTGAAGAAAAAGCATCCGAACGTGCTCTTTCTCGGCGCGAGGCCGTACCGGGAGCTTGCGGACAATCAAGCGGCCGCCGACGCGCTCGTCTTGCCCAACACGGCGCGCTTCGACATATCCTCGAAATACACTTCGCCCTTGAAGCTCTTCTCATACATGGCCTCGGGGATCCCCATTGTCGCTTCCGGCGTGCCCTCCATACGCGAGATACTCGACGAACGGGCCGCGTATTTCGTTGCGCCCGACGATCCGCCGGCGCTTGCCGCCGGCATAGAGCGGGCGCTCGCGGATCCCGGCGCGCCCGGGAAAGCCGCGCGGGCGCGTGCTATCGTGCAGGGATATACGTGGCGCGCTCGCGCTCGGAATATCATGGAGCGCTTGAGAGCACCAGTATGAGAACACTCGCATTCGCACCGGGCCGGCTTGTCGCCATTGCGCGTCTCGCGCGCCGCGCCTATGGTCCATACAAGAGAAGCATTCTCGCGCTCGCGCTCCTGGGTTTTCTCGGAGGCATTCTCGAAGGCATAGGCATCAACGCCGTCATACCGCTCCTCACGCTCGTTCTCGGTCTTCCGGATTCGGCACCCGACTTTCTCTCGCGAGTTATCGAACAGCTCTTTGCGTTTGCCGGCATGCCCTTCCTGCCGCGGTACATTCTCTCGTTCATCGTCGTCCTTTTCATCGCGAAGAGCGCAGTCTCTCTTGCGCTGACCTACATTCAGATAGTCATAGCCGCGAAATACGAGCGCGAGACGCGCTCGCGATTGTTCAGCGCGGTTCTTCACGCCTCGTGGCCCTACCTCATCAAGCAAAAGCTCGGCAACCTCGAGACGGCTCTCATGATAGACGCGCCGGCAAGCTCCGCTCTGCTCTCGAAGATGAGCTTCACCATCTTGCTCGCGACGAGCACGCTCATTTATCTTGCGGTCGCATTCTCCATCTCCCCCCTCGTAACGCTCTCTACGCTTCTTCTAGGTGTGCTTATTTTCGTTACGTTCCGGCCCCTCATGAGCCGCGTGCATGCCCGTTCGCGTTCGCGCACCGAAGCGTATCGCGACACCGTGCACCATGTTACCGAGCACGTGGGAGGCCTCAAGACAGTCAAGGCGCTCGGCGTTGAGGCGCCCGCGATCGCGCGGGGAGAGGGTCTCTTCGAAAGCATCAAAGCGCTCTCTGTCCGCATCGGTTTTTTGCAGCAGCTTGCCTCGCAAACGGTCGCTCCCATCGGCGTCGTCTACATAGCCGCGATCCTCGCGCTCGCCTTCAAGACGCCGTTCATCAGCTTCGCCGCGCTTCCCGCCGTCCTCTACCTCATCTACCGCATCTTCACCTACGTCCAACAGCTCCAGAACAACGTCCAATACATGAGCGAGCTCGTGCCGCACCTCGAGCGCATCATCGCGTATGAAGAGAGCGCGGGCGGGAATGTCGAATCCGAGAAGGGGATCCTGCCGTTCTCGTTCGAGAGGGAACTCGCCTTCCGGAACGTCTCGTTCTCCTATGAGCCGGAACGCGAGGTCCTGCAGGGCGCTTCGTTCGGCATACCGAAGGGAAGCATGGTGGGCATCGTCGGCCCCTCGGGCGCGGGCAAGACGACGTGCGTCGATCTCATGCTCCGGCTTTTGGAGCCGAGCGCGGGCGTGATCGCGCTTGATGACATCGACAGCCGAACCATCGTCCTCTCCGCGTGGCGCCAGCGGATCGCCTATGTCTCCCAGGATCTTTTCCTGATACAGGACACGATCCGCAACAACATCCGTTTCTACGACGAGACGATATCCGACGAGGAAGTATGGAGCGCGGCGAAGAGCGCGCACATCGACGCGTTCATCAAGAAATGTCCGGACGGGCTCGATACAATGGTAGGCGAGCGCGGCATACAGCTATCTGCCGGCGAGCGCCAGCGGATCGTCATCGCGCGGGCGCTAGTGCGAAAGCCGGAACTCCTAATTCTTGACGAGGCAACGAGTTCGCTCGACAACGAATCGGAAGCGCACATCAAGCGTGTTATCGGCGAATTGAAGGGCCGCGTTACCATCGTCGCGATCGCGCATCGCCTCTCGACCATCATGGATTCGGATACGCTCGTCGTGCTCTCGGAAGGGCGGGTCGTGGAGACAGGTTCTCCCCGCGCCCTCCTCGCCGATACGAACTCGTACTTTTACAAAGTGTACTCGATTAATCAGTAGCCGATACTTATGCGCCCCGCGCCGGAGCCCGAAACCGGAATTCTCTTTGAAAAGCGTTACCTTTCTCGATAGTGCGCGGCGTGATAGTGTGCTCGCTATGAAAGGGATCATTTTGGCGGGAGGGAGCGGGACGCGCCTCTATCCCTTGACTGTTGCGACGAATAAGCACTTGTTGTCGGTCTATGACAAGCCGGTCATCTATTACGCCGTTGCGAAACTCGTCGACGCCGGGATCGACCAGATCATGATCGTGACCAATCCAAGCCATGTGGAGGATTTTGTGAGACTTCTGGGCTCCGGCAAGGATTTCATCTCGAAGAAAACAGGAAGCCAAATCCAAATCGTCTACACGATCCAGAATGAGCCTCATGGAATTGCCCATGCGCTGTACGTAGGGAGCGGATATATCGGCAAAGACTCCTGCATCGTTTATCTCGGTGACAATATATTTGAGGACGATATTACGCCGCATATCAGGAAGTTCAAGCGTGGCGCGCAGGTATTTCTTAAGAAAACCAGAAACCCCGAACGCTTCGGCGTGGCCGAGCTTGGCAAGGGAGGCACGGTCTTGAGCATCGAAGAAAAACCCCAGAAGCCAAAATCACAATACGCGGTGACCGGCCTGTATCTCTACGACAATACGGTAATCGAGAAACTTAAGAATCAGACCCGTTCGGCCCGCGGGGAGTACGAGATCACCGGCATCAACAACAGGTATATCGAAGAGGGGGCGCTGAAGTCGGTGATACTGGAAAAGGATTGGTTTGACATCGGCACGTTCGACAGCCTTCTTGACGCATCGTTGCACATGCGCAAGAAAAAGAACGGGCGCGGGACTGCACAGAAATTGCTGTGAATGAAATGTTTCCGCACCTGTCTGCTCACGACCCCGCCGAGACGTATGAAGATAATGCTCATATGGCCGATGCCGGCTCCAGAAGTGAAGATACTGCTTGATAGGATAGAGCGCGCAGGGCACGAGATCGTGTATTGGGTCGGCGAGTGGCCCGTGTCTCACCTTTCCCCTAATGGAGCAGTTTTTCACGATCACTACGATGCGTGGGACGCGAGACCTGCGGAGACGTTCGCACAAGAAGCGTTTCCGCCGCCGAGCGCGGAGCTCATTGCCTCCATGTACGAGACCGAATCGCTCATTCTCACAATGATGAACAAGCGCTACGACAAGGCGCCCGTGGATGAGCGCAAGCATATCTACTACACAATGCTCGGCTACTGGGACGCAGTGCTTGATCGCCTGAAGCCGGAGGCGATCATCTTCAACGATATTCCGCACAGTATCTACAGCAATATCATCCATGATCTCGCGAAACGACGAGGGATACCGCGGATCTCATTCGAGGATACATGGGTCGCTCTCCGTCTTCTCTCGTACGGCGATTTTTGGAAAGGAAGCGATGGTTTGCGCGTAGCCATAAAGCGTGCACAAAAGCGCGGAATTACTCTCTCTGATTTGGGAGAAGAGTTGCGCTCGTACTATGTAGTGAATACGCGCGAGAAACCGGGAACTGTCCCTACGTATCTTATGGACCAAAAAAATATGGCGGAAGGCGCCGGGCTTGCGCGTCATCGCGCTCATATCGCGTTTAGTGCAATACGCTCCGGTCTAATCTTCAGGCTTGTTTTGCGGTATGTCTCGAGGCTCTTACAGAAAAATCTTAGGGATGAGTATGGGAAACTCCAGAAACCAGCCGATCTCCAAAAGCCTTTCGTATATTTTCCGCTGTCGTTTCAGCCGGAGAGGACGACGTCGCCGCAGGGGGGCGTATACCATGATCAGATACTTGCGGTGGAGACGCTCGCGTGTGCGCTACCGCCGGGATGGCGCATCTATGTCAAGGAACATCCTTCGCAGTGGTGGGTGCGCGGCAAGACTCGTTATTCGAGTACACGTTATAGAGGCTATTATGAACGTATTGCGCGCATATCTCGCGTCACTCTTGTGCCGTCTGCGACGAGTAGCTTCGAGCTCATTCGACGCGCACGCGCGATCGCAACGGTGACTGGTACGGCAGGGTGGGAAGCGCTTCTGCAGGGCAAACGGCCCCTCATATTTGGCCTCCCGTGGTACAGGGACTGTCCTGGACTGTTCGTTGTTCGATCGTCGGAGGAGTGCAAAGCGGCATTCAGCGAGTTGCAAAAAAATGGCTCTGTCGCCGGATCCGAGATTCTGGCGTTCCTGAAGGCACTCGAGGAGATGAGCGTACGCGCTCATATAGGAACTCCGACAGGCGAGTCGCCGCACATCAACAACGAAGACAATATGCGGGCGATCTCGGAAGCCGTATGCGTAGAATTAAAAGGCTGGAAATAGGAGCGTTCCGTTGCCCTACTGTCATTTTTAGTGTAAGAAGCGAAGCATGAAAAGGCGGTCTACTCGCGCTCTCACCAAGAAAGCGCCGAAAAAAGTCTACGTGCTCGGCGCGGGCATGAGTGGGCTTTCGACCGCGCTCCGGCTCGCCGAACTCGGAGTGGACACGACCATTATCGAAAGGGAGCATCGGGTTGGGGGTCTTGCGGGTAGCTTCGCATGGCACGAATTCAAGAACCTCGACTATGGACCGCATATCTATCATACGCCTGACAAGCAATTAGAGAAGATATGGAAAAAGGAATATGGCGATTTGTTCCACCAAAACGAGTTCTGGGGCAAGAACGTCAAGGGGCAGAAGTTCGACCAGTATTTCGATTATCCGCTCTCATTCGCATCGCTGAAGAAATTTCCCGGGGAAACGCGCAATAAGATCCTCAATGAACTCGCGCATCTCGACGAAGAGAGGAAGGCGAAGGCGAAAAGTTATGCCGAATACGTGCGGGAGCTCGTGGGTCCCACGCTCATGGAATATTTTTTTATCCGCTATCCGCAGAAGTTGTGGGGTGTCTCCATCGATGAAATGACCGCCAACTGGGCGCCCAAGCGAGTCCATTTTAGGACGAAAGACGAACATTTCCACGCAGGTCAGTGGAGCGCCGTCGGGAAATTCGGCTCAGGAAAGATAGTGGAGCGAATGACTGAGCGTTATAAAAAAGCAGGCGGCAAGCTCATACTCGGGACCTCTGTCACAGCGATGGAGCACTCGAAGGGTCTGATACACAAGATCGTACTCGGGAAAAAGAAGGTCGCCGTAGGGTCATCGGATAATGTCATCTCGACCATTCCCATACCCGTCATGGCAGAGTATCTAGGTGTCAGGAATAAACTTAAGTATCGCGGGGCGAAACTCGTATTCGTCGCGCTCAAAAAGAACGCGGCCATACCGGACAAGTTCAATTTTCTCTATTATGACGCTCCGGAGATAATTTTTCATCGCGTGAGCGAGCAAAAGAAGTTCTGCGCACTCGGTTTTCCGAAGGACAAAACCGTTCTTTCGTGTGAGATCGCATATACCAAAGGCGACGCGCTTGATACGGCCGATGGGAAGGAAATAACAGTCCGCGTCGTCAAGGACCTCATCCAAGTAGGCCTCGTGAAAAAAGAAGAGGTCATTGATACCGTGATAGTCTCACTTCCGTACGTCTATCCGCTTCTGGTTCGCGGAAGCGAACCAGAACTTGTTGACGTGCGTAGCCGCCTTGGTGCGTTCAAACAACTCTATTGTATCGGTACAGGCGGCGATTTTCGCTACGACGATCTGCATGTTTTGCATATCCGGGGGACCGATCTTGCAGAGAGACTCGCCTCGGACGACGGCGAGGAAGAGCGGGAGCTCATCAAAGACGATACGACATTTCGTTTCAATCGGTCGGTTGTTCTTGGCAAGCACGCGGTGGCGAAAGATAATCCGGCGTTCATCATTGCCGAAGCGGGACTCAACCATAACGGAAGCCTTCGGCTCGCTCTTGAGCTTGTCGATAAAGCGGCAGAAGCGGGGTGCAACGCGGTTAAATTTCAAACCTATCGAGCCGAGAACAGAGTGTCGCGCGCCGTTAAAGGCAATCGCTATGCGGAAGAACTCATTGATCTGGAGGAAACTACCTACGACATGTTGCACCGGCTCGAGCTGAGCAGGAGAGAACATGAGAAACTCTTCGCTTACGCGAAGGAAAAAGGCATCGAGATGTTCTCGACGCCGTTCGATCTCCAGAGCGTCGATCTGCTTGAACGCTTAGGCGTCTCCTTCTACAAGATCTCTTCCATGGACCTCGTGAATCTGCCGCTCATCAAAAAGGTTGCCGGAACAGGGAAACCTCTCATCGTCTCGACCGGTATGTCGACACTCGGCCAAATAGAGGATGCGGTCAACGTCGTGCGCGACACGGGCAACGAGAATCTCATATTACTCCACTGCATTTCCAGCTATCCTGCAGCGCCGCAAGATATGAATGTAGTCGTCATGGATACGCTTAGGAAGGCGTTCGGCGTTCCCGTCGGGCTCTCTGACCATTCCATTGGACTCTCCGTAGCTTCTGTAGCGCTTGCGCTCGGGGCGGAGGTCATCGAGCGGCATTTCACCCTCGACCGGTTCATGGAAGGACCCGATCATATTCTCTCGTCCGATCCGGAAGAGATGAAAGAACTTGTGCGCCTCTCGCACCTTATTCCTGTGATCAAAGGCTCGTCAGAAAAAGTCATTCTCGGAAGTGAGCGTGAGACCATCAATCGTTTCAAGAAGTGTCTCTATGCTGCGATCGATATTCCCGCTGGGAAGAAGATCACGGAAAGAATGATCGCGGTAAAAGGCCCTGGGGGAGGGATACTCCCAAAATATCTGGATGTTGTCGTCGGTAAGACGGCGAAGGCATATATCCAGAAAGATCGCGCAATCGAATGGAGGCACATTTGATGTACTGGCATATCCGCGCAAAAACACGGCGCATATAACCGCGGGTGTCTATGGTAGGATATCTCCCATGGTTGGAAACGTGATCGAAAGGATAGGGAACGCGGAGCGAAAGTACGTTGAAGAGATGCTCGCCTCGGATTTCTCGAATTCACGGAATCCGGGAATGCTCGGGCGCTTTGAAAAAGCGTTTGCCGAAAAGATCGGCGTGAAGTACGCGATCGCGCACGTGAACGGCACGGCGACCCTGCACTCCGCGCTCTTTGCCGCCGGCGTGCGCGCGGGCGACGAGGTCATCACGACGCCGCTTACCATGTCGTCCCCGGCGCTCTCCATCCTGCAGGCGGATGCCGTGCCGGTCTTTGCCGACGTGGTGGAAGACACTCTGCAGATCGATCCTGCCTCCATCGAGCGAAGCATCACGCCGCATACCAAGGCCATTATGCCCATCGCGCTCTACGGACTCTCGCCCGATATGGATGCGATCATGGCACTGGCAAAAAAACACAACCTCGTCGTTATAGAAGACGCGGCGGAAACCTTCCTTTCCAAATACAAAGGGCGAATGGTCGGCTCGATAGGGCACCTTTCGAGTTTCAGCTTGCAAGCGACGAAGCATATAACCGCAGGGGAGGGCGGCGTCGTATGCACGGATAGCCCGGAGATGGCAGACCGCGTGCGCAAATTCTCTGTCTTGGGGTACTCAACTGTTTCCGCGACCGTCGGTAAGATAACGAAAGACGACATACAAAACCCGGATTTCGAACGGCACGTCCAACTCGGGTACAACTATCGCATGCCGGAGATTTGCGCGGCTATTGCGCTTGGCCAGCTTGAGCACGCGGAAGAGCTGGTTCAGCGCCGCATCGATGCCGCGAATCTTTTCATCGAGGCTATCGGGGAGTGCGCGTGGCTCCTGCCGCAGGTTACGCCGGGAGACTGCGTCAATTCATATTGGGCGCTTGCGGTGCGGCTTGTCCATCCGACGCTCGCGTGGGCGGATTTCCGCAAGAAATTCATGGAGCTCGGCGGCGACGGCGTGTATGCCGCGTGGAAGCTCTCATACCAGGAGCCGATGTTTAGGGAAGCGACGCGTAATTTTGCGGGCAAGGAAAAGATATTGGAGGCAACGCACGAAGGAGGGATCCCAGTATATCCGGATGGTCTTTGTCCTGTCGCGGAACGCGTGCAAAAGCAGGTGCTTGCATTCAAGACGAACTACTGGGATTGGAGCCGGGCCGAGAAACAGGCAGACATACTAAAGCATACGATACAATACTTTTCATGATCAATGGCAAGCGCGTCGTTGCGACCATCGAAGGCCGGATGACCTCCACAAGGCTTCCCGGCAAGATCATGATGCCGCTTGCGGGGAAGCCCGTGATGGCGCATATGATAGAGCGGCACCGCCGAAGCAAACTCACCGACGAGGTGGTTGTCGCGACGACGACGAACGCGACCGACGATCCGGTCGTCGCGCTCTGCGAGGAAACGTACTGCCCGTATTTCCGCGGTAGCGAAGCAGATGTGCTCGGGCGTATCGTCGAAGCCGGCAAGGCCCACAGCGCAGATATTCTCGTACAGGGCATGGCCGACAGTCCGCTCGTAGATTGGCGCATCGTCGACAGGCTCATCACCATGCTCGCCGAAGGCGGCTACGATTGCGCGACCAATGAGTTCAAGGGCGAGGATTCATTTCCCGACGGGTTCGACATGCGCGTTTATTCGTTCCCTGTCCTTCAGAAAGCGGCTGAAGTCGACAAAGATCTTGCTCTTCATGAGCACGCGGGCTATTCCATCCGTTCACAGCCGAAGAAATTCAAACTTTTTCACTGGAAGGCAGAAGGCGTCATGCGTTGGCGAGCGCTCCGACTGACGCTCGATACGAAGGAGGATCATCAACTCATATCCGCCGTATATGACGAGCTGTATCCGAAGAACACCGACTTTTCTGCCGAGGACGTCGTCGCATTCCTGAAGAAGCGGCCGGATCTCGTCGCACTCAACAGCGGCGTCAAGCAACGCGCGCCGGAGCACGATGGAAAGGCCGTATGAAGCTATCCGTTGTCGTGTGCGTGCGCAACGAGGAGAAGCGCCTGCGCGAATGTCTGCAGACCGTCTACGCGAATCATCCCGAGGAGGTCATCGTCGTAGACGGCGGCTCGACCGACAAGACCGTATCAATCGCGCGCGAGTTTCCCGGCATCCGCATCATCGAAAGCCCTCGCTCCAATCTCACCCGGGACAGACAAAAGGGTATTGACGCCGCGCGCAACGAACTCGTCGCGATGATCGACGCGGATCACCGGCTTCGTCCCGGCGACCTTGCATCGCTAGAGAAGGATATGCGCGAATACAATTTGGATATCGTGGCAGGCGGGCTCATCTCATATAATAATCAGGGATTTTGGAATAGAGGCGAGGAAGCATGGTGGGAGTTGGCGGTCAACAACCCTCTCGGCGCGCGCACTATGATAACCACCGCGCCAGCCATCTACAAAAAGCGCGTATTCGACCACGTGCGTTTCGATGACACGGTAACGGCGACTGTCGACGATACCGATTTTATGTACCGTCTCTCGAAGTTCCCTTTTCTGCGAATCGGTGTCGGCGCGACGAAGATACGGCAGTACCATTTCGCCACGCTTCGAAGTTATGTGAGGAAGTTCCTGCTATACGGCAAAGGCGACGGCGAATTCTGCAGGAAGCACCCGAACCGCGCGCCCTCGATGTTTTTCCATCTTCTGATACGCTATCCCATAGTCTACTCGTGGAAGGCGATACGCGCGGGCAAGCTATATGCCATACCATTCTTCGTATTGCAGGGCTCGGTACGTTTTATAGGTCTCGCGGGGTATTTTCTCCGCGTAGCACAGAGGTCCATATTTTAGACAGAACTATCTATCGTATGTATAGTATGGGGCAATGCGCAGAATGGTTAAAAAACATGGCGTTTTTATCACAGGCCTCACCGGATTCGTCGGGAGCCATCTGGCCGACTATATCCTCGCGAATGCGCCGGAGTATACGATCGTAGGTCTCGTACGCTGGCGGTCGCCCAAGGACAATATCCGGCACATCCTGGATAAAGTCATCCTCGAGTACGGGGACATGACGGACCTTCCTTCCATCCGCGCCGCGCTTGAAAAGCACCGGCCCGAATTCATCTTCCACCTCGCCGCCCAATCCTACGTGGATTTCAGCTTCGCGGCTCCGCTCGCGACGCTTGAGGCCAACGTAATGGGTACGGCGACACTCCTCGAAGCGGTGCGTGCCATGAAGGCGCAGAGCGGCTACGATCCGGTGATCCACATCTGCTCCTCATCCGAGGTGTACGGCCAGGTGCGTAAGGATGAAGTTCCTATCACCGAGGACAATCCGTTCCGGCCTGCGTCTCCCTACGCGGTCTCCAAGGTTGCGGAAGACATGCTGGGCCAGCAATACTGGCTTTCCTGGAAGATACGGAACATCCGCACGCGCATGTTCACGCACACCGGTCCGCGGCGCGGTGAGGTCTTCGTCCTTTCCAATTTCGCCAAACAGGTGGCGGCCATAGAGGCCGGAAAACAAAGACCGATACTACAGGTAGGAAATCTTGCGAGCATCCGCACCTTTATGGACGTTCGGAACGCCGTCGAGGCATATTGGCTTCTCGTACACAAATGTCCTCCAGGCGAGGTCTACAATATCGGGGGAGCGGAGACGATGACGATCGGGGACATGACCAAAAAACTCCTTGCTCTATCAACGGTGAAGAACATAAAGGTGAAAGTGGATCCAGCCCGTTTGCGTCCATCCGACGTAACGCTTCAAATTCCTTCAACGAAGAAATTTGAAAAAGCGACCGGCTGGAAGCCGACGATACCTTTTTCGCAGACACTGCAAGATACGCTCGACTATTGGCGGGAGCATTTCGAACGGAACGTCTGATAGCCAGCTATGATAATCACGCGCACTCCATTCCGCGTCTCCTTTTTCGGTGGAGGAACCGACTATCCCGCCTGGTACAAAGAAAACGGAGGCGCCGTCTTGAGCGCTTCGATAGACAAGTACTGCTATTTGACCGTGCGGCACTTCCCGCCGTTCTTCGACTCCCGCTACCGGATCCGCTATTCGAGGACCGAGGATACCAGGACGCATGACGAGATCGAGCATCCCGCGGTGCGCGAATGTCTGAAGTTCCTCGATCTCAAAGAAGGACTGGAGATATTGCACACGGCGGATCTGCCCGCGATGTCGGGTCTCGGTTCCAGCTCGTCGTTCACCGTAGGTCTTCTGCATGCGCTCCATGCGCTACGCGGAAAAGAAGTCGCGAAACAAGAGCTTGCGGAGCAAGCCATACACGTAGAACAGGAACGCATCAAGGAGAACGTCGGTTCGCAGGACCAGGTAGCAGCCGCGTTCGGCGGCGTGAATAGAATAGAATTTTCGGGCAAGAAGGGGATCGCGGTATCTCCAGTAGCCGTTTCGCATGGGCGTCTTCGCGATCTCGAAGACCGCCTTCTGCTTTTTTTCACGGGATTCTCCCGACGCGCCTCGGAAGTCGCCGCCGAACAAGTGAGAAACATTCCACAAAAGGCCGCAGAGCTCGCGCGGATGCGCGCGATGGTGGACGAGGGACAGCGCATTGTGGAAACGGAGGACCTCGATGATCTCGGGGCTCTGCTCCATGAGGCTTGGATGCTGAAGAGAGGCCTCTCTCCCGTGATAACGAATGATGACCTCGATGCGATCTATGAGCGCGGACGCGCCGCAGGCGCGCTCGGTGGAAAACTCCTCGGCGCGGGAGGGGGAGGGTTCATGCTGTTCTACGTCCCGAAGGAAAAGAAAAATGCCGTCCGCGCCGCCCTGAAGAAGTTTTTATGCGTACCGTTCCGCTTTGAAACCGAAGGGAGCCGCATCATCCTCAATAACCCATCCGAGAAATATGAGATATCCGACGCGTAAGAAAATGGCGTATGATAGGAGGCATGCAGGCTGAAGACGTACTCAAGCATGCGTTTGAAAGGCACGGCGATGCGCTTCGAAAAAGCGAGGCGATACTTAAAACGGTGGCGCGCGGCGCGGAGCTTCTTGCCGAAACGCTGAAAGGAGGCAAAAAAGTTTTCGCATGCGGCAACGGCGGAAGCGCGGCCGACGCGGAGCATTTTATAGGCGAGCTTCTCTGTCGGTACAAGGATGACCGTAAGCCGCTTCCCGGCATCTCGCTCGTCTCGCCCGTAAGTACGCTGACCGCGATAGCGAACGACTATTCTTTTGAAGACGTGTTCGCGCGACAGATAGAGGCGCTTGGCAACGAGGGCGACGTGCTTCTCGCAATTTCAACGAGCGGGACGTCGAAGAATATGCTTGCAGCGCTCGAAGCGGCTCGAAGGAAAGGACTTCGCAGCGTTCTTCTAACAGGAGCCAAAGGCGTATCGCTTTCCGAAAAAGCGGATGTCGTTGTCGCCGTTCCCTCGGAGGAAACTGCGCGCATCCAAGAGATGCACGAGCTCATCTATCACGGCTGGTGCGAATTCCTTGACACCCAATCCGGCGCAAGAGGGTGAATTCGTCATACGACATGAACGCTCCCGTACACGCCGTCCCGAAAAACGCGCGCATCTATGTCGCGGGGCACAGGGGACTCGTCGGTTCGGCGATAGTGCGGGCACTTAAGAGGCATAGCTTCACGGATCTCATTGCGGCCTCATCGGGCGAGCTCGACCTGCGCGACCAAACGCGCGTGTCGAGATTCTTCACATCCGAAAAGCCGGAATACGTATATCTTGCCGCGGCGAGGGTGGGAGGCATCGTCGCCAACAACACCTATGAGGCGGATTTTATTTACGACAATCTGATGATCGAAGCGAACGTAATACGCGCGGCGCACAAATACAACGTGAAAAAACTGCTGTTCATCGGCAGTACCTGTATCTATCCAAGGCTCGCACCGCAACCGATGAAGGAAGAATACTTGTTAACTGGCTCGCTCGAGCCGACAAATGAGTCGTATGCGGTCGCAAAAATAGCCGGTGTCAAGCTCTGCCAGGCCTTCAATCGTCAATACGGCGCGCGCTATATTTCCGCTCTGCCGACCAACCTCTACGGCCCAGGAGACAGCTTTGATCTCGAAAATGGGCACGTGCTTCCGGTCCTCATCAGGAAATTTCACGAGGGGAAAATACGCGGAGCGCCGTCTGTCGCGGTATGGGGCACCGGAGAGCCATTCAGGGAATTTTGTCACGTGGATGATTGCGCCGAGGCGTGCGTCTATCTAATGAGCAACTACGAAAGCGGTGAAATAATCAATATCGGCGTCGGGAAGGACATCCGCATCGGGGAGCTTGCCGAACTCGTGAAAAAGGTCGTGGGCTACAAAGGAGATATTGTATTCGATACCGCGAGACCCGACGGCGCTCCGAGAAAATTACTCGACGTCTCAAAGATCAACGCGCTCGGGTGGACGGCAAAGATTCCCCTCGAAGACGGCATCAGAAAGACATATGAATGGTATCTGCAAACGGAGAACCATCGCGGTGAAGGGACGGCCGCTCGAACCAGCGCATGAAAAACAAGATAGCAACGGCGAATGCCGGTTCGTGCCCTCTCTGCTCTGGCAAACGCTCAAAGACCGTGGGGGATACGACGTATGCCGGCTTTCACGGCGATGAGTCGTATACGGTTCACATCGTCCAGTGCAAAGACTGCGGGTTTGTCTACCAGGATCCGCGGCTGAACGATCGCGCGCTCGATGCGTACTACGGTTCGCACGACACCTACTTCGACACGTCGCATCTCGAGACTCCTCTACCGGTCTTGAAGAGATACGAAAGCGTGCATCGGTTCGTCGCGGAGCACATGAAGCTCCCGCCAAAACCGTCGCTCCTCGACGTCGGCACGTTCCTCGGACAATTTCCCGCGTTCATGCGGGAGAAAGGTTTTACGGTCGCGGGAATAGACATCAACGCCCGCTCGGAGGAGATGGGAAAGAGGCGGGGCTTTTCCATCCGGCGGGCGACCCTCGCCGATCTGGCAGGTTCCGGCGAGCGGTACGACCTGATCACGCTCAATCATCTGCTTGAGCATCTCTCTGATCTTGCGGTTCTGAAGATCGCCAGAGGATTGCTTCATAAAAACGGTGCGCTTTTCATCGAAGTGCCGAATGTCGAAGATATCCCCCGCGACGCCATTGGGTATTTTACGGCGGAGCATTTGAGCTATTTTTCGCCCGCGACGCTCACGCGTCTCATGGCGCGCTACGGATTCTCCCTATATGCGCTCGAGCTCCGTGCCGGACGCATCACCGACGCGGAACTCGGCTCCATTCTGGCGTTGTTCGCGCCCGCTCATGAGATCCGTCAACCGTTGACGGAACGGGAGCGCATCGTGCGCGTATTGCGATCGCTCAAGGGGAAGGAGGCATACCTGTGGGGAAGCGGATTCCATTCGAAAATGCTGATGGGCTTGTATCCGCTCGATATCGCCGGCCTCATCGACTCGTCGCCGGAGAGGCAGGGAAAGACGCTTTTCGGGAAGAAGATCCACGCTCCGTCTGACGTGAATCCGGCGTGTATTTTGGTTTCTTCGTTCGGTTCAGAGAAGGAGATAGCCGCCGCCGCCCGGAAGATGTTCCCGGAAGCGGAAGTCGTTACGCTATACGAGGCGGAACCTTCCCGCGGCTAAAGACTAGCGTATGATGGATGCAATTTTTCTCGACCGCGACGGCGTTCTTAATGAGGAGATCGGCTACGCGAGCGATCCGAAAGATCTGCGCCTTATTACCGGCGCTCCCGCTGCCATCCGTGTTTTCAATGAGCGCTCCATTCCCGTTGTTGTTGTCTCGAACCAATCCGGCATTGCACGCGGATACCATACGGAAACCGATACCAAACGCTTTAATGCCGCGCTTTCGAAAGCTCTCCAGAAAGAAGGCGCATATGTCGACGGCTGGTACTACTGTCCGCACCATCCGGACGGCAAAGGAGAATACGCGAAGGTCTGCGATTGCCGAAAACCGATGCCGGGCCTTTTGCGGCGAGCCGCTGATGAAATGAGCCTTGATCTCTCGCGCTCGGTCGTGATCGGCGACAAAGCAAGCGATATCGCCGCCGGCATTGCCGTCGGGTGCCAAACCGTCCTCGTCTTGACCGGGCACGGCGCGAACGAATGGGCGGTCTGGCGCGAGGATTTCCAGCCGTCGCACGTCGCTCCCGATCTTGCGCGCGCTACCGAATGGCTTCTTGCGAAATGGCGGCGCATTTGCAGGCCCATCGGAAGTTGAGTACTCTCCTTGTATGAAGAAGCGAGCATCGGGCGGAACGAACGATCCGTTCTCGGGCAAGGGTCAGCGTTTGTGGCAAAAAGCGAAAACGCTCATTCCCGGCGGCAACCAACTTCTCTCGAAGCGCGCCGAGATGTTCCTGCCAGAGCTCTGGCCCGCGTATTACTCAAAAGCAAAAGGAGCATGCGTCTGGGATCTCGACGGACGCAAGTATCTCGATTTCTCTATTATGGCCGTCGGCGCGTGTGCGCTCGGATATGCCGATGCGGACGTGGATCGCGCCGTTGTTCGCGCGATACGGCGCGGCTCCAATTGCACGCTCAATGTTCCGGAAGAAGTGGAGCTTGCTGAAGCGCTCATAAAAATTCACCCATGGGCCGAAATGGTTCGCTATGCGCGCACAGGAGGAGAGTCCATGGCAATAGCCGCGCGCATCGCGCGCGCACATACCGGACGGGACATTATCGCTTTCTGCGGTTATCACGGCTGGGCGGATTGGTATCTGGCGACGAATTTGAAAGACCCAAAGGGCCTCAACGACCATTTGCTCGCCGGCCTCGAACCCAAGGGCGTGCCGCGAGGATTGCGCGGCTCTATACTGCCGTTCCACTACAACAAGATAGAAGAACTGGAGAAGATCGTTGAAGAAACAGGAGGAAAGCTTGCCGCTATCATTATGGAGCCGGTGCACACGGTCGAACCAAAGAATGATTTTCTCAAGAAGGTGCGAGCGGTAGCTGATAGAATCGGAGCCGTTCTTGTGTTCGATGAGATAACGGTCGGCTGGAAGCTCGCGTACGGCGGCGCGCACCGCTTGTACGGCGTGAACCCCGACATGGCGATATTCGGCAAGGCGACCTCGAACGGCTATCCGATGGGCGCGATCATCGGAAAGCGCGAGGTGATGCAGGCGGCGCAGGACTCGTTCATTTCATCAAGTTACTGGACGGAGGCTATCGGCCCGGTAGCGGCGCTCGCAACGCTAAAGAAAATGAAAAAGGTGGACTTGCCGCGGCGCTTCAAGCGCATCGCGGGCCGCGCGCGCGCGGTATGGCTTGAAGCGGCGAAGAAGCATGGCCTCGCGATATCGGCGTCGGAAATACTCGCGATACTGACCTTTACGCTGGAAGGCGCCGATGCGCAACAGGCGAAAACGCTGTTCGTGCAGGAGATGCTGAAGCGCGGTTTCCTCGCCTCCAACATATTTTATGCGTCTCTCGCGCACACGGACGCGCACGTGAGGAAATACGCGAAAGCCGTTGACGAGGTTTTCGGCATCATCGCGAAGGCGCGCAGAGAGGGCGGCGTGGGAAAATTACTGAAGGGACCCGTCGCACACACGGGCTTCCAACGGCTGAATTGAGCGAGATCTCGGTACAGCGCATCACTTCACGCAGAACACGTTGTAGCCGCTCGTTTGCTTGCTCGATTCTTTCTTAAAGAGGCGGTCCAGTATGTTGAAAACGGAGCTCCGTTTTGAGAAAAAGGGGAGTAGATTCATCACGGTCTCGAGCGCGCCGCGGACGTTCTGTATCTCGACGTGTTTGAAATCACGCGTGAGGTACTGCAGTCCGTCGTAGGTAAACCGATAAAAGTCGCCGTAGTATCCCGGCATGGGATGGTAGTAGTACAGAAAGGGGACATAGATGAAAGCGTATCCACCCGGCTTTAATACGCGATGTATCTCCTTCATGGCTTTCTGCGGCTCCTCGACGTGTTCTAGGAGAGCAATGCAGAGTATCGCGTCGACGCTATTATCGGCGAGCGGCAGGGCATGAACGTCGCCCACGATGTCGGGCTTATAATCCGGGACTTTGTCGAGGATCTTGTAATCTACCTTCTTAATGTAGTCGCCGAGCCACGGATTTTGATTCCCGCGGTTGTTTCGCTCGGCATCCACCCGCAATCCTCCCCCGATGTCAACAATGATCCGTTTTTCCGTGAATATCTTTATGATCTTCTCCTTGAAAAAGGCATTCCACGGTAGCGCTCGCATATCGCTTCGATCAGTTTGAGCGGTACGCGCCGAGTGGCGCCTTCTTCGCGCCCCGGTACCGCGAGAGCTTCGGCATATCCACGCCGGTAGATTGTGGCAGGATGACGAACATATTCTTGAGTTCGATCGCGTGCTCCGACTCGTCCTCGGTCATCAGGGTCTCGTGCAGTTTCTCCCCGGGACGCAGGCCGATGAGCTTGATCGCGACTTTTCTCCCACGCGCCTCTTTTTCGATGAAGTCATGCGCGAAATCGATGACACGGCGGGCCGGCTTCATTTTGAGGACGAATATCTCTCCGCCCTGCATTGTGTCGAGCGCGGAGAAAACGAGCCGTACTGCGTCCGGTATTCCCATGAAAAAGCGCGTCGCGCGCTTGTCCGTCACCGTAATGGGTTTGCCTGCGGCGAGCTGATTGCGCCAGAGATCGAGGACGGAGCCTCGCGAGGCGAGGACGTTTCCGAACCGGACAGACGCGAAGCGCGTTCTGTTCTTGCCGATGGTCGCGTTCGCGGCGGTTACGAGGCGCTCCATCATGAGCTTTGAGGCGCCGAGTACGGACGCGGGGTCGGCGGCCTTGTCGGTCGATATCGCGAGGACTTTTTCGGCGTCGTGGCGGAGCGCCGTCTCGATTACGTTTTGCGTGCCGATGATGTTGGTTTTCACGGCCTCGAACGGATTGTACTCGCACGCCGGCACATGTTTCAGAGCCGCGGCGTGGAAGACAATGTCGATACCGCGGAATGCGAAGTCCAAGCGCTCTTTATCGCGGATATCGCCGATGAGAAAGCGCAGACGCTTGTCTGATGAAAGCTCGCTTTTAAGCTCGTGTTGCATGTGCTCGTCGCGACTGAATATCCTGATCTGGCGAGATTTCGTCTTCAGTAGCTGGCGAACGATCTCGGAGCCGATAGAGCCGGTTCCGCCCGTGACGATAACGGCCTTGCCCGAGATAGCCTGCTTCATATGGCGTTGGTCATAGTATCTTTCAGTATTTTTGCGATGCACGCAACATCTCGCTTCGTGAGACCGATATAAAAGGGAAGTGCAAGCGTACGCTTGCTTGTGGCTACCGACACCGGACACGCGTCTTTTTTGTACCCCAGCGATCGATAGAATTTAAAAAGGTGTATCGAGGGAAGGTAAGGTCTTGTATGGACGCCGCGTTTTTTCAGCTTCTCGATGAGGGCGTCTCGGCCGAGCTTTGCGTTTTTGAGCGCTATAACGTAGACGAACCATGTATTCGTCGCCTTGCGTGCTGTTTTAGGCACGGTGACGAGATGCGAAAGCGGGGCAAGCGCTTTCGTGTACCACCCCGCGAGCTCGCGACGTTTCCTGATGAGGAATTTGATATTCTTGAGCTGTGAGAGTCCGAGCGCGGCGCTCATCTCATCCATGCGGTAGTTGTAGCCGAGGCGGTCGTGGTCGAGCCACTGCATGTTGGGCGCGCGCCCCTGATTGCGTAGCGAGCGGCAGAGCGCGTCAATACGCTTATCGTCGGTCACGAGCATGCCGCCCTCGCCGGTCGTCATCTGCTTGTTGGCGTAAAAGGCGAATACGGCCGATTGCCCGAACGTACCGGCTCTTTTGCCATTAAAGGTGGAGAGGAGCGATTCGCACGCGTCCTCGATAACGACGAGCTTGTGTTTTTTCGCGATGTTCATAATGGCGTCCATCTGCGCGGGCTGGCCGAAGATGTGTACGGGCATGATGGCCTTCGTCCTTTTTGTAATACGCGCCTCTATCTTTGCCGGGTCTATGTTATAGGTAACTGGATCGATGTCGACAAAAACTGGCTTCGCTCCGACGTAGAGGATGGCGTTGGCGGACGCGACGAACGAGAACGGGGTCGTTATCACTTCGTCGCCTTTGCCGATGCCGGCGGCGATGAGCGCGAGATGAAGCCCCGCAGTGCCGCTCGAGACAGCGCATGCATACTTCGTACCGACTACTCGCGCGAATTTCTTCTCGAATTTTTCTATATACGGGCCGATGCTTAGAATGCCTGAGCGTAGCGCTTCGAGCACATGCCGCTCGTCCCACTTCGTGATGTGCGGTCGTGCCGTTGGGTAGTGCTTCATGCGCGCCTCTTTCCGACGAGCTTTGCGGGAACGCCGTATGCCGTTGCTTTTGCGGGGACATCGCTCTTTACGAAACTATGCGCGCCGACGATAGCGTCGTCGCCTATGGTAACGCCCGGCATGATGGTCGAGTGGCTACCGATGCGCGCGCGTTTCCCGATCCGGACCCTCCCTTTGGTATCGTCGATAGTGCTCACGCTGTATATGGAGCAATGCGAACCGACCTGCGCTTCTTCTCCTATCTCGACGCCATGGTGCGCAAAAATGGCGGTGAAAGCGCCGATGTCTGTACGCGGACCGAGCTTGAATTTCTCCGGCCTGAACACGACCCAATGCCATTTCGTGAATTTTCCGTGCCTAACAACGGGCAGTTTCCACTTGGAAAATCTGTCAGCCATAGTTTAATTATATCACGATAATCACTATCAGTAAAGCTAGGAGCGGATGAAGTGCTTGTTCAAAAGAGCGTGGTTTTGAAGTTCACGGGCAAGAGTACTCGCTATCCTCTTCCCGACGCCAGCCTTCCCGTAAGGTGAAGGGAATGGTTTTCCTTTCCGACTTTTCTTCAAAATGATCACACGCTTGATAGCTGCCGCTATTTGTTCCGGATCGTATGGAACGTCTATAACGCTTGGGCCGCGTTCGCGCCCGCGCTGGCGATCCCCGACGTTTACCGTCGGCGTGCCGAGGTAGCTTGTTTCAATGATGCCTGCGGAGGAATTGCCGATGAGCGTGTCGCTTTCCGCGACCGCGCTCATAAAAAGAAGGCGGGGTAGGGATTTAAATACACGGTAGCCAAACTTTCTCAATCTATGCATCTCGTGAATAAATACTTCATTCCCTGTATCAGTGTTTGGATAGATGACTATCTTTTCGTGATACTGGAAAGCTTTCAGCGCACTCGTCGTGGAACTGATCTGCTTTTTAAGAGGGACGCTCTCGAATGCACTCGGGTGCTGGAGCAGGATGAGCCACGGGCGCTCCGCGTCGAGATGCAGGACTTTGGCAACGGCCGCCCGTGAAAACCGTTTTTCGTTCAGGACCATGTCCGCCGCGACGCTTCCAAGCGGGAAAATTCGCCTCGATTCTTCGGCAAGCGATCGGATGCGAGCCGCGCTCTTTGTGGTCGCGGGAAAATGCAGGTGGGCGAATTTCGTGATCGCATGGCGGATGCTCTCATCGACGGTCGGTCCGCTTACGTCGCCGCCGTGGATGTGCGCGAGCGGGATGTTCAAATGTCCCGCGACGATCGCTGCTGCGAACGGTTCATCCCTGTCGCCAAGTACAAGGACGCAATCGGGTCTTGAGCGCAGGCAGTAGTTTCGGATGCCAGCGATCTCTTGCATGAGAGCCTGAAGCATATCGCTCTTCTCTTTCACGGGAACAAGGGAGTCGATCTGGTAGCCGTCTTTTTTTATCTCGTTCGCGGTGTGCCCGTACGTCCGAAGCGTATGCATGCCGGTCACAAGGAGCTTGAGCCGCAAGCTCTTGTGAGCGCGGATCGCGTCCATGGTCGAGCGCAAGAGACCGTACTCGGCCCGTGTGCCGGTAACCACGAGAACATTCTTTTTTTTCAGGCTCATATGATCATCCCCCACGCGAGGGAAGTACCGCGAGGGATGACTTCCTTCGCGCGTTTTCCCAGCACATTGTCCCATTTCTTGGGTGGAATCAAGCCCTCCGGTCTCGCGATGAAAATGTTCTTATCTGAAAGCACATCTCCCTTTGCGATGTCGCTTCGCGCCGCGATGCCTTTGCGGACGAGTTTTGCAGTACGAAGTTCTTCGGCGGTTGGAGCTTTTTCCGCGGAACCGAGCGTCTCTTCGGGTATCGAAACGGACCCGAGGGCCGCGCCGCGAATCTTCTTGATCATTTCGATAAGTTCATTAGGTTCGAGCGAAGTAGCATGATCGGGGCCGGGAAGCGTGCGGTCGAGCGTAAAGTGCTTCTCGATTACGGTGGCGCCGAGAGAAGCGGCATACACGCTCGCGTCGATGCCCTCGGTGTGATCGGAGAAGCCTACGGGCACGCCGAACTCTTTTCGAAGAGTTTCAATGACGCGTAGATTCACATGAAAGAGCGGGGTCGGGTACTCGGAGGTGCACTGGAGCAGGACCACTTCCGCACCTTCTCTCGTAATAGTATCGAACGACTCGCGGATCTCTTCGAGCGTGGCCATTCCCGTCGAGAGGAGTATGGGTTTGCCGAATGCGGCGAGGTGCCGCAAAAAGGGGAGATTCGTCAGGTCACCCGAGGAGACCTTGTATGCCGCGAGGTCAAGCGAATGCAGGAAATCGGCGTCAAGGACGCTGAACGGGGTCGAAAGAAATTCGATTCCCACCCTGTCGGCATACTGTTTCAATGAGTGGAACTTTTCTTGAGAAAGCGCGAGTCTGCCGAGCATTAATGCTTGCGATTCGGAAACGCCGGTATTCTCGCTCTGGTACGCCGCTTGCGCGGCATTCTTTGTGACCATCTCGTCGACCGTAAA
>MFLB01000028.1 GCA_001781445.1 Candidatus Kaiserbacteria bacterium RIFCSPHIGHO2_01_FULL_58_22 | reverse complement strand
TTCGCTTGCATAAAGCCGTTTTTCGTTCTCCAGTGCGGAGCGTTCATGGGATATTCAGGTTTTCTTCCCATGGGGCCCGCAAGACGGAAAGATTTCCGGTGGAAACGCGTCTTCGCCATTTGACTCCCCTTGCCCGGGAGTATATTGTGGCATGCGCTTGTGAGTGAAGAAAAGCCCCCGTTTTCGGGCTCTTTTTTAGCCACAAGTTATCCACAAAAAGGATAGGAGGGTTGGGTCGCGCTTCTCGCCCGCTGATATATAATTATCGCGATGCGCCTCATGAGTCGAGGACGCATGCAAAGGCGAGAGTGCAGACGCGCTCCACGCTTGGTTCTCTGGCATTCGCATAAGGAGTCAAACGGGGCATCCGCGATGCCCGTGCAATGTGTCAATACGATTTCCAGAAATACCGTACCTGTTCGGAAACGGATGAACGGACGCACGACAGACCAACATTCTTGCTGCTAACCCAGTCCCAGTTCAAAAAACTGTAGCTGGACTAGCAAAATTATCGTTGAGCGAGCCGAGCGAAATGAAAGTCGAATTTTCATTTCCGAGCGAGCGAAAACGATATGAGGGTGAACGTCCGACACACTTCAGTGTGGACGAAAGCCCGATTATTAAGTTGTCTTCAGTTATTAGTCATTAGGAAGACACACAAACGCACACGACTCCTCGTCGAAAGGGTGAGTGTGCATCCCGCTCTTTCCAAAAGAAAGGGCTGGAGAAAGATCAATATAAACTTATGAGTAAAGCATTAGCAACGAAACACGTTGCGGCAGTCGCGATCGGCATCGGCTTGGTGCTCGCGCTCTCGTTCTCCTTCGCCACGCCGGCGAAGGCGCAGACGATCGCGGACCTTCAGGCGATGATCAATCAACTGCTCGCACAAATCGCCGCTCTTCAGGGTGGCACGGGTTCCCAGCAGACAGGGGGACTTGCCTGCTACACCTTCACCCGCAACCACTCGTTGGGCAACAGCGGAGGTGAAGTGATGTGGATTCAAAAATTCCTGAACAGCGTCGATGGCACACAGCTGGCGACGACTGGCGCAGGTTCTCCCGGTAACGAGACAAGCTACTTCGGTGGACTCACTCGCGCCGCGGTCTCGAAGTTCCAGCAAAAGTACGGCATCACGCCGACGGCCGGCTACTGGGGCCCGATCTCGCGCGCGAAGGCCAACAGTCTCTGCGTGCCCGGTCCGGTAACCCCCCCGGGCCCAGGCCCCGCTCCGGTTCCGATAGGCGGAGGTCTGCGCGTCCAGCTCGCTGTCGACAACCCGGCGGCTAGCACCATCGTCAAGAGCCAGGGTATCGCGAACCTCGCGAAGTTCACCTTCACGAACGGCACTGGCGCGGCGGTCAACGTGACGAATCTCGCGTTCAAGCGCATCGGCGTCTCGACCGACTCCGACTTCGTCAACGTCTACCTCTACGACGGCGCAAGGCGCCTCACGGATCCGGCGGGCATCTCGAGTTCCAACTTCAGCTTCAACGACTCGGGAGGCCTCTTCACGGTTCCGGCGGGCGGCTCGATCTCTATCTCCGTGCGCGTAGACATCGGCACCACGAACGGCAACCAGGTGGGCGTCCAGCTCACGGGCGTTACCGCCTCGGCTCCGCTCGATACGAGCGTCGTACTCCCGATCTCGGGCAACCTCCACCTCATCTCCAACGCGACCATCGCGACGGCGACGTGGGGCACGGTGACGCCCTCGAACGGCACGTTCGCTCCTTCGAACGACGTAACGCTCTTCCAGGCGACGCTCACGGTCAACAACCGCGCCTCCTGGCTCCACTCGATCCAGTTCGAGAACCGCGGTTCCACCAAGGACGGCGACTTCACGAACATCAAGCTTCTCATCAAGGGCAACCAGGTCGCGACAGGCTCGCTCGTAAACGACAAGATCGTCTTCGATCTCTCGGGCAACCCGCTTCGCCTTGAAACAGGCGCCAACGAGGTCCGCCTTGTCGGCGACATCCTCGGCACCTCGGGCGAGACCTTCGACTTCCAGGTTCGCCGCGGCACGGACATCCTCTTGGTTGACAGCGAGCTGAATCAGCCGCTTAAGCCGGATGCGCCGACCGCCGTGACGGCCAACACCGTCGAAGGCGTAAGCCTCTCGGTGACGAAGGCCAACACCTCGCCGACGGAAAACGTCGCGGTGGCTTCCACGGGCGTTCTGTGGAGCCGCTTCGAGTTCCGCGCGGCGGGCGATAGGCTCAAGATCGAGCAGATCACCGTCGATGTCGACGACTCCGTACTCGCGACCGACACCATGGACAACGTCCGCATCATGCTCGACGGCGTCCAGGTCGGCTCCACGGCGGATGTTTCGGCCGACACTGGCACGACCTTCTCGCTCGGCTCCTCGATGATTCTCGAGCCCGGCAAGACGCACGTCGTGGAAGTCTACGGCGACGCCAAAACGAGCGCCGGCGTGAACTACGCCAGCGCCGACGTCGTCGACGTAGGCGTATCCATCGCCACGGCCGACACGGAAGGCATCGCTTCCGGCGACCGCCTCACCTCCGCGATAAGCGAGGTCGAGGGCAACAGCCGCACCGTTACGTCTTCGACCATCACTGGCACGAAGGCCTCCGGTTACGGCAACCAGACCATCGTCGCGGGCGCCAACAACGCCAAGCTGGGGAGCTTCACGCTCTCGACTGGCTCGACGGAAGGCGTCAACGTCAACACGATAGTCATCAACCTCTCGGCGGCCGAAGCGGCTTCGATCACCGACCTCCGCCTCGTCGACAACGCGACGGGCGCGCAGATCGGCACGGCGAAGTCCTCGCCTTCGAGCGGCGACACCGCCGACAACACCTTCTCCGTCAACGTAGCGATGGGCTCTTCGCAGACGAAGGTCATAGACGTCTACGGCAACATCAAGTCGGGCGCGAACAGCGGTCCGTGGATCGCTACGCTCGACAGCACGACGGGCGGTACGGGCGCCGTTACGGGTCAGTCGGTAACGATCGGTTCCGACCAGGCGCTCCAGACCATCACCATCGGCTCGGGCACGCTCACTGTCACCCGCGACGCGGGCACGCCGGTCAATTCGAACGTCATTGCGGGCACGTCCAACGTGCACGTCGGCAAGTTCGACTTCCACGGCGCGAACTCGACCTTCACGGTGCAGGAGCTCAAGATCAAGGTTCCGAACGACGCCGCTACGTCGGTGGCGAGCGTAACCCTGAAGTACAAGAACTCGGCGGGCGCCGAGCAGACCGTCTCGCAGGCTCTCTCGACGGGCAACGAGGCGCACGCGACGGCGACCTTCACCGGTCTCTCGCTGTACGTCCCGCTCAACGACTCGGCTGACCTCGACGTCTACGTAGACGTTCCGACCGTCAGCTCGGGCGCGCACTCGGGCGCCGCGATATCGGTTCTCATCGACGCCGACGAAGGCTTCAAGGCCCTCGACTCGGCGGGCTCTTCGGACACGGAGGCGGCAAGCGCCGACGTCAACTCCGCCGCGAACTCCGGGTATGGCTCGAAGTACGTCAAGAAGTCCATCCCGACGATCGCGCGTCTCACGACGGGCTACACCACGAACACCGTTACCACGAACATCGGGCTCTACCGCTTCAGCGTTGCGGCTGACTCTGCCGGTTCCATAGACTGGCGCGAGCTCTCGTTCACGGTGACGACTTCTGGCGTCGTAGTCTCGGGCTTCACGCTCTACGACGTTACCGGCACCGCGGTTGCCATCAACGACAACACGGCGGACGCCGACACGGGCACGCTCTCCATCTGTCCCGATGCGAGCTGCACCGACGGCGAGGCCGAACAGGTCGGCGCGGGCGGCTCGAAGACCTACGAGCTCCGTGCGGACACGGTTACCGGCTGGGGTGATGCGGGCGATCAGCTCACCATCTACTTCGCCGAGGACACCGATGTTGTCACGAACAACTCGGCAGCCAACCTCCACTCGGGAGACAACATCGTCTGGTCCGACCGCTCGAACACGAGCCACACGACCGCGACGACCGACTGGACGAACGGCTACCTCTTGAAGGACTTGGACAACGACACGCGCTCCTGCCAGTTCGGCACGGCGACGACGTGTACTCCGTAGTCCTCATTCAGCACAGTTCTCTCCGGAGAACTCCGGTTGGGATTCGGCCCAACAAGCAAACCCCCTCACCCTCCGTGAGGGGGTTTTGCCGTATATGCGAGGGGCTAGACGAAGGACGGTCCTTCGGAGCTAGACGAAGGACCGTCCTTCGTCTAAAATTCTTCCATGTTAAGGCAGACGCCCCTCGCTATCGGCGAAACGTATCATGTGTACAATCGGGCGGCCCATAAAATCCCAATTTTCCTTGAGGAACGTGATTACGAACGCATTCTTGCGTTGCTCTACCTAGGGAATGCGGGCCGGGCGATCGACGTTCGCGACGTCCTCAAAGGCCGCACAGACGAAGGACGGTCCTTCGTCTTTTCGCAGGAGGTGGACCGCTCCATGGTCGACGTCCTTGGATATTCGCTCCTTCCCAATCATTTTCACCTGATTCTGCGCCAAAAATCCGAGGAGGGGATAACGCGCTACATGAGAAAGGTGTGTACGGGGTATTCCATGTATTTCAACCTCAAGTACGGCCACAGTGGCACGCTGTTCCAGGGCCGCTTCAAGAGTAGTCACCTCGATACCGACCCATATTTCAAATGGATTTTCCCATATGTGCACCTGAATCCGGTTGCTCTCACCGATCCGAAGTGGCAGGAGAAGGGTATTTCAGACCTTGCCCGGGCGACGGAAGCGCTCCGGAACTACCGCTATTCGAGCTTCTACGACTACTATGTGGGCGAGCGGCCCGAGCGCGCCATCCTCGCGTACGAGGAGGCCGATGGACTCCTCGACAAGGCGAGCGACCTCGAAGGCCTGCTCGCGGATTACGTGCGGGGAAAGGTCCTCTACGAGACTTTCGACACAGACACCACAGACACCACAGACAGCAAAGACGAAGGACGGTCCTTCGTCTCGGCAAGCTAGACGAAGGACCGTCCTTCGTCTTTCTCGGAAGGTGGGGAAAAGGGGAGTGGCTGTGAAAGGGAGTGATAGAATCTGATTCATGAACTTTGCGGCAGTCGCGCGGACCATCTGGCGATGGGTCCGCTGGCCGCTCCTCGCGCTCGCGGTTCTCTATATCGCGCTGGTCGTCTACCGGGCCTTCGTTCTGGTCGCCGAAGACGAAACACGGGTGGCGGTTGAGAACATCCATGCCGAGCGCCTGACGATGGATGATGTCGACGGGAAGCACTTGCCGCCTCCGCCCGATCTGGCGCAGGTTGACGCGACAATAGAGGGAATAGACGCAAACGGCAACGGCATTCGCGACGACGTCGAGTTCGCGATTTTTGAGAAGTATCCGAATGACATAAAAATCCGCGCCGCTACATTGCAGTATGCAAAAGCCTTGCAACAAGGCCTAACACAAGTAACAAATTCTGGTACATGGATTGCCGCGAGCCAGCAAGAAGAAAGATCGCTGAGATGTATTCTTGAAAATGTTTCGCAAACATCAATTAGTAAATGGTCGGAGATACGCGAAGAGGTGAGAGAGTCTATGCTAAATACTTCTATGAGGACTAAGAAATACGAAGAACTTAGTAAGTACCAGACATCATTTTCGTTGTTGGAAGACGATAACTGCGACCCGACGTCCTGAGTCGCGATTGTGAAATGGAACGCGCATTAGGATTAGTTGTTGTTGCAGGAATCCTCATTGCGCCAGTTCTGAGTTTTGCCTCATGCATTTCTGAGGGAGCAACGGTAATTTATGTAAATGGGATTCTAACGAGCAAGGGAAACGCCAAGGACGATACCGGTTTGCTTGGCGGTGTGTACGAAATCAAGACTGGAAGAAAAGATATCAAGTTCATCAACGGCTACAACGAATCACATCTCGCCGGAGGCGCTGACATCCTTCAATCTATCGCGCAGACTTTCGGTTCATCGATCTCAGACTTCGATCTCAAAACCATCCTCATCCAAATCCATCCGCAAGTAACGACGCAGAAAATCCTGCTCGTCGGACATTCGCAGGGGACCTTTTATACGAACGCGCTCTACGAATATCTTACGAAGCATGGCGTCTCGCCGGCATCCATCGCG
>MFLB01000027.1:617-15430 GCA_001781445.1 Candidatus Kaiserbacteria bacterium RIFCSPHIGHO2_01_FULL_58_22 | reverse complement strand
GTGCTTTTTGCTCCCCGGAAAACCGGTGCCGGCCGGGATGAGACGGCCGATGATGACGTTTTCCTTGAGGCCGACGAGGCGGTCTACCGAGCCCGCAACGGCCGCTTCGGCGAGCTTCCTAGGGGTGTTCTGGAACGAGATGGCGGAGAGGAACGACGCGCGCGTGAGCGATACCTCGGTGATGCCGAGCAAGAGCTGTTTGCCGCGCGCAGGCTCTTTCTCGTTCTCCTTCGCTTCCTTGTTCACGCGCTCGAATTCGAAATCGGCGACGATGTCGCCCGCCGAGAAGCCCGTATCGCCGGTACCCGTTACCGAGACGCGGCTGAACATCTGCTTGACGATTATTTCGAGGTGCTTGCGCGCGGTCGAAACGCCCTGCAGTTCGTAGATGCGAGTGATCTCGTTGATGATGTATTCCTGCGCGCGCTCTTTCCCGGCGAGCAGGAAAAGCTCCTCGAGGTCGGCCGAGCCGTCGGTAAGAAAGTCGGCCTTCTGCACCGAGTCTCCCTCCTTGACGACGATGCTCCGCAAGGGATGCACGCGGTACTCGGTCTCGCGCTTCGCGGATTTCCCCGTCTTCGCGCTCGCGGTCTCGGGGACGATGGTGATGACCGTTTCCGGGCCGTCCTTCACGATATCGGAAATGACGCCGGAGACGCGGGCCATCGTGGCCGGCGCCTTGGGCATGCGGCTCTCGAATATCTCCTCGACGCGCGGCAGGCCCATGGTGATGTCGCCGCCCGCCGTCGCGACGCCCCCCGTGTGGAAGGTGCGCATCGTGAGCTGGGTTCCCGGCTCGCCGATCGCTTGCGCGGCGACGACGCCGACGGCTTCGCCGAGGTCGGCAAGCTCGCCCGTCGTGAGGTCCATGCCGTAGCACTTCTGGCATACGCCCCTCGCGACCCGGCACGTCATGGGCGAGCGGACGATCACCTCCTCCGCGCCGCCGTCTTCTATCGCCTTCGCGTCGTCGCGAGAGAGAAGCGCGTTGCGCTTGAACGGAGCGGCATCCTCCGCAAGCACGCGCCCGACGATCCTGTCTTCGAACGAGCCGCCGATGTTCTCCTTGCCCGGCCGGCGGATGACGACTCCTTCCTTCGTGCCGCAATCGTCTTCGAGAATGATGACGTCGTGCGCGACATCGAAGAGGCGCCGTGTCAGGTAGCCGGCGCGCGCGGTGTTCAGCGCCGTGTCGGCGAGGCCCTTCCGCGCGCCGTGCGTCGAGATGAAATACTCGATGGGCGTGAGGCCTTCTTTCAGGGACGAGGTGATGGGGAACTCGATGATCTCCCCGCGCGGGTTGGTGATGAGGCCCTTCATGCCGGCCATCTGGTGGAGCTGGACGGCGCTGCCGCGCGCGCCCGAAGTTATCATGTCGTGCACGGGCCCGTTCGTATCGAGCGATGCCAAAACGTGCTTGCGCAATTCCCCGGAAACCTTTCCCCATATCTCGATCGTCATCCTGCGGCGCTCCTGCTCCGTGAGGAGTCCCTGCAGGTAGTTCTCCTGCTCTTTCGCGGCCTTTTCGCGCCCCTCCCTGACGAGCTCCTCCTTCACGTTCGGCACGACGACGTCGGAAAGCGACCACGTGATGCCCGCGTAGGTCGCGTAGCGGAAGCCGAACGCCTTTATTTTGTCGAGGATCGCGGGGATGCCGTCGAGCTTGTAGTGCGTGACGAGATTCTGCACGAGGGCCTGCATGCGCTTGTTGGTTATCTCCTCGTTGACGAACGGGAAATCGCTCGGCAGGACGGAGTTAAACAGGAGGCGCCCGACGGTCGTCTCGAACACCGCGCTGTCGAAGTGCTCGTATTTCTTGCTCTCGCCCGGCAAGACCCGTATCTTCGCGCGAAGGTCCACGCCGCCGAAATCGTACGCGGTGATCGCGGCGTTGGTGGAGGGGAAAGCCTTGCCTTCGCCCTTGAGGCCGTCCACGGATTTCGTCATCCAGTAGCAACCGAGCATGATGTCGAGGAGTTTCGATGCGACGACGACGTCGCCGGACCCCGGCTTCAGGACGTTTTTGTTGGCCGACATTATCTTCGCGGCCTCGAGCTGGGCGGCTTCGGAGAGCGGCACGTGCACGGCCATGGCGTCGCCGTCGAAGTCGGCGTTGTAGGCCGGGCACACCAGCGGGTGTACCTGGATGGCGTTGCCCTCGATAAGCACGGGGCGGAACGCCTGGATGGACTGGCGGTGCAGGGTCGGCGCGCGGTTCAAAAGCACGTACTTGTTCTGTATCGCCTCTTCGAGAATGGGCCACACTTCGGGCGCTTCGTCCTCGATGAGGCGGCCCGCGCCGCGAATGTTGTAGGCGAGCTCGCGCGCGAGCAATCCCTGTATCACGAACGGGCGGAAGAGCTCCAAGACCATGTGCTTGGGTAATCCGCACTCGTCGAGCGCGAGATCGGGGCCGACGACGATGACCGAGCGGCCCGAGTAGTCCACGCGCTTCCCGAGGAGATTCTGGCGCAGGTAGCCGTGCTTCCCCTTCAGGTAGTCCGCGAGCGACTTCAGCGCCCTGCGGCGGCCTCCCAGAATGCCGAGCACGCCCGCGCCGCGGCGCATGGAGTTGTCGAGCAGGGCGTCTACCGCTTCCTGCAAAATGCGCTTCTCGTTGCGGAGGATGACTTCCGGCGCGTGGATGGCCTGGAGACGCTTCAGGCGGTTGTTTCTGTTGATGACGCGGCGGTAGAGATCGTTGAGGTCGGAGGACGCGTGTCGGCCGCCTTCGAGCGCGACCATGGGGCGCAACGCCGGGGGGACTACGGGAAGGCGCGTGAGGAACATCCACTCGGGCCGCACGCCCGAGCGTTCGAGGCTCTCGGCGAGCGCGAGGCGCTTGCGCAGTTTTTCGCGTTCCGCCGCCGGGGCCTTTTCCTGCTGTCCCTTGAGCCGCTTGATGAATTCCCTGACGTCGATCTGCTTCAGGATGTTGTAGAGGGCTTCCGCGCCAATGGCGGCCCGGAACATCGCGCCGAATTTCACGGCGAAAAGGTGGTAGCTGGCCTCGTCGAGAACGGCGCCGATACGGATGGATTCGATCTCCTTCTTCGCCTTCTGGGCTTTTTCCTTGAGGTCCGTCTTCACGTCGGCGCTCGCGGCCGCCTTTGTCTTGACCTGGAACTCCTGCTCGAGGTCCTTGAGGAGTCGCGCGCGCTCGCTTTCGTCGACGTGCGTTACGATGTAGCCGGCGAAATAGACGACCTTTTCGACCTCGGCGGCGGAGAGGCCGAGCATGAGGGCGATGCGCGAGGGAATGCCGCGCAAAAACCAGATGTGCGAGACGGGGGTCGCGAGGTCGATGTGGCCCATGCGCTCGCGGCGGACGATCGCGCGCGTGATCTCGACGCCGCACTTCTCGCAGACGATGCCGCGGAAGCGGATGCCGCGGTACTTGCCGCAGTAGCACTCGTAGTCCTTTTCCGGGCCGAAGACGCGCTCGTCGAAAAGCCCGTTCTTTTCCGGACGCTGGGTGCGGTAGTTGATGGTCTCGGGCTTCGTGATCTCGCCGGAACTCCACTCACCGATGCGATCGGGAGAAGCGAGCCGCATCGCGACTGCCGTGAAATCCTGCGGAATGACGTCTTTTTTACGCATACAATATGAAAGCACAAAGCACAGGAACCAAAGCACAAATAAAGACGAAAAACACAAACATATCAAAGACTAAAACGGACACGGCGTTTGTGTTTTCGGTCGTCTGTGCTTTGTGTTTTATTTGTGTTTTGTGCATATCTGTGTTTTGTGTCTTTACTGCATCCCTGCTTCCATGAACTCGATGTCTATCCCAAGGCCCCGCAGATGCCGCACGAGCACGTTGAACGTGGCCGGCGTGTGGCTCTCCTCGATGCGCCTGCCTGATACGATGGCGTCGAATGCGGCCGAGCGGCCGAGAATGTCGTCCGACTTGATGGTCAGGATCTCGCGCAGGGAATACGCGGCGCCGTAGCCGAGGAAGGCCCACACTTCCATTTCCCCCACGCGCTGGCCGCCGTTCTGCGCTTTGCCGCCGAGGGGCTGTTGGGTGGTGAGCGAGTACGGCCCGATGCTTCGCATGTGTATTTTGTCTTCCACCATGTGGTGGAGCTTCAGCATGTACATCGTGCCGACGGAGACCGGCTGGGCGAACGCCTCGCCGGTGCGGCCGTCGAAGAGGATGCGCTTCCCCGTCTCGGAAACGCCCGCCGTTTTCAATTCCTTGCGTATCTCATCCTCCGTCGCGCCCGCGAAGGAAGGCACGATGGCCTGGTAGTCGAGCTTTTCCGCCGCGAGCCCAAGATGGAGTTCGAGGATCTGCCCGAGGTTCATGCGGGAAGGAACGCCGAGCGGGGTCAATATAATGTCGACGGGTTTCCCTTGTTCGTCGAACGGCATGTCTTCCTCGGGAAGCACGCGCGATATGACGCCCTTGTTGCCGTGGCGTCCGGCGAGCTTGTCCCCCACCGAGATCGTGCGAAGCTGTGCCACCTCCACGTGCACGCGCTTGATGACGCCGCTTTCGAGCTGGTCGCCCGTTTCGCGCGAAAATATCTTTACGCCGACGACGCGGCCGCGCTTGCCGCCCTCCATTCGGAGGCTTGTGTCCTTCACGTCTTTGGCCTTCTCGCCGAAGATCGCGTGCAAAAGGCGCTCCTCGGGCGTGAGCTGGGTCTCGCCCTTCGGCGTTACCTTGCCCACGAGAATGTCGCCGGGGCGCACTTCCGCGCCGATGCGGACGACGCCGTCCTCGTCGAGATTGCGCAATTTGAACTCGGAGACGTTGGGGATGTCGTGGGTCGTCACCTCGGGTCCGAGCTTGGTGTCGCGCACGACGCAGACGAACTCCTCCATGTGGATCGAGGTGAAGCGCGCGTCTTTCGCGAGACGCTCGGAGATGACGATGGCATCCTCGTAGTTGGCGCCGAACCACGGGAGGAACGCGACGCGCACGTTCTGCCCGATCGCGAGCTGTCCGCCCACGGAGGTGGAGGTGTCGGCGAGAACTCCTCCCTTTTTCACGTGATCGCCCGTGGAAACAGCCGGACGCTGGTGGAAGGTCGTGAAGCCGTTGGTGCGCGAAAAATTGACGAGCGGGTATTCTTTCGTCTTTCCGTCCGCGTTCTTCACTTTAATCGCCTGCGCGTCCGCGTAGACGACCTCGCCCGCTTCTTCCGCGAGGACGAGGCGGCCGGAGTCGCGCGCGGCGGCGCCCTCGACGCCGGTCGCGACCAGCGGAGCCTCCGGAATGACGAGGGGCACGGCCTGCTTCTGCATGTTGGAGCCCATGAGAGCGCGGTTGGCGTCGTCGTTCTCGACGAAGGGAATGAGCGAGGTCGCCACCGAGAAGGGCTGGTTTCCCGCCACCTCGATGTAGTCCACGTCGTCGCGCTTCACGAGGGTCGGCTTCCCGCTCTTTCGCACCTCGACGAACTTCTCGGTGATGCGGCCGTCCTCGTCGCGCTCCGTGGCCGCGTGCGCGATGGCATACCGCTCTTCTTCGAGCGCGTTCAGATAGGCTATCTCCTTGCCGACCTGCCCCTTCTCGACTTTCGCGTACGGCGTCTCGATGATTCCGAACTCGTTGGGCCGGGCGTAGAGCGACATGTGCAGGACGAGGCCGATGTTCTTGCCCTCCGGCGTGTGGATGGGACAGACGCGGCCGTAGTGCGACGAGTGCACGTCGCGCACTTCAAGGCCCGCGCGCTCGCTCGTGAGGCCGCCGCGGCCGAGCGTGGAGAGCGTGCGCAAATGCTCGATCTCGTCGAGGATGTTGTACTGTTGCATGAGCTGAGAGAGCTGATCCGTCGTGAAAAACTCGCGGATCGCGGCCTGGAACGGGCGGGGATTCACGAAATGCACCGGAAGCGTCGTCTCCGGATCAACCATCGCCATGCGGTCCTGAATGTTGCGCTTCATGCGGGAAAGGCCCACGCGCATGCGCTGTTCGAGAAGCTCCCCGGCGAAACGCACGCGGCGAAAGCCCAAATGGTCTATGTCGTCGGCCTCTGCCGCCGGATTTGCGTTCTGCTCCGCGATGTGTGTCACGATGCGAGCGATGTCTTCGAGCGAGAGCGTCGCGCGCGAAAGATCCGCGTCTTTCGTGCCAAGTCCGAAGCGGCGGTTGAAATGGAAGCGGCCGACGCGCGAGAAGTCGTACCGCTCCGGCGAAAGAATGGACCGCACGTGCTCGCGCGCGCTCTCCGGAGTCGCGATGTCGCCGTCGCGCAACCGCCGGTAGATCTCCACGTACGCCTCCTCGGGCGTGTGCGCGTTGTCGTGCGCCAGGGTCGCGTGGATCGCTTCCGAGGCCGGGCGCGAGTTCTCGAACTTGCCCATGATCTCTTTTTCGGCCGCGAGGCCCAGAATGCGCAAAAGCGAGGTGACGGGAAAGCGGCGCTTGCGGTCTATCTTCACGTACAGGCCGCCGTCGGGATCGGATTCTATCTCTATCCACACGCCGCGGGCGGGGATTATCTTCGCCGCGAAATAGCCCTTGCCCTTGTAGGGAACGGATTCGAAAAATACGCCGTAGCTTCGCGCGAGCTGTGGCACGATGATGCGCTCGACGCCGTTGATGATGAAGGTGCCGTGCGCGGTCATCCACGGGAAGTCCGCGAGAAAGATCTCTTGCTCCTTTTCCGTGCCCGTCGTTTTGTTCTTGAGCTTCACGACCATCGAGAGCGGCGCCTCGTAGGTGCGCATGGTGCGTTTCGCGTAGTGCTCGTCCCAGCGCAACTCGCCGAACGTGAACTTCGCGAGCCTCAATTCGAACTTCTTTCCCGAGTGATCGCCGATCGGAGAGAACTCCTTGAAGACGCGCTCCGCGCCGGTCTCGATGAATTCGCGGAACGACGCGATCTGCGATTCGACGAGCGACGGGAGCTTCACGAGGGGTTCTCGGTGCCGTCCGAAGTATTTCTGCGGCCGCGCTTTGGTTTTCGCCATTTTTCCAACAACGTACCCGTACGGCGCAACACGCCGCAGGTTTGCTCGTTATTAAATTTTCGTATGCAAACGCATCTTCCGATGCTCCGCCCCCGGCGGATTTGCTGCAAAGCGCGACCGCAACTCAATCAGCTCACAAGCAAATGTCGCGGAATTGTACCACCCGCCCCCTGCGCGTTCAAGCTTGACAAACCATCTTATATGTTGTCTATCTCCAATCTCCGCAGGTTACCCTCCCGAGGTTCTGCGTGATTTCTTCCATTCGTCTATCTTCGCGTGATGTCCGGTGAGAAGGACCTTCGGCACGCGGTACTTTCTCCCCTTCCAGACGAGCGTTTCAGGCCGGGTATACACTTCGGGAGAGGAAACGCGGGAGCGTTCGAGCGATTCGGCCTTGCCAAGCACGCCGGGCACGAAGCGCGCGACGGCGTCGATGACGGTCGCGGCCGGTAGCTCACCTCCCGTCAAGACGTACGGGCCCATCGAGATTTTTTTCGCTTTCAATATTTTCTGCACGCGCGCATCGACTCCTTCGTAGTGTCCGGCAATCAGTAGGATATCTTTTTTCTTTGCGAGCCGCTTTGCCATCGCCTCATCAAATACCGCGCCGTCCGTCGCGAAAAATATCTTCTCTGTCGCTTTACCATGAGCTCGTCGAAGGGCTTTCTGCGCCGCGCGAAGCACGCCTTCAGGCTCCAATACCATGCCGGGGCCTCCGCCGTACGGCCGCCTATCGACGCGACCATATTTATCACGGGTAAACTTCTTTGGATCGTAAAAAGATATCTTTATCTTTTTATCTTTCTGCGCACGACCGATTATCGAGCTCTTTAGATACGGCTCAATGGACTCGGGAAAGAGTGTGATGATGTGGAAGTGAAGCATAGGACGTAGCTTTCAGGTTTCAGCTGTCAGCTGTCAGAAAATGCAGAAATGTTTCGGTCTGAAAGCTGAAAGCCGATAGCTGAAAGCTATTCCCCCTTAAGGTCCTTTATCACATCGTCAACAGTCGTGTCGCGCACGTATGGTTCGCTGGATGCCCGCGAGCCAGATCCGCCCATTTCCTGCCCGCGCTCGCTCCCCTCGGGCTCCTCTATTTTGAGATTGACGCGCGCATCGTTCTTCATGCCGACGACGCGAAGCACGGTACGAATGGCCTTCGCGGTCTGCCCGCTCCTGCCTATCACCTTGCCCATGTCGTCTTTGTGAACACTAAGTGTGAGAAGCACGCCCATCTCATCCACCGTGCGATTAATCTTCACGTCGTCCGGATTGTCGACCAATGCCTTCACAACGTACTCCAGGAATTGCTGATCTCGTTCCATACGGGAATAGTCAGTAGTTAGTAGTAAGTAGTAAGTAGTTAGTAGTATACCAAGCTAGGCCGCTTTTTCTTCCTTTTTTTCCCGTTCTTCCCCTTTGTCCCCTTCTGGAACCTCGGGCTTCACGTCATCTTTTAGCCCAGGAGCCGGAACTTCGTCCTTCGCCTCGTCGAAGCCTTCGGCGGAGGCGGGTTTCGTCTCGGGTTCTTTCTGTTCACTTTCCTTTTTCGGCGGCGACTTCTGCGGCAGGACGTTCACTTTTTTTCCCTCGATGATGCCCGCGGATATGAGCATATTGTGCATCGTATCCGACGCCTTCGCTCCCACCGAAAGCCAGTACTGTATGCGCTCGCCGTTCAAGGTGCGCTCCTTCGTCTTCGGATTATACGTGCCGAGCTTTTCGACGACGTTCCCCGTCTTCGGACTCTCGGTGTGCTCGACGACGACAATGCGGAACGATGGCGCATTCGTCCGCCCCGTCCTCTGCATTCGTATCTTCAACATATGTCGCGAAACAGTATCAAAGTCGGCCCTATTTCGCAACTCGTTCCGCCTCTTCGAGTTTTACGGACAACAATTTGGAGACGCCATCGCCGCTCATGGTAACGCCGTAGAGCTCGCCCGCGGCGGCCATCGTGGCGCGATTGTGGGTGATGACGATGAGCTGGGATTTTGCTCCGAGACCGAGGATCATGTCGGCATAGCGTTTGCTGTTCGCCTCATCGAGCGCGGCGTCGGTCTCGTCGAGAACGAGGAAGGGCGGAGGATTCACCTGCGTCATCGAAAAAATGAGTGCGATAGAGGTAAGCGCGCGCTCCCCGCCCGAGAGAACCTCCAATCCGTGTATCTTCTTGCGAGGCAACGAAACGGATATCGAAAGCCCCGCATAGAGCTCCTCCTCTTCCGGTATATCGTCGTCCTCAATGTCGTCATCGGCGGGGCCTGCCCCGTAGGAACCGCGAAGCGGTTTCCTTCGGGGCTGTTCGACGGAAAGCTTCGCGTAGCCGCCGCCGAAGAGCTTCGTAAAGAAATTTTTGAGGGCCTCGTTGATTAGTTTCAGCCCTTCGTGAAAGCGCGCGTCGATGGTCTTTTCGAGCTCGGCGATGATGTCTTTGAGCGAGGCCGCCGAGGCTTCGAGGTCGGCGAGTTCCTTCGCGAGGAATTCGTCGCGTTCTTTTGTTTGCGTGAACTCCTTCACGACGGCCTCCCCGCTCCCCGAGCCCGACTCCTCTATCTTTATCTTCAGGCGCTCGATATCGCGCCGCCGCTTTTCCTGCACGCTTCGCTCTTCCGAAAGTGCGCCGGGCGGTATCTCCGCCTTCTCCCACGAATGAACCGCCGCGCCAACGAGAGCGATCCCCTCGCGCACCTCTTCCTCGAACCGGCGGCGCGCTTCGGCGATGTTCTCGCGCGCCGCACGGACACCCCCGAGTTTGCTTTGCGCTTCCCGTACCGACGCCTCCAGCGCCACAAGGTCCCGCTCGGCGGCAAAACCGCTCTCGCGCGCCTCCGCGATGCCCTTCCGCAGAGATTCGAGCTCGTCGGCAAGGTTCGTCTCCTCCTCTCGGACGCGCGCGAGCGAGTCGGCAAGCGATTTCACCTGCTGTTTGACCTCCTCGTTCGTCACGGGCGCGGCGCCGGAGAGGCCCTCGATGAACGACTTGATGCGAGAGCGGATATCCTGAAGGACGGAGCGCACGCGCGCGATATCGTCCACGCGCTCGAGTTCGGAAACGGTCGCGTCGAGCTCGCGCGCGAAGTTCCTCACATGCGGCACCGGAACGATCGCTTCTACTGTGACGTTGTTGGCCTCGAGCGCGCCTTCGGCGCGGCCTAGCTCGCGTGCGAGCCGCTCGCTCTCGCGGCGCGCGGCGGCAAGCTTGCCCTCGCGCTCGGCGAGCTTCCCCTGCAAACCGGCGAGAGCGGCGTCGCTCGAACTCCCGCGCGCGCCGCGCGCCGCCCTGACGCTCTCCGAGAGTTTTCGCAGTTCCGTTTCGTGCATGCGTATCTCCTCCGAAAGCCGAGCGTCCTCCTGGCTTATCCACGCGTGTTCGCGCGCGAGGTACTCATTGAGTTTTGCGGCGAGCTGTTCTTTGAGCTCGCGCGCTTTTTCTATTTTTTCCACCTGCACGCGCAAGAAATTGATGTGCGGCGCGAGCTCGCGGCGGAGCGACTTCGTCTTGTCGATGTTGACGCCCGTTTCCCCGAGCTTTCGCTCGCTCTCGGCTTTCTTGTGCTGGTAGAGCTTGAGGCCAAGCGCATCTTCCACCATCTCCCGCCGCTCTTTAGGGCTCGCGTTCAATATCCTGTCGGCCTCGCCCTGCGAGATTATCTGGTAGCCCGAGCCGCCGATGTTGGCGCCGGCGAGGAGGCGTATCACGTCTTTGAGGCGGACTACCGTTCCGTTCAAAAGATATTCGTTCTGCCCGTCGCGATACACCACGCGCTCGATGACGACTTCCTTGAAGTCGAGGTCGAGGAGCCTGTCCGCGTTGTCGAAGACGACCCTGACCGCCCCCCGGTTCGCCCGCGGCAAACCGGGACTGCCGCCCCAGATGAGATCCTCCCCGCGCTTCGAGCGCATGGATTTCATGGATTGCTCGCCGAGTACGAAGCGGAACGCTTCGGCGACGTTGGATTTCCCGCTACCGTTGGGCCCCACGACGGCGACTATCGGGCTCCCGAAGGCGAGTTCCGTCTTTCTTCCGAAGGATTTAAACCCGACAAGCTCGATGGATTTGAGATACATCGATATTTATTGTACCACCCCCTTGGCGGCGAGGGCTTTCTGCGCGGCGTCCTGCTCGACCTCTGCTCTGTCTCTTCCTCTTGGCTCTGTCTGTGCCGTGTTACAGTTTACGTACATATGTCCATAAACTGTAACTTTACGTGAATATGAAAATCCGAAGGCCGAGCGAAAGTACGATAAAGATGTTGCAGATGATCGCGCTTGGCGTACTAATCGTCGGTATTGGAGCCACTCCGTCACCGAGATCGCTCAGCCGTATATTTCGAGGATTGCGGATGAAGGATACAAAGAAAAATAGAAAGTGGATAAAGCGGCGCCTTTACGCACTGCATGAGCAGAAGTACGTGAGCGTACACGATGAGAACTATTCCCTCTCCGAGATAGGACAGCGCCTAATTGAGGAAAATAAGCTCTGGTCACTCTCGATACCGAAACCCGAAAAATGGGACGGCCAATGGCATGTCGTCGTGTTTGACATCCCAAAGCAAAAGGCACATGTGCGCATTTCCTTCGTCCGGATGCTACAAAACCTTGGTTTCGTATACTACCAACGCTCCGTATGGATCCACCGGCATCCGTGCGAAGACGAGGTGCGCGAGATTGCCCTCTTCCATGACATCCTGCCGTTTGTCTCCTTCATAAAAGCTGTACACGTAGATGGCTCGCATATTCTGCGTAAGCATTTCGAGGACTCTTGAAATTTCAGTTTATGTACATATGTTCATAAATTGAAAATTGAACGATGATGATGATGGCGATAACCGAGCCATTACGTCAACGGCCTACCACCCCTTGGCGGCGAGGGCTTTCTGCGCGGCGTCCTGTTCGGCTTCTTGTTTACTTCTTCCTTCGCCCGTTGCGACCTTTTCCCTTCCTATGTAGGCGGCGATCACGAATTGCCGCGCGTGGTCGGGCCCCGACTGGCTCGAGAGTTCGTAGGTGGGCGTAACGCCGAGCGTTCCCTGCGCCAGCTCCTGCAGGCGGCTCTTGGCGTCCTGCCAAAGCCGCTTCGAGACGACCTCGTCCGTCTTGTGGAAAAGCTGGGCGTCTATGAACGCCCGCGCGGCCGCGTACCCGGAGTCGAGGTAGATAGCGCCGATGAGCGCTTCGAACGCGTTCGCCAAAATGATCTGCCGCGCGCGGCCCGTGTCGCGCGCTTCACCGCGGGAGAGGAGCAGGTAGGCGTTCATGCCGAGCTTCGAGGCCGCCTCCGAGATGCTCTGCGTATTTACGAGCGCCGCGCGGTAGGCGGTAAGATCGCCCTCCGGCTTTGCGGGGTATTTCGCGTACAGAAATTCAGTCACGACGAGCTCCAAGACGGCGTCGCCCAAAAACTCCAGCCGCTCGTTGTGCTCCCGCCCTGGCGTGCGATTTTCATTCAGATAGGAGCGGTGGGTGAACGCCTGCTCGATCAACCGACGGTCCGCGAATGTATGGCCGATCTGTTTTTCAAATGTCGAGAAGTCAGACATATCCGCGCAGTTTACAGTGAACAGTGAACAGTGAACAGTGAACAGTAAATGCGATGAGTGTTTTTTCTGTAAACTGTCACCTGTAAACTGTAAACTATGTTTTTTTGGCGAGTTCATTGATCGCCGGAATAATGATCTTCAGCGTGTCGTCGTAAAAATTCAAGTCCCCCACTGCAGAGAGCGGGAACCACTGCGCGTCGTCGAGGCCGCCCGAGGGGCCGAGCTTCAGCTCCGCAAACGGCGCTTCGGCGAGAAAGTACGTAACGCGCTTCCGTTTCTTCCCGCCGTCGATCTTCGAGTCGTTCGCGATGTACTCGTTGACGCCGAGCTCTTCCACTATCCGTATGTCGAGCCCCATCTCCTCCTTTATCTCGCGCACGGCGCCCGCGCGGATGTCCTCGTTTTCCTCCACCTTGCCTTTCGAAATGGTCCAGTGCCCGAAAATGTCGTGCACGAAGGCGAGGTACGTCTCTCCCTTGCTCCGGGCGTATACGACGGCGCCCGCGAGGTACTCCGTGGGCATCTTACCCGTTTTCTGCGCCTGCTGTTTCCGCGCGCCTCCTTCGTCTTTGCCCGGCTCTCCCAATTCCACATAGACGGCACCCAATACTCCGTTCACGAACCGCCCAGAGGAATTCGAGCCGAACGTTTTTGCGAGTTCTATCGCCTCGTTGATGGCGACCTTGGCCGGCACCTGCGCGCGGTCGGCGTAGAGGAGCTCCGTGAGCCCGAGGCGCAGGACGTTGCGGTCTATCGCCGCTATTCTTTCCAAGGGCCATTCGGGCGCCGCGCGCGCGATGACCTCGTCTATCTCCTTTTGCTTGGCGGCGGCCGTTTGGAGCAACTGCTTCATAAAGGGCAGATCGCTCTCCCGCGCGCCGAACTCCTTGGCGTAATCGGAGAGGCGTTGTTCCGCGTCCGAGAGTGACATTTTTCCGCCCGAGGCGTCCCGCTCGAAGAGGACTTGGAGAACAACGGAGCGAGCTAGGTGACGATTGGCCATACCCGGTTAGTACAATTTCAAATAACTCCTGCCGCAGTATTCATCATGAAGACATTGCAATACCACCGAGGTGACCGTGCGCCAGAGAGCTGGGGAGCACCCGTAACCAAGGCGATTTGAAATTGTCCTACCGGGCATAAAGAGCAGTGTACAGCTAACAGTTTACAGTGAAGTGAACAGGAAAACAAAAACACGCGCCCGAAGAAGAACCTGTGAACATTACGCTTGTGACGTCGGTTCTTTCTCTTGCTTACTCTCCGTAATTTGGCCGCTCGCCTTCAGCTCCTTTTCGCGGCGCTTCGCGCGGCGCGCATCGCGCTTCGCCCGCGCGACGACGTCTATGACGACGCGGCCTTTGTATTTTCCGCACTCCGGGCACGCGCGATGCGAAAGGCGCGCGGCGCCGCATTCGCATTTCGCGGCTTGAACAGGCGTGAGCGCGTGATGACTCCGGCGTTTCGCCGTCTCCGAGCGGTTCCTGCGCATCCTGACTACCATATTCAATATTTCATATGTCCGTCGCTCGCTCGGAAATGAAAGTTCACTTTCATTCCTCTCGCTTCGCTAGGCCATAATGCGGGGATTATACCGATTTATCGCGCGCTCGCAAACTTCCGGCTGTACGTTACGCGATGTATCTCGCAGAGCCCGTATCGGCGGATCGCCTCGCGATGAAATTTCGTCGGATACCCTTTGTGGACCTCGAATCCGTAGTTTGGGAACCGCGCCGCGAATTTCGCCATCAGCCTGTCACGCCGCACCTTTGCGACGACGGATGCGAGTGAAATGAGCGGCACGAGCGCGTCGCCGTGAACGACTGTTTCCTGCTCGTATTTCGAAGGCGCGTAGAGCAGGCCGTCGAGGTATACCCGCACGCCCTCCGGCGAGGGCGCAAGCGCGCTCACGCACCTCTGCACGGCTCTGCGCACGGCCCTCGTTATGCCGTAGTCGTCAATGTAGGCATGTTCCGAGAACCGCACGCAAAAGCGCAGTTCGCCCGCCCGCGATCGGGCGGCGGCTTCCCCGTATATCTCCTCGCGCTTGCGCGGCGTCAGGAGCTTCGAGTCTTTCACGCCGGGGAACGCTCGTTTGACGTCGAATCCTTCCGGCACGATGACAGCCCCGACCGAAACCGGCCCCGCGAGAGGCGCCCTCCCCGCCTCATCCACGCCGATGAGATAGCGCATCGTCCACCATTGTACCAAGGCAAAACGCCTTTCCCGGACGAAGGACCCTTCGTCTTGTTTCGCCAACAAATAAAAAAGGCCGCCCCGTCTATCCTCGCCCCACAGGGGCGAGGTATTTCGCGGGGCGGCGCCGGGCTTCTTTTTTGGAAGAAG
>MFLB01000027.1:0-532 GCA_001781445.1 Candidatus Kaiserbacteria bacterium RIFCSPHIGHO2_01_FULL_58_22 | reverse complement strand
AAGCCGTTCCCCGGTTTCCCGGGGCTTGTCCCCCGGGTTCCCGGGGGACTGCTCGGGGCCTCCTCGTAG
The DNA here is from genome assembly GCA_001781445.1 of Candidatus Kaiserbacteria bacterium RIFCSPHIGHO2_01_FULL_58_22. Taxonomy (GTDB): domain Bacteria; phylum Patescibacteriota; class Minisyncoccia; order Phycocordibacterales; family UBA2100; genus UBA10103. The sequence continues at coordinate 463 of MFLB01000027.1, read as the reverse complement.
GCCCCGAGCGACACGAGGCCTGGCTGGTCAAAGCCAGGCCATTCGGGTTCCGGTGGCACTTTGCCGCCGGCCCGTAATCTCTGGCGGCGGCGCTCGTCGCGCCCTCCGCCAACGTACTTGCCGTCCGTATTAGGGAGGGACGGCGCCTCCCTAGCAAGCAAACACAACTCCTGGTCGTACTGACCCGGCGACTCTTCAAAGCCGCCGGTCTCCTCTGGCTCGCCGACGATTTCGCCGGCGAGCTTCCGCCTCTCTGCGCTTTCGCGCAGATCGGCGTCCGTTTTCCGATTGGCCATTCTATACCTCCTGGCCACGACCCTAGACCACCTCACTATGAGCATGATCCGATCGTACGTTCATACTGCGTGAAGTGCGGTCTAATGGAAAATAATGGTGCTTGAGTGAGCGCGTTTTTTCACAATCTCAGATACGCTCGTATCACCTTGAAGCGGCGGTCGAGCCG
>MFLB01000026.1 GCA_001781445.1 Candidatus Kaiserbacteria bacterium RIFCSPHIGHO2_01_FULL_58_22 | reverse complement strand
AGGCACTTCGGAAGGTGACTACTCAGTAAAGAAAGCAGATTTTGACAGTAGCAACAATGTTAAAATTCCGACCAATATAACTATTAGTTCCGGAGAAACGAAGGAACTGATGGTTATGGGCGATACAGCCGCGGATCTTTCGGCATCGGCAGGCCAGACCATCGGCCTCTCCATCGTCGGGATCGGCGCAGACGTACCGGTGAGAGGAGTCATGCCTATTTACGGCGCGTTGCATACCGTCGATACGACACTTGTATGTGCTTCCCAGTACGTATATAAGTGCAACACATCTACACAAAACACACTCGCGGTTCTCGTGATGTCGAAATCGATATACGCTTCGGGCGAGAAGCCGGAGGTGATGTGGAGCACGAACGTCCCGACCGCGAGCGACTGGATCGCCGTCGCGCCTCCCGGCGGAGGGCTGAAAGACCTCAACTATGTCACGTGGATCTCCACGAGCGGCGCTTGGCGGGGCACCAAGGAGCTCTCTCAAGTACCGGCGGGGATATGGGACGTGGTGTACTACTCGCTCCAAGGCGCGGGATATGTCGAGACTGGGCGCTTGCAGAACGCATTCACGGTTACCGCAGACTAAAGTTCGTCCAGTTCAGATCAAAATCTTGCAGGCACCCTAATGGCGCTTGAGGGAACCATCAATGCGCTCCTAAAGTTGGTACAATAGAATCATGCATTCCCGTGCCGTCTCGGCAACGATAGGCCTGCTCCTGTTCGCTTTTCCGTCGCTTGCCGCGGCCGATACGGCTTCGGAGCTGGAGGCGCAGATCGAGAGCCTGCAGGCGCGGATTGTACAGTTGCAGGAACAGCTTGCCGCGCTCGCGCACGCGGCGAATGCGGCCCCGCAAACCGATGCGGCGTTTTCGAACGCCGGCGCCGGAGTGGCATCCTGCCCCGCGCTCGGGCGCGCTCTCTATACGGGCTTGCGCGGCGACGACGTCGCCGCGCTACAGAGGTTTCTCGCCGCGCACGGGTACTTTGCCGCGAATTCGCTCACCGGGTTTTTCGGTAGCGCGACGGAGGATGCGGTGAAGAAGTGGCAAGCGGCGCACGGCGTCGTTTCTTCGGGTAATCACGAATCAACCGGCTGGGGCGTCGTCGGAGAGCGCACGCGCGCGGCTATCGCGGAAGCGTGCGGCGCAAACTTCGTTTCCGACACGCCGTCTTCCGTCCCCGTTTCCGTCTCAATTTCTTCCGACGCGTCTTTTTCCGGAATTGCCGAGAAAATGGGCGTTTCCGGCGCCAATGAGCCGAACGCCGTCTCCGTGTCGATAACAAATCCGCGAACCGGCGCTAACGCCTCTTCCGGTTCATCCCGCGCCCCCGTCATCCAGCGGCTCGACGCGCCGGTCAACCTCCGAGTGGGCGAGCATGGCGTCTGGACGGTACACGTATCCGCGGAAGGACGATCTAACGCCGATGCATCTTTCGGCTACTCCGTCACCTGGGGCGACGAGGGAAGCGCGTTTGAGCAGATCGCGGCGATCGCTGGAGGCGCCCACGCGCAAGCCTCCGGAAGATTCACGCACGCGTACGCGCGCGCGGGCACCTATTCGCCCGCATTCACGGTTTCTAACGACAGCGGATCGGCGAGCGCTCGCGCAATCGTTGTCGTGGGGAACGCGGATGCATCTACTGCATCGAACGCCTCGAACGAAAGCGCGACTCCCGCGAACGCCGATCGTTCCTCAAGCGAGAATAATGCCGGTGTGTCGGACTCGGGCGCGAGCTACGGATCGAGTGCGGGATGCGTGAACAACTCCTGCGAGCGTTCGGACACTCGGTTGTCCGAGACAGCTGCTGTCCCACATCAACCAATAGACTTTTCGAACGTTACTCAACCAACAGACTCGTCGAACGTTGCCGCCGGAAGCTGTACGACCGGGAAGGGCGAGCCGATCCCGAACGGCTCCGCGCTCGACTACTGCCAGATGGCGCACGGGCTCGGGACCAACTGCCTCGTTGCGGTGAATACGCGATATGTCTGCCAAAGCGGGCAGTGGGTACAGCAGGGCGGAGGCGGGGCGCCGGGGAGCACGGGGAGCGGCGCTGGCGCGAACGCGGCATGCTCCGATTTGGAGCGATGCACGGGAGCCTCCGCGAGCGATCGGAACGCGCAACTCGCGAACGCCCTCTCGGCGCTCAAAGAAGCGCTCGGCGTGTTGCTCGATCTGCTGGGACGCTGAACGCAAAGCAAAAAAGGGGACAATGCGATGCGCCGAGCCTCGCCTTGCCGTATACTTACTTCGTACCATGTTCTCCGATCTCAAGGGCCCCATTGCGCTTCTCGCTATCCTGCTGGGAGTTCTTGCCGCTCTCTATCTGTGGTTCATTGTCGCGGGTGCTCCAGGAAAGGACGCAAGCCCCATTGCCGAGGAGTTCGTACCGGGGTCACCCTCGCCCGAGGTGCGCGCCCAGCTCGAAAAGAGTCGCGGCTTCGAGGTCTTGATTTCGTATACCGACATTGGATTCGAACCTTCCGAGGCGGCAATCAATCGGGGAGAATCGGTTCGCTTCACCAACAATTCCTCGCACGATCTCTGGGTGGCCTCCGAAGGGACGACGCAGAACCCCATCTATCCCGGCAGGAGCGAGTGCGGCGGGAGCCCCTTCGATTCGTGCCGCGCGCTCGCGCCGCGAGAATTTTGGGAGTTCACTTTTGAGGAGAGCGGCACATGGCTCTTCCGCAACAATCTCGACAAAGAACAATCAGGCGCCGTGCGCGTACAAGTGAAATGAAAAAACTATTTTTCCTGCTTCCGTTCTTGCTCGCGCCGCAGCTCGCGCTCGCGGGCTCGCAGACGTACTCCAGTCCCGGAACATACACATTCGCGGTTCCCGCGTACGGCTCGCTTACCGTCACCGTCAATGGCGCCGGCGGCGGAGGCGGAGGGGGCGCCGGTAACGGCGCGTCAGGCGGCCAATCGTCTTTTTACGGAATTATCGCGGGCGGCGGCGGCGGTGGCATCGGCGGGCCCAACTTTGACGGAAAAGAGGCAAGCCAACAAGGAGCTGGCGGAAGCGGAGGGAGCGCCTCCGGGGGAGACGTCAACACCTCCGGTTCTAGCGGCCAATCTTCCCCTTTCCAAGGTCTCTTCAATGGCGGCGATGGAGGGGCAAGTCCGAACGGAGGCGCCGGAGGGGCAGGCGGCGTTCTCGATATCGCCGGCGGAAGCAACGTCGGCCAATCCGGGAATCTGCCCGGAGGGGGCGGCGGCGGCGGTGGATCGCCGTGCGCAAACTGCTATAAACAAGGCGGCGGCGGCGGCGGCGGATACGCCAGCAAGACATATTCACAGGGCGCGCTTCCGGGTTCCGTTACGGTCGTTGTTGGTGGCGGAGGCGGAAACGGAGGCGGCTCGCAGTGGGGATATGCGGGCGGCTCCGGCGCCCCGGGCCGCGTTTCAATCACCTGGACCGATCCTTCTCCCCCCACCTGCTCCATTTCCGTAGATCAAAATCCGATCAACCAGCCGGGCGGTACCACGCTCCGCTGGTCGTCCGCCAACGCCGACTGGTTCTACATCACGAACGTCAGCTACGTCACGCCGAATCAGAGCGCTTCCACCTCCGTCGCCCCATCGCAAACCACTACATACAACGGAACGGTCTCCGGCCCGGGCGGGAGCGGCTCCTGTTCCGTCACGCTCACGGTGAACCGCTCCTGCACGTTCAACGGGCAGACGATAACGCACGGCAATTCCGTTACCGCGTATCAAGCGAGCACCGTCCCGTACGGCTCATCCTGTTCTTCGCAAACGCGAACGTGCAACGACGGCACGCTCTCCGGTTCGTATCAATACTCTTCCTGTAGCGTGAATTCTCCCGCGAATTGCTCCCTCGACGGCGTTACGGTGAACCACGGGGAGAGCCGCACGTTCTACTCCGTCCAGACCGCGCCGTCGGGCGAGCTCTGCTCGTTTGCGACGTATTCGCAATCACGCGCCTGCACCGACGGTTCGCTATCCGGTTCCGCATCGTTCCAATATGCGTCTTGCTCCTGCACGCCCACGACCGTCTACTCCTGCTCCGCCGAGACAATCGTCCGCACCGTCACCAACTCCTCCTGCTCCGTCACGGTCACGAATCCCTACGCGACATGCGTCTCCCCCGCCTTCTGCTCCTCCGGAAGCGCGGTCTGCCTCTATCCGCCTCCCTCGTACAACGCCGGCGCGGACGGCCTCGACGGCCACCTCGAGATACGCCCCAACATCGTGCCGACCTTCGAAACAGCGCTCGTCTACTGGGACCTCTCCAATGTCTCCTCCTGCTCCGTCACGGGCGGCAACGGCGACGCGTGGAGCGGCGCCTCCTCCGGCGCAAGCGGGCAGGAGACGAGCCCCATCCTCGAACCCACGACCTACACCCTCGCCTGCGAGGGCCTCGACGGCTCCACCATTACCGAGAGCGTCACCGTCCAGGTCGTGCCGATATTCCAGGAGCTCTAGAGCTTGACGGCTTTTTTCCCTTTGCTACTATGCTGTTCACGCTAGAGGGCGTCCCGCCCTTTCTGAAGAAAGAGCGGGATTAATTTTGTCTCAACTCGCGTTGGCAATTATTTATTATTAGTTTTAATTTGTGTTTGCTGAAAGCTGAAACCTGACAGCTGACACCTAGCTAATGCATATGGCAGCAGAATTTAACCGCTCGAAGCCGCATATCAATGTCGGCACCATCGGGCACGTCGACCACGGCAAGACGACGCTGACCGCGGCCATCCTCAACGTCCTCTCGAAAGCGGGCCAGGGCTACAGTGCGACCGTGAAGGGCGTAGACGACATCGACAAGGCGCCCGAAGAGAAGGCGCGCGGCATCACCATCTCGCTCTCGCACTCCGAGTACGAGACGCCTGCTCGCCACTACGCGCACGTGGACGCTCCGGGACACGCCGACTACATCAAGAACATGATAACGGGCGCGGCGCAGATGGACGGCGCCATTCTCGTCGTCGCCGCAAGCGACGGCGTCATGCCCCAGACACGCGAGCACATCCTGCTTGCGCGCCAGGTCGGCGTGCCGAAGATAGTGGTATTCCTCAACAAAGTCGACCAAGTGGACGACAAGGACCTCGTGGACCTCGTCGAGGAGGAGGTGCGCGATCTTCTCAACAAGTACGAATTCGACGGAAAGAACACGCCCATCATCCGCGGCTCGGGCCTAAAGGCGCTTGAGAATCCGGATCCGGCGGGCGAGTGGGGCCAGAAGGTCATGGAGCTCGTGAAGGCGCTCGACGAGTACATCCCACAGCCGGTGCGCGAGCTCGACAAGCCCTTCTTGATGCCCATCGAAGACGTCTTCTCCATCGAAGGCCGCGGCACTGTCGTTACGGGCCGCATCGAGCGCGGCAAGGTAAAGGTGGGCGAGGAGATCGAGATAGTGGGCATCAAAGACACGGCGAAGACGATCGTCACCGGCGTCGAAATGTTCAACAAGAGTCTGCAGGAAGGCCAGGCCGGCGACAACGCGGGCGTTCTTTTGCGCGGCACGAAGAAAGAAGACGTGCACCGCGGCCAGGTGCTCTGCAAGCCCGGTAGCGTGAAGCCGCACACGGAATTCGAATCCGAAGTCTACATCCTCACCAAAGAGGAAGGCGGCCGCCACACGCCCTTCTTCACCGGCTACAAACCGCAGTTCTACATCCGCACGACCGACGTCACGGGCGAAGTGACGCTCAAAGAAGGAGTGGAAATGGTCATGCCAGGCGACACCGTGACCTTCAAGGTGAAACTGGTGGGCCCCATCGCTATGGAAGAGCAGATGCGCTTCGCCATCCGCGAGGGTGGCAAGACCGTTGGAGCTGGCGTCGTTACGAAAATTGTAGCTTAAAACCAAGGTTTTTCAGCGATCAGAAAACCCGCCGTAAGGCGGGTTTTCTTGTGCTAAAGTGTTCCGTATGGAAGGGTACTCACTCGATAAATGGCGCAATGCCCCAAAGGAGGATCTCCCAGCTGATCAAAAGGCGCAGCTTGAGGAATTTGATAATCTTTTTAAAAATCTAGATGAAAGCCTTGAGAAAGGTGACATAGGCGCGGCACGTTATGCAGCAGCCTCGCTTCTTAATGTGTACAAAACATTCAAGTATTTTTCATTTGGAGGATATCAAAAGCATGAAAAGTTGCGGGAAGAATATGCCAAAACGAAGGAAGGGCAGTGGATGCTAGCGCATCGAGAGGCGGAGATGTTGAACGAAGTATATGACAAACTTCTTGACGATGCCGAGGATAAGCGTCGCGAGTACGCACGAGCGGTCGAGAAAGTAACCAATGTGGGGAAGGATATGAATTTTAACGATAAAAAGATATCGGCGGATCTCGGAGCAAGAAAGGGGCTGCCTCGGAAAACTCCCAGCGGGCCGTCCTTGGCAGAGCAGCTAAGAGGCATGATTCCCTAAGCCGGGAAAATGCGTCAGGGGCCCCTTGTCCGTGGAGTTCGTCAGGCATTGGGGTGTAAGTATTTTCTAGTGGCAAAACGGAACCGAAATGAGTTTAGCATTTTCGCCGGAATTGGTCGAATAATTTCTTCTTTTCTTTCTGCATCTCCTGCGCG
>MFLB01000025.1 GCA_001781445.1 Candidatus Kaiserbacteria bacterium RIFCSPHIGHO2_01_FULL_58_22 | reverse complement strand
AGAAAGAAAAGAAGAAATTATTCGACCAATTCCGGCGAAAATGCTAAACTCATTTCGGTTCCGTTTTGCCACTAGAAAATACTATGTTGCACAGCGTTGTTGACATCCGGGCGATAGTAGCTACAATGGCTCTTATGGCCAAAGTAACCATCGTACCGGCGAGAGAGGCGAAGAATCGTTTCGGAGAGCTTTTGGATTCCGTACAGCGACAACCTGTCATTATTACTAAGAAAGGGCGCCCGGTCGCCCGCATGATCGCGTTCGTCGATGCCAAACGTTTTGAGGAAGTTGAAGATGAGATTTGGGCCGAGAAGGTACGGAAAGTCATGAAGAACCCTCAATTTCTGGGACCGAAAAAGAGCGAGGAGTTTATGAATAGGCTCCGGAACAAGCATGCTCGTTCTCAATCTCGAAAATAGAGCGCGGCACTTTTTAAACAAATTGCCGCCGAAGCAATTTGGCCAGGTTGACCGAAAAATCACGGAGCTCCAGGAGATTCCATTCCCTCACGACACTAAACGAATAAAGGGGATGGACTGGTATCGGGTCGATGTTGGTGAATATCGCATCATTTTCAATGTTCGTGACGGGGTGCTCAACGTTCCCCTCATCGGGAAGCGTAACGGGGACGAAGTATACAAACAGTTAAAACGTCTTATGCGTTGACTCTCCGATGATATAATTCATGTATTCTCATTTTGCCTTTTGATTTTTGCATTTTGAATTACTTTCTATGTACATTTCCGACACGCATCTCAAATCATTCCTCGCCGACGCGGGGCTCGTCTCCCAGCGGGACTTCGACGCGGCGGAGATGGAGGCGAGGGAGGAGGGGAAGCCGGTGGGCGAGATACTCACGGCGCACAACGCTATCGGCGAGGACGAACTGCGCCGCACCTATGCCTATATCCTCGGCATCCCGTTCATCTCGCTCGCCGGGACGACCATCCGGTACGAAACACTCTCCCTCGTCCCGGAGCCGGTCGCGCGGCGCAACAACATCATCGCCTACGCGCACAAGGGCGACGAGCTGGAGGTCGCGATGCTCGACACCGACGACCTGGCGGCTATCGATTTCATCAGGAAGAAGACGCATTTGAAGATCCTTCCACGTCTCACCGACGCGGCGTCCATCAAGTTCGGACTGAAGCAGTACCAGCAGGGACTGAAAGACAACCTCGGCGAAGTGATACGGCGGGAGACGGAAGCGCTCGAGAAAAATCTCGATGTGCAGGAAATAGACCTGCGGCAGATAGCCGAAGGGGTGCCCGCGGTGCGCATCGTGGATACGCTCTTGCGGCACGCCAACGCCCAGAATGCCTCCGACATCCACATAGAGCCGATGGAGGAGACGCTCCTGATACGCTACCGCATCGACGGCCTCCTCCACGACGCGATGGAGTTGCCGAAGTCGGCCGCGGCCGCGATAACCGCGCGCGTCAAGGTGCTCTCCAACATGCGCCTCGATGAGCACCGCCTGCCGCAGGACGGCCGCTTCGGCGCCGAGAGCGGCGGCGAAAAAGTGTCGTTCCGCGTTTCCGTGCTTCCCACCTACTACGGCGAGAAGATCGTGATGCGCCTCTTGCGCGATTCCGTTTCGGGGTTCACGCTCGAGAGCATCGGCTTTCACGGCGCCGGACTGGAGCGCATGCACGAGGCGATGCGCGCCACGACCGGCATGGTCCTCTCCTGCGGCCCCACGGGCGCCGGCAAATCCACGACGCTCTACACGCTTCTCGACATCGTGAACACGCCGCACGTGAACATCTCCACCATCGAAGACCCTATCGAATATCAGATGAAGCGCATCAACCAGACGCAGGTGCGCCCCGAGATCGGCTTCACGTTCGCCAACGGCCTGCGCGCGCTCGTGCGCCAGGACCCCGACATCATCATGGTCGGGGAGATCCGCGACAAGGAGACGGCCTCGCTCGCCATCAACGCCGCTCTTACCGGCCACCTCGTGCTCTCGACCCTGCACACCAATTCCGCCGCGGGCGCCATTCCGCGCCTCCTCGACATGGGCGTCGAGCCCTTCCTGCTAGTTTCGACCCTGCGCGTGTGCATCGGCCAGCGGCTCGTGCGCGTGCTGACGCCCTCGAAAGAGAAGTACGAGCTTTCGCGCGACGAGCAGGCCCGGCTCGAGAAAACGGTTGACGCGGGCGCCGTGCTGAAAGCCCTGAAGGAAGAGAAGGTGGCGCCCAAGGACGCCACGTGGAAGAGCGTGCCGTTCTACCGTCCGAAGGAAACCGCCGAGCATCCTTCCGGCTATGCGGGCCGCAAGGGCATCTACGAAGTGCTTCCTATGACCTCCACCATCAAGGAGCTCGTCATGAAGAACGCGACCGGGGACGAGATCGAGAAGCAGGCGCGGAGCGAGGGCATGCTCACGATGCCAGAGGACGGCATCTTCAAGGCCGCGCAAGGCATCACTACTATTGAGGAAGTGCTCCGCGTGGTGACAGAGTAGCGACTTAACACGAGAAAGAGAGTGTATATGATTTGTATATGTAGCTCCTTCAAGAGCGCGTTCATATCTTTCTCAAAACAATTATTCTACTTCGCCGAATACCCCGTAGCTTGCTGCGGGGATGAAGGCGTGAGTAGAACCCTTCGTAGCTTTAGCGAAGTAGGGTTGGCGGCTACGAAGAATTCCGCAGATACCTCGCAGCTTGCTGCGAGGAGCTTCATTCCGAGCCGGAAGCACACAAAAAGCTTGTTATCAGATGTATCATCGCACCTATGAATACAAAAAAATTTCAAGATAGGAAAGAATTCGAAGCCTGGGCGAAAAGGTGGAAGCTTGACGACGAAGAACGCGAACAACTTCTCTCGGTTGAGCGCGGAGAATGGAAACCGTTACCGAAAAAAGAGTTCGAGAAGATGAAAAAGCGCCTGCAGACTGCAGCGCGGTTTACGCTACGCAAATCCAAGAGTATCAGCATCCGCCTGACATCGGTGGATCTTGAGCGCATCAAGTCGAAGGCTATCCAGGAGGGGTTGCCGTATCAGACGCTCATCGGTTCCATAATCCACAAATACGCGCACAAAGAATGATCGGGATATTCAAATCAGCGGCCAGAGGTTTTAGGCTCCGGGTGTTGAACTCCCGGAGTCTTCGGTCTCGTTGACTTTTTTGGGTGATAGAAAGGACTGGGTAGCTCGTTGGTGATCTGTCCTCATCTATTTGGATTTTCGAGCCGAGGAGCCAAAAAGTTCTATGGGGGAACTGTATATACATTTCAAGGCGAAATCCCGCGATTGAGAGAATCCGCGCGCTATACCCAATGAGATACATTCTTCGAATGCTTCATTACCGTTGAGAGATATCGGGAACCGTTTCGCGTGTGCACAAAGGTCAGAGTGAAATATCTCACAGGGTATACTTAACTGAATGGCGCGCTTTTCATACACCGCAGAGAAAGCGGGCGGAGAGATGTACACCGGCGTCGCGGAGGCGCGCGACCGCTTCGAGCTCTACTCCATCGTGCGCCGCGAGGGCGGGAAGATAGTCGCGATGTCGGAAGAGGGAACCAATAGTTGGTTCAATCTCAAATACTGGAACGCGAAGCTCACGACGGTGAAGGAGTACGACAAGATACTCCTCGCGCGCAACCTCGGCGCAATGCTCGGGGCTGGGCTCGCGCTCGCCCGCGCGCTCTCGGTCTTGGAGCGGCAGGTCAAGAATCCGAAGCTCTCCGCCACGATTACGCAGATCGCGAGCGACGTGCGCCGTGGGGCGACCCTGCACGAGGCGTTGGCGAAATTCCCGCGCCTCTTCTCGAACCTTTTCGTCGCGATGGTGCGCGCGGGCGAAGAAGGGGGGAGCCTTCCCGATTCGCTCGCGGTCGTCTCCGACCAGATGGAGCGGATGTACCAGCTCAAGAAAAAGATACGCGGCGCGCTCATCTACCCGGCCATCATCGTCATCGCCATCATCGGCATCGGCGTCCTCATGATGATCTACGTGGTGCCTACGCTCGCGTCCACCTTCGCGGAAATGAACGCGGAATTGCCGGCCTCGACGCGGGCCGTGATCGGGGTGAGCAACTTCCTCGTCCAGAACACGGTGCTCGCGTTTGTCATAACGGCGGCCGGGATCGCGCTCGTCTACGCGGGCGTCCGGACCCCGTTCGGGAAGCGGGCGGCGGACCTCACGTTCGTCCGGATGCCGCTGATCGGGGTAATGGTGAGGGAGGTGAACGCGGCCCGCACCTCGCGCACGCTCGCCTCGCTCCTCTCCTCCGGCGTCGACGTTCTTGCTTCTCTCGAGATCGCGGGGCAGGTGGTCCAAAATTCGTACTTTCGCGACGTCATCGCGGAGGCGGGCAAGAGCGTCGGGCGGGGAGAGCCCATGTCGAGCGCCTTCGTGCGCCGCGAAGATCTCTATCCGGCGTTCGTCGGCGAGATGATGGCGGTCGGCGAGGAGACCGGGGCGCTTTCGGAGATGCTGAAGCGCCTCGCGCTCTTTTACGAAGACGAGGTGGATCGGAAGACCAAGGACCTCTCAACCATCATCGAGCCGTTCCTGATGGTCGCGATCGGCGGCGCGGTCGGCTTCTTCGCGGTCTCGATGATAACGCCCATCTACTCGCTGTCGCAGAATATCGGGTAGCTTTCAGGTGTCAGCTGTAAGCTTTCAGCATGAACCAAATCCATCAACCGCCCTTCTTTCCTGAAAGCCGAAAGCCGAAAGCTGGAAGCTGTTCTCGCGGCGTCACGCTCATCGACACGGTCGTCGGATCGGCCCTGATGCTCGTCGTATTCCTGGGCATCTTCGCGGCGTTCCAGCTCTCGATAGACGTGGTGACGAACAACAGGGCGCGCGCCGGGGCATTGGCGCTCATGAACGAGCGCATGGAGTACGTGCGGAGCCTCGATTACGCTTCGGTCGGCACCGTGGGCGGCATTCCCTCGGGTCCCATCGCGCAGTCCGAACCGGTAACCTTAAGCGGCATTCCCTACACGCGCCGCACGACCATCCAATACGCGGACGATCCGGAGGACGGCGAGAACGAAGCGGACGAGAACGGCAGGATCGTCGATTACAAGCAAGTGCGCATCGAGATGTCGTGGGATTCGCGCACGGGGGAGCGACGGGTCCTCATGGTCGCCCGCGTCGAACCCCTGAACGGGGAAGAGGTGGACTGCGGCACGCCCTGCGGCACGCTCCGCATAGATGTCTTGAACGCGACGAGCGAGCCGGTCCCGAACGCGCGGGTGGAGATTGTGAACGATTCCATTGTCCCCGCGGTTGACATCGCGACCTACGCGAACGACAGCGGCCGCGTCGTCATTGCCGGAGCTCCCGTCGCTTCGGGCTACGAAGTTTCTGTCTCGAAAGCGGGCTACAACAGCGCTCAAACCTACGCATCGAGTCCCGAAAATCCGAACCCGACGCCCGCGCACGCGGCCGTGTTCCAGAATCAGACGACGACCGTAACATTCGGTTCCCCGGACTCGGGCATTGACTACCTCGCCGGAAAGACAGTCCGCACGTTCTCGGCGATCGATCGCGAGACGTGGGATGAAACGTTCAGCGGCGACGGCCAGGTGGCCTCCTCCACTGACATCGCGGTTTCTGCCGGGGTCGCGCGCCTTTCGGGCTCGGACCCGTATCCTTCGTGGGGCGAACTGGAATCCGTTTTGATCGGCCCCCCCTACCTCGCGCGCTGGCGCGAGTTCAGCTGGAGCGGCTCGACGCCCGAGGATACGTCCGTCATCTTCCGTTTCCTCGATGCGTACGGCGCTCCGATCCCCGACGCGGCTCTGCCGGGCAACGCCGCGGGATTCTCGTCTCCGGCGGTGGATCTGTACGGCCTCTCCACGAGTACGTACCCGGCCATCGCCGTGCGCGCGACGCTTTCGACCGGAGACGCGAGCACGACGCCCTCGGTAGACTCGTACGATGTTCTCTACGATTACGGTCCCGTGCCGCTCGGGAACGCGGCGTTCGACATGCGCGGCGCGAAGCGCATCGGCACCGACCCGATCGTCTACAAGTATGAAAAAAGTCTTCAGACCGACGCGCAGGGCGTCCTCGCGCTCTCGAACATGGAATGGGATACGTACGAGATAACGATCCCCGCCGCGAGCGGGTACGAACTCGCGTACTCGTGCGCGCCGCAGGCGGAGTACCTCCCGCCGAATGCCGCGCAGAGCACCTCCCTCTACCTCACGCAGGCGGCGCACGCCCTCACGATCGCTGTCGCCGGAGGGTCCGGCGAGTCCGTGCCCGGCGCGACCATCGCCATTTCCGGCCCCTCGTACGCGGCGACCTCGACCTCCGGCTCGTGCGGGCGCGCGTTCTTCTCGGACATTCCAGAAGGGACGTACGGCTACGTCGTGACGGCGGACGGCTATGCCGGCGGAAGCGGGACCGCGCCGGTTTCCGGACTCACCGTCGAGAACGTCGTGCTCATGCCGCAATAGAGCATGTTCGGAAACCCACACTCACTCCCGCCTTCAGGTTTCCGCGCCTGCGGAACTCGCTTCGCTCAAACAGTCCTCGTCGCGGAAACCTTACGGCGGGAGGGGTTTCCAGACATGCTCTAATAGTCGTATGCGATACTCCCTCGGATTTTCCACACTCGAAGTCCTGGTGTGGCTTTCGGTATTCACGTTCACGGTGGGAGCCGTCGTATCGTCCATCCTCTACTTTTACCGCGTGAACGCCGTTACTCTCGACCAGGCAAGTTCGGTCGCCTCCGCCCAGCGCGGCATCGACGCGATGGTGCGCGCAATCCGCGAGGCGGCGTACGCCTCCGACGGCGCGTACCCGATCGTCTCCCTTGCGGACGACCAGTTCGCGTTCTACGCGGACGTGGACGCGGACCCGCTCATCGAGAAGGTGCGCTACTACCTGAACGGCTCCGCCGTCATGGAGGGCGTCGGCGATCCGTCGGGCGATCCGCCCGCCTACACGGGGGCGGAAACGACATCCGTCGTCTCCCAGTACGTGCGCAATGCCGACGAAAGCCTCGTCATGTTCACGTATTACGACGAGGAGGGCGCGCAGGTAACGGACTATGCCGACATTGCCGCGGTGCGCTTCGTGACGGTGAACATCGTCGTGGACGTTGACACGGGGAAGCTCCCCGACCCGTTCTACATCCGCTCTTCCGCCGCACTGCGGAACCTCTCGGGACAATAGTATGCAGCTTTCAGCTTTCAGCGTTCAGCTTTCAGGAAAAAGGGCCCAGTCCCGCGGTCAACTGTCAACTGTCAACTGTCAACTGCAGAGCGGCGTAACCACGCTCTTGGTCGTCGCCTTCATGGGGGTCTTCACGCTCATCATGGGCGCGCTCGTCGGCTACGTCTTGGAGCAGGCGAAGTATGGCCGTGCGCTCCACGCGCGCGAGGAAGCGCTCTCCATCGCCGAGAGCGGCCTCGAGTATTTTAAGTGGCACGTCGCGCACAACACGGCTATTCGTGAGGACGGCACTGGCCTTCAGCCTTCGTATTCATACGCCGTGAACGATCCGGAGGGTGGAGAGCTCGGAAGCGCGAATATCACCGCGAGCGCAAAGATGCAGTGCGGGCGCGTGCAGTGGATAGACGTCGGATCGGAAGGCGTCTCCAACGCCGACGCGCGCTTCAAGCGAACCCTCGCCGCGCGCTATATGCGTCCGGCTGTTGCCGAGTATGCCTTCGTCACTGACAGCGGGGTCTGGTACGCGTCCAACGTAACGGGTCCCGTACACGGGAACAGCGTTGTACGCATGGATGGTACGAACAACTCCACGGTTTCCAGCAAGCTCGGCGAGGACGAGTTCTGGTGCACGTCTTCATTCGGCTGTAGTCCATCGCGATGGGAAGACGGCGTGTTCGGCAACGGACCGGGGAGCGCATTGTGGCAATTTCCCGTCGGCGAGATCAATTTCGCCACGATGATCGCGGATACCGCGCCGCTTCAGGGCTATGCCAATGCAGACGGCCTCTACCTCTCGCCGATCCGCGTGTATCTGGACGGCATCGCCCAGGGGAGCCAGTTTTCCTCCGTGGGCGGGAGCGAGTCGAAGGGATTTCACATCGTGTTCAATTCGGACGGCACGGTAACCGTGAAGCGCGTGACGAGCACAAACTCGTTGTCGAGCGCATTTGATCCGCAAACCGGAAATTTAGTAACCGACCGTTCGGATATAGCGAGCGAGACTACGGTCGGCACGTATTCTCTTCTGTCCGACTGCGCACTCATCTACTCGGAGGCCAAGACATGGATAAGCGGAACTGTTTCCGGCAAGATGACGGTCGTCGCGGCGGATCCAGGGAGTTTCAGCCCGGATATCATTCTCGGCGGTACCATAAGTGTTTCGGAGGGAAACATCGGCTACGCGACGACCGACGGCACCACCGGACTCACCGCGATAGCCGAACACGCGGTCCGCTTCGCGAACAAGGTTCCCAATGACATGTCAATTCGTGGCGTTTTTGTCGCGCAAAACGGTTTTTACGGCAGGTACTTTTACGGATATTCTGGCACTTCGTACAACATTCGCAATTCGCTCACCCTGAACGGCTCCATCATCTCGAAGTTGCGCGCCGCCACATGGTATGGCAGTTCCGGTTTCCAGAATCGCTACACGACCTACGACCGCCTGCAGGCCTTCGACCCCGCGCCCTTCACGCCCTCCGCGCGCGTCGACTACGGCTACGTGCTCTGGCGCGAGCAATGATACAATCCTGCCATGATGAAATACATCGTCGTCGCCAATTGCCCGAGCGCCAAATTCGCGAATCAGGAAATCGCGAATTGGTGCTGGACTCCGCTCGCATTCGCTCGCTCCGGAAAATGAATATGCGTGCACTTGTCGTCGCCAACTGGAAAATGAACCCTCCCACATTTAGGGAAGCGAAGAAACTGTTTGAAGCGACGAGAAAGGCGGCGGAGAAGGCTCGAAAATCGAACGTCGTCATCGCGCCGCCCGCCGTCTTTTTGCGGGAGCTTTCCAAGAGGTATCGCGGTTCCCGGGTGGCCTTTGCGGTGCAGAATGCGCATTGGGAGGCTGGTGGCGCGCACACGGGGGAGATCTCGCTCCGGCAGGCGCATGATGCGCGGGCCCACTATGCTATTATCGGTCACGCCGAGCGGCGAGCGGAGGGAGAGACGGACGATGATGTGAGGAAAAAAGTCGCGTCCGCGCTTGCCCTAAAGATGACCCCGATACTGTGCGTCGGCGAGAAGGAGCGGACGGACGGCGGAGACCAGTATGGGGTGGTGCGCGAACAGCTTCGCGCCGCGCTTGCCGATGTCGCGCCTGCAAAATTGGGCGGCGTTCTCGTCGTCTATGAGCCGCTCTGGAGTGTCGGCAAGGATACGACGATGGATCCCCGCGAGATGCACCAGATGGCGATATTCATGCGCAAGTGCATCGTTGATACCCACGGCGATGCCGGGAGGAGCCTGAAGATACTCTACGGCGGTTCCGTCGACGAGAAGAACGCCGGGGCGATGCTCCGCGAGGCGGAGGTGCGGGGATTTCTTGTAGGGCGCGCGAGCATAGACGCGAAGGGATTTTCCGCGCTTCTTAAGGTGATCGAAAATGCATGACCATGCGATGTGTTGACCAAATACCGCTTGAAGAATTGAAAGGGAAACGCGTACTCGTTCGCAGCGATTTCAACGTCCCTGTTGCAGGCGGCGAGGTCACTGACCTTTTTCGCATCAAGCAAGGATGGGAAACCGTTCGATATCTTTCCGAGGGCGGCGCGAAGGTCATCATCGTTTCGCATATCGGTCGCGATCCGGAGGAATCACTCGAGCCGGTCGCGCGCGCGATGAAAAAATTCGGCCCCGTTGTTTTCATCGCCGACCTCGTGGGGCCGGCGGCGCGCGGCGCGGTCGAAGCGATGCGTGAGGGCGACATCCTTCTTCTCGAAAATCTGCGCCGCGATGCGCGAGAAACGGAGAATGATGAGTCGTTCGCGCGCGAGCTCGCCTCTCTCGCTGAGCTCTATGTTGATGATGCATTTGCCGCCGTGCACCGCGCGCACGCTTCCATCGTCGGCGTGGCAAAACTTCTCCCTGCGTATGCTGGGCTCCTGGTGCGCGACGAGATACGCGAAATAGATGCCGCGCGCGATCCTGCGCATCCATCACTCGCCATTCTTGGCGGCGCGAAGTTCGAAACGAAGGCGCCGCTCGTGAAGCTCCTCCTTGAGAAATACGACAACCTCTTTCTCACGGGTGCCTTGGCGAACGATGTGTTTAAAGCGCGCGGCCTTTCGACGGGACGTTCTCTCATATCGAAAGAGCTTCCGACGGCGGACGTTCTCGGGAGCACGCGCCTCCTCGTGCCTATCGACGTGACCGCGCAGACGTCGGACGGGCAGGCGCGCGTCAAGAAACCCGATGAGGTCGGCGCAGACGACAAAGTCGTTGATTGCGGTCCCGACACCGTGGCCATGCTCGCGCCGTACATCGCGAAGGCGCAATTCATACTCTGGAACGGGCCGACCGGCGTCTATGAAGAAGGGTTCAATTCCTATACGCATCAGATCGCGGAGCTTGTGGCAAAGGCGCGCGAGGGGGGCGCGCAAGTCGTCATCGGCGGAGGCGACACGATTGCGGCGATCGAGGCCTCCGGCGTGTTACAGGAGCGCCTGGGCTTCCTCTCCACGGGCGGCGGCGCCATGTTGGAGTATTTGTTAAAGGGCACTTTGCCCGGCATCGCGGCGCTACAATAGGCGGCATGTGGATTGCCGCTCGCCTCACTCCATAGAGTGGTAGAGTGGACCCATGATCGACCTCTGGCGGGGTTCGCTTGTTGTTGCGGTAGCGTTCCTTGGCGCGGCGGTCGCGACCGCCTCCGTCTTGTGGTGGGCCGGTCTTCTGCCATCGCTCGCCCTCTCCGAGAACGCCGGAGAGTACTGCAACGTGCTCAAAGTGCCCGTGTACGGGACGATCGTTACGATACGGCCCGCAAGCTCTTTCGCGCAGGCGCCTTCCGAAGACGATCCTGGCCTTTTTCCCGCACCCGACACCGCGTTTTCGATCTCGACCGAGATCGAAGAAATGTTGCGCTCCGCACGGGCGGATCCGAGCATCAAAGCGCTCCTCGTCGATGTCGAATCGGGCGGAGGCGTCGCCGTCGCGGGGACCGAGATAGCTTCCGCGATCAGGCGGTTCGGGAAACCCTCGGCGGCCGTCATCCACGACGTCGGCGCCTCGGCGGGCTACCTCGCGGCCGCCGCCGACGTGGTCTTCGCCTCCGAGAATTCCGCCGTCGGCTCTATCGGCGTCTCGAGCTCGTATACCGACATATCGGAGAAGAACAGGCGGGAAGGCGTCACGTTCCACCAGTTGAGTTCGGCTCCGTACAAGGACACCTACAGTCCGGACAAGCCTCTGACGGACGCCGAGCGTGCGCTCATCATGCGCGACGTGAACGTCTCGCACGACAATTTCGTGCGCGCCGTCGCCCTCTACCGCGGGATGCCCGTCGAGAGCGTCGCGGCGTTCGCCGACGGCTCGACCCTGCCAGGGCAAGCGGCGCTCGATGCCGGCCTCATTGATGAGATCGGCGGGACGGAAGAAGCGCTCGGCTACCTCGAACAGGCGATCGGAGAGCCTCCGGCGGTGTGCCGATAAAGACTGAAAGAAAGACGAGTTTAGTTCGTCTTCATACTTGTTTGCTCTACTAACACTATGAAGGTGGGTCGGAATTTTGCCATAGCACTCATAATCGTCGGAGCCGGAGCGGTCGGCGCATTCTTTGTGCCGGCCGCCTCGGCCCAGACGGCAACAGAGATACAGGCGCAGATTCGGCAGCTTCTCGCACAAGTTGCTTCTCTTCAGGCGCAACTTGCGAAGCTCACCACTCCCTCCACAACGCCGCCCCTCCCGCCCGATACTGTACAGCACCGGATTTGTAGTGTTCTCTATCACAATCTCTCTCCCGGCGCACGCGGCGACGACGTTCTCGGCCTGCAGGAATTCCTCCGCTCGGAAGGATACCTCTCGGCGAACGCGACGGGATACTTCGGCCCGCTTACTGCACAAGCGGTGGCGAAGTGGCAAGCCGCGCAAGGAGTCTCCGCCGTCGGCTCGGTGGGCCCGATGACGCGTGAGCGCATTCAACGTTGGTGCAGAGGGGGCGGAGGGCCGATTGTCTGTACGAAAGAGTACGCGCCGGTCTGCGGCTCAAAGCCCATCGTCTGCATCACGACGCCGTGCGATCCGATAGAGCAGACGTACGGCAATCTCTGCGCGATGGAAGCCGATGGCGCGACGTTCATCCACCAAGGCGCATGCGGCGCTCCTGCAGGCAGGCCACCGACCATTTCCTCGTTCTCCGGGCCGACGACATTGGACGTGGATCAAATGGGCACATGGACAATACAGGCGAGCGATCCTGAAAATGGCCAACTGACGTATTCGATCACATGGGGCGATGAAGTTATTGCGCCCGCTCCCATGGCGACTTTTGCGGCGCGAGAGACATTCGTGCAGACGACGACGTTTACGCACTCGTACAGCGCTACAGGCACGTACACCATCTCGATCGTCGTACGCGATTCTTCAGGACAAGAGGCGCGAAGCACCACAACGGTGCGCATCGGAGAGAGTCCTACATACTGCACGCTCGAATACAATCCCGTCTGCGGACAAAAGACCACATGCCCAGCTTGTTACTATTCTCAGCCGGCATGTTTGGCTCCCTGCCGCGTTGAATACAAGACATACTCGAACAAATGCTTCATGGGAGCTGATGGCGCAACGTTCGTTCGGGAGGGCCGCTGCGAAGATCAACCGGTTGCCTGCACTGCCGACGCCATGCAATGCCCCGATGGCTCGTGGATTGGCCGCACGGGGCCCAACTGTCGGTTTGTTTGTCCGAATTAGCTATTTGATAATCTGTTCACCTGCACAAATATTCAAACAGCCAATTTATTCTACTTCGCCGAATACCCCGTAGCTTGCTACGGGGATGAAGGCGTGAGTAGAACCCTTCGTAGCTTTAGCGAAGTAGGGTTGGCGGCTACGAAGAATTCCGCAGATACCTCGCAACTTGCTGCGAGGAGCTTCATTTGGAAGTCGAATACCCCGTAGCAAAGCTACGGGGTCGAGAGACTGACAGATGTGAAGCGCCGGCGGGCGCTTCTTCTTCCAAAAAAGAAGCCCGGCGCCGCCCCGCGAAATACCTCGCCCCTGTGGGGCGAGGATAGGGGCGGCCTTCTTTATAGAGCCGAGCGTATTTTTTCCGCAGTTTTCTCGGCCTCTCCTTCCGGGTACGGATGCTGGGGCCAGAGTTTCAACCCGTCTCCTTTTTTGCGCGGGATGAGGTGCACATGCGCGTGCTCGACAAGCTGGCCGGCATCAGGGCGGTTGTTCATGGCAATGTTGATCCCATCCGCCGAAACTGCTTTTTCAATCGCAATTGCGAGTATCCGAGCGACATCTGCAATCGCAGTCCAATCTTCAGCAACAATATCAAAAATATTTTTTGAGTGTGTCTTAGGCACGATGAGCGTATGTCCGGGATTGACGGGTCGAATATCGAGAAATGCCACAATTCGCTCGTCTTCATATACTTTGAACGAGGGAATTTCTCCCGCGACGATTTTGCAGAAGATACAATCCATGAAATCAGTTTACAGCGAACAGCGAACAGTGAACAGAGGACTCAGATTCATACTGTACACTGTGAACTATGCCTGAAATTTCCGAACTTGTGCGCGATCTCCTTACGAGGCGCGGCATTACGGCGGAAGCCGATATTCGGACGTTTCTCGAACCGGATTACGAACTGCACACGCATGCGCCCCTCCTCTTGCAGGGGATGGATGGGGCGGTGGCGAGGCTTTTGCTCGCGATCCAAAACGTAGAACGCATTGCGGTGTATGCGGATTTCGACTGCGACGGCATTCCCGGCGCGGCACTGCTCTCGGATTTCTTCGAGAAGATCGGGTACGGGAATTTCGAGGTCTATATACCGCACCGCGACCGCGAGGGGTACGGGTTTCATGTCAAGGCGATCGAACAACTTTCCTCTCGCGGCGTTTCTCTCATTATCACGGTAGACGTGGGAACGACCGCGGTGGACGCGGTCGCCTTCGCGAAGGGGAAGGGTGTGGATGTAATCGTTACGGATCATCATGAATTGAATGGAGCGCCCCCCGACGCCGTCGCTGTTTTGAACCCAAAACGCGATGGGTACCCGTTCCGCGATCTGTGCGGCGCGGCGGTCGCGTTCAAGCTCGTGCAAGCGACGCTCATCGAAGGCCGCAAACGCGGCTTTGCCGCGTTTGCGGCTATTCCCGAAGGGTGGGAAAAATGGCTTCTGGATCTCGTCGCGATAGCGACGATCGCCGATCTCGTGCCGCTCATCGGCGAGAACCGCGTACTTGCGCACTTCGGCCTCCGGGTGCTCCGCAAGTCGCCGCCCGATCTCGTGCCGCTCATCGGCGAGAACCGCGTACTTGCGCACTTCGGCCTCCGGGTGCTCCGCAAGTCGCCGC
>MFLB01000024.1 GCA_001781445.1 Candidatus Kaiserbacteria bacterium RIFCSPHIGHO2_01_FULL_58_22 | reverse complement strand
CGAGGCCAAACCGCAGTACGCGCGAGCCGCCGCGCCCTGCGCGGCGGCGAGCTCCACCTTGCAATTTCCTATGTGGTGCCGGGGGTGGGGGTCGAACCCACACGATCTTGCGATCCAGAGATTTTAAGTCTCTTCTGTCTACCAATTTCAGCACCCCGGCGACACTACCAATCTATCATGAGGCCCGAGCGGGAATTGCACCCGCGCATAAGAGTTTTGCAGACTCCTGCGTTTCTACTTCGCCACCGGGCCGTTCGCCGCTCAATATATCACCATTTGTTCCGGCGCGTGAGTTCGTCCACGCGCTGACGGTTCTTCTCGCCGTAGTCGAGCTCGAAATCGATCGTGGGAACGGGGTTGAGGCGGCTGTGCTTCTTGACGTAGTCGCGGAAATCGCTCCGCGCTCGCTTCGCAAGCTTGAGCGCCTCTTCTTCTTTCGTGTGCGGAAGGACGGACAAAAAAACGGCAGCATTCTTGAAATCGTCCGTCAGCTCCGCGCGCGTAACGGTGATAAGCCCGCTCACGGACGGATTCGCGGCCTCGCGCGCGAAAAAGAGGCCTGCCATGTGCGCGAGCGACTCCGCAACCCGTATATGCCTTCTGTCGGCCATGTTCATTTGAGGGAGGTCGTGAAGCATTCGAGCGTATCCCCCGGGGCTATCTCGAAAGAGCTCGCGATCTGCGCGCCGAATTCGCTTCCTTCAGGAACGCGGTCCACGTCCGCCTTGTTCGCCTGGATGTTCCGGATTTTCCCGACACCTATTACAATCCCCCGGCGGACGACGCGCGCCTGCGCGCCGCGCGCCATGTGCCCCTCGGTCACCGCCCCTCCCACGACGCGCATGTCCTTGCGGCTCGAAAATTGCTTCAGCACCTTCGCGCGTCCGAGCACCTCTTCCACGGCGCGCTTCGGCCGGCCCGCGCCGAGAAGTTCTTCGAGGCGCTCGGTCAGTTTATAAATGATGTCGAAGAGTTCGATGCGAATCCCGTGCTGGCGCGCGTACTCTTCGGCTATCGGGTCCACGGCCACGTTGAATCCGATGACGACGCCGGGAACGGAGCCCGCAAGCGCGGTCTTGACGTCGTTTTCGCCGAGCGAGCCGATGCCGGATTGGACGATCGTAACGAGCGAGCGCTCGTCGCCGATGCGCGAGATCTCGTGTTCGATGGCTTCGAGGGAGCCGCTCGTGTCGGCGCGCACGATGACCGGAAGGGCGAATCGCTCCGTTTCGTCCCCGCTAGGCTCCGCGCCCGGCGGCGCTTTCTTCCGTTCGGCGGACGCGCTCGAACGCGCGCCTTCGGCTTCCCGCTTGCTCGTATACGCCTGGAACGACGCGCCCGCTTCGGGCAGTTCGTCGAATCCAACGAGCCGCACCGGCGTCGAGAAAGACGCGTCCTTTATCGTCTTGCCCATCGCGCTCTCGAGAATGCGCACGGGCGAAAGGGCGCGCCCCGCGAGCACCGTCATCCCCGCTCGTATCGTTCCGTCGGTGATGACGAGCGTCGCGGCGAGGCCTCTTTTTTTGTCGCGATGCGATTCCAGCACGTAGCCTTTTGCCGGGACGGACGGGTCGCCCGCGTACTCCTGCAGTTCTGCGACGATGAGAATGAGATCGAGAAGCTCCTCGACGCCGGTCCCTGCCTTGGCCGAAACGGCGGCCCACGGCACGTCGCCGCCGAGCTTTTCGAGATACACTCCCTGTTCGGAAAGCGAAGCTTGCGTGCGTTCCACATTGGCATTCGGCTTGTCTACTTTGTTGATAGCGATGATGAAGGGAATCTCGGCGGCCTTGATGCTCGCGAGCGCTTCGAGCGTCTGCGCCTTCACGCCGTCGTCCGCGGCGACGACGAGGATGGCGATGTCGGCGACGTTGGCGCCGCGCGCGCGGATGCTCTGGAAAGCCGCGTGGCCGGGCGTATCGATGAACGTAATTCGTTTATTGACCATGAGCGAAGTCGAAGGGTCGATCTTTTCTCTGACTACCTCGTATGCGGCGACGTGCTGTGTGATGCCGCCGGCCTCCTTTTCTACCGTGTTCGATTTACGAATGAAATCCAGCAGTGTCGACTTGCCGTGATCGACATGCCCCATGACGACGACAACGGGCGGACGCTCGGTAGTATGTTCGAAGGATTTTGCCATATGTTTTCGGGATTGCCATACAGGCGGGTTTCGCGCAGTATACTCTTCTTATGTGGTTTTCCAAACGGCGGATATATCTCGACTACGCGAGCGCGCCGCCGGTTGTGCCGGAAGCGATTCGAGCAATGCGCGAGGCGGAAGAGCTCATCGGGAATCCGGGGGCGATACATGCAGAGGGAGTCGCGGCAAAAAAGAGCCTCGAGCATTCCCGTGCGCGGATAGCGATGCTCCTCGGCACACAGGCGCGCGAGCTTGTGTTCACTTCCGGCCTCACCGAAGCGAACAATCTCGCCATCATCGGATACGCGCGCACGCTGGAACGTAACGCACCAAGGACCGTCCTTGGGATCCCTGAAGGACGGCCCTTGGTACGCGGACTTGAGAGCACGCACTGGGTCGTAAGCTCGATAGAACACGATGCGGTGCTGGAATGCTTTGCCGAAGTCGAACGGATGGGAGGAACTATCACCCACGTCGAGCCCGACGAGCGCGGCATCATCACTCCTGACTCCGTGCGGAAAGCGCTCCGAAAAGAGACGGTATTCGTTTCCATCGGGTGGGCGAACAACGAGATAGGCACGATACAGCCGCTCGCGAAGATCGCTCACGTCATTCGCTCGCACGAGAAAGAGCGCGGTACGAACATCATCTTCCATACCGATGCCGGCCAGGGGCCGCTCTACCTCCCCACGCTCGCGCACAGCCTCGGCGTCGATCTTCTCTCGCTCGGGGCGAACAAGCTCTACGGGCCGCACGGCGTCGGCGCGCTGTATCGAAACGCCAGAGCTGAACTCGCGCCGATACTCTTGGGTGGAACGCAGGAGCGAGGTCTTCGAGCAGGCACCGAGAGTGTCGCGCTCGCCGCAGGGTTCGCCGTCGCGTTCGAGACGATTGTCGGCGAGCGCGACGCGGAAGCGAAACGCATCAAGACTGTGCGTGATGAATTTGCGGGAGAGCTTCTGGCGCAGATTCCCGGCCTTGTCGTCAATAGTTCTCCTGAACACACGCTCCCCCACATGCTCAATGTGTCCATCCCGAACATCTCAAGTGAATACATCACCCTCGCACTCGACGCGAAAGGAATCGCGGTCTCCACGAAAAGCGCCTGCAGAGAGGGCGAGGAAAGTACGTCCCACGTGGTTGCCGCGCTATACCCGCGTCCCGAAGATGTGTGGAGAACAGAACATACCCTCCGATTCTCACTCGGTCGCGACACCGCCACAGGAGACATCCGACGGGTTGTTGAGGCGCTGGCGCGTGTTGTCGCGAAGGCATCCTAGCGCGTTGCTTGGGTATTGTAGCTGGCGCATTGCTATTTACTATTTTCTATTTTCTATTTACTATGTGCGCATGAACATGGAGGAGCTCTCAAAATCCCAGATCGTCCTCCTGACGCTCCTCGTCTCCTTCGTCACTTCCATCGCGACAGGCATCGTCACGGTCTCCCTCATGGAGCAGGCGCCGCCGACGATAGCGCAGACCGTCAACCGCGTCATCGAGCGCACCGTCGAGAAAGTTGTCCCCTCGCCTTCTTCGGGCCAGGCCGCGGCGGTCGTTACGACGGAAAAGACCGTTGTCGTGAAGGAGAGCGATCTTATAGTGCAGGCGGTCGAGAAAGCAACGCCGAGCCTCGTGCGCGTGTATACGAACGACGGAGAGGCGTCGGTCTTTCTCGGTTTGGGTATCGTGCTCGATGCGGACGGCAGAGTCCTCGCAGACGGCGTCGCGCTTGGCGGCGCGGAGGGCGCCGCGCTCGCGTTTTCCGACGGTTCGTCCGTGCAGGCCCGCGTGATCTCGCGCGACGAGGATACGGGCATCGCGCTTCTTAAGGCGGCGACGACGACCGCCGACGGGAAAGCGGCGCCGTTCAGGCCGATCTCCCTTTCGACGACGCGCCCCATGCTCGGCCAGGCGGTCGTCGCTCTTTCCGGCAAGAGCATCCCGCGCATCACCGACGGGCTCGTCACGGCGCTCATTCCGCGCGAAGCAGGCGGCGCGATCATCGACACCAACATTTCGGCCGAAATCCTCATGCAGGGAAGCCCGCTCATCAATACCGACGGCGCGCTACTGGGTGTGAGCACCTCCGTTGCCCGCGCGTCGAGCAAAAGCGGCTTCATGCCCGCAACGGTTCTCGTGGAGCAAAATCCGGCGGACAAGGCGGATGCGAACGACCCCGCGAGTGAATAACGCATTTGAATTTTTCCCGCATTTCCTGTACACTGTTGGCTGGTAGCTCGTAGCCGGTAGCCGGTAGCTATTTCAATATGACCCCATTCAACAACTACACGACAAAGGCGAAAGAAGCGATCCATCGCGCGCATCAGCTCGCGGTCGAGCGCGGCCACAACCAGGTCTCCACGCTCCACCTCCTCGCCGCGCTCCTCATGCAGGAAGAGTCGATGGTCGTGCCCATGCTCGAGCAGGTGGACACCGACATCACCCATCTCTCCGATTCCGTATTGGAGCTCATCGAGGGAAGTTCGGGCAACACCGCGGTGTCGCCTTCGTTCCAGCTTTACCTCACCCCGGAGCTGGTACGCGTGTTCGAAGCCGCTCCCCGGATCGCCGCTTCGTTCAACGACCAGTTCGTTTCCCCGGAGCACCTCCTCTTGGGATTGATAGAGCACCCCGGCCCCGCGTCCGACATCTTCGCGCGCTTCCGTATCGACCGGGCGGCGCTCGCGCGCGTCCTCACCGACATCAAAGAAGGCAAGATCCGCGACGCCGATGAGCCGCGGAAGCCCCGCGCGCTCGCGCGCTTCGCGCGCTCGCTCACCGACCGCGCGCGCGAGAACAAGCTCGATCCGGTCATCGGGCGCGATACCGAGATAACGCGCGTCATCCAGATACTCTCCAGGCGCACGAAGAACAATCCCATCCTCATCGGCGAAGCCGGCGTGGGAAAGACCGCGGTGGCGGAAGGCCTCGCACAGCGCGCCGCCTCGGGCGACGTGCCGGAGAGTCTCCGCGGCAAGGAGATCGTCCAGCTCGACCTCGGGCTTCTCATCGCGGGCACGAAGTACCGCGGCGAATTCGAGGAACGTCTTAAGGCCGTCATGAAGGAAGTCGAGCGCTCCGAAGGCAAGATCATCCTCTTCATCGACGAGATGCACACGCTCGTGGGCGCCGGCGCCGCCGAAGGCTCGATGGACGCCTCCAACATGCTCAAGCCCGCTCTCTCGCGCGGCGAGATACGCGTCATCGGCGCGACGACGCTGAAGGAATACCAGCGGCACATAGAACACGATCCCGCGCTCACGCGGCGCTTCCAGCCGGTCTACGTGAATGAACCCTCGACCGACGACGCGGTCGCCATCCTGCGCGGCCTGAAGGAGCGCTACGAGCTCTACCACGGCGTGCGCATCACCGACGACGCGATCGTCGCCGCCGTCCAGCTCTCGACGCGCTACATCACGGAGCGGTTCCTGCCCGACAAATCCATAGACCTCATCGACGAGGCGTCTTCCGCACTGCGCCTTTCTCTCGAGAATAAGCCGCCGGCTCTCGAAGAAGCGCACCGCAAGATCACCCGCCTTGAGATCGAGCGCGAGGCCCTGAAGAAAGAATCCGAGGCCGGCGAAGGCAAGGCGCGCACGCGCGTGAGATCGATCGAAAAAGAGGTCGCCGACCTCCGCGACGCGACGCGCGAGCTCGAGCTCAAGTGGAAGAACGAGAAGGAGACGCTCGCCGAGATCAAGCGCGGAAAAAGCGAGCTTGAGCGCGCGCGCCTCGAAGCCGACGCGGCCGAAAACATCTCCGACCTCACGAAGACCGCGGAGATACGCTACGGGCGGATCCCCGCCCTGGAGCGCGATATCGAAGCGGCGACGAAGCGGCTCAAGAAGCTCCAGCAGACGCGCCGCGTGCTGAAAGAGGAGATAACCGAGGAGGACATCGCCGGCGTCGTCTCCCGCTGGACGGGCGTCCCGGTCTCCCGCATGCTCGAAGAAGAGGCCGAAAAGCTCTCGCGGATGGAAGCAGAACTCAAAAAGCGCATCGTCGGACAAGGCGAAGCCGTGCAAAAAGTCTCCGACGCCATCAAGCGCAGCCGGGCCGGCATCAGCGATCCCAACCGCCCCGTGGGAAGCTTCCTCTTCCTCGGCCCCACCGGCGTCGGGAAAACGGAACTCACGAAGGCGCTCGCGGAATTCATGTTCAACACCGATAAGGCCCTAATCCGCGTCGACATGTCGGAGTACACGGAGAAGCACTCGATCTCGAAGATGATCGGCTCGCCGCCGGGCTACGTCGGCTACGACGAAGGCGGCGGCCTCACGGAGCTCGTGCGGCACCGCCCCTACTCCGTCATCCTCTTCGACGAGATAGAAAAAGCGCACCCGGAGGTCTTCAACATCCTCCTGCAGGTGCTCGACAACGGCCGCCTGACCGACGCGAAGGGGCGCACCGTGAATTTCAAGAACTGCGTGATCATCCTGACCTCCAACATCGGCGCGGAGCACATCGACAAAATGTCCTCTCTCGGATTCGGTGGCGGAGGCGGCGCGACGCAGGACGAGCGCTACGAGCAGGCGAAGCAGAAAGTCATGGATTCGCTGAAAGAATTCTTCCGCCCCGAGTTCCTCAACCGCCTCGACGACATCGTGCTCTTCAATATCCTTAGCCAAGACGCGATCATGGAGATCGTGCGTATGCAGGTTGACATCGTTTCCAAGCGCCTCGCGGAAAAACACATAACGCTCGTACTCTCGCAGGCGGCGCTCGCGCACCTCGCGAAGGAGGGCTACAACCCGCAGTACGGCGCGCGTCCCTTGAAGCGGCTCATTCAGACCAAAGTGATGACGCCGATCGCGAACATGATGGTCGCGCGCGGCATCATGGAGGGCGGCTCCGTGTCGGTCGACGTCAAAGATGCCTCGACCCCGCTCGGTACAGGCGGCGAATTCACCTTCGACGTGCGCAAAGGTCCGGAGAGGCACCGAAGCGTCCGCTCCCGCGCGATAGCCCGAGCCTAATACGTACAATGATGTGTACCCCATTTAGCGGACACTTTCGAAACCCACTCCCACGCTCGACTTTGTGAGAAGATGTTCCCTGTATTCGACGGGCGACATCTTGTTTCGGTCCCACTGCTTTCTCTCGTG
>MFLB01000023.1 GCA_001781445.1 Candidatus Kaiserbacteria bacterium RIFCSPHIGHO2_01_FULL_58_22 | reverse complement strand
AGACTGCGGATACCGAAACGTCCAGCCATGCCGGAAATTATACCGTGGGATTATGTCGTGTGGGGATAGGCCCCGACATCCTCTACGGTTTTTTTACGATGACCTGCACGCGGCGCTGTTCCGGCGCCCACGGGCTCAAACCCGGCAGAGGGCTCCCCTTGCCCTTGCCCTCCACGGCGAGCGCCGCCGGTATGTCGAAATTCTGAACGAGATAATCCCTGATAGCCTCCGCGCGGCGCAGGGAAAGTATCCTGTTGTACTCGTCGCCGCCGAACGCGTCGGTATGGCCGATGATCGAGACGGTGGTGCCCCGAAATTCTGGGCCGGAGAGCACCCTGCCGAGTTTGTCGAGCTCCGGGGTCGCTTTTTCGGTTATGGCCGCGCTGGCGTAGTCGAAGTGCACCTGCCTGTTGACTTCGGCGGCGCTGTTCAGTTTCTCGCGCAGTTGATTCTCGGTGAGCGGCTGGATGTATTTTGGTTCGAGATTCGGCTTCGGAAGAACGGGATTGAACGTCGTCGCAACGGGCGCTGGCTCCTCGGCCTGCCGCCTCGCTTCCTCTTGTCTTTGTGCCTCATAGTCGGCGAACGCGCGATCCACCCTCTCCTGGATTTCGCGCATCCGCTCCCGAAGCTTCTCGTCGAAATCGGAATCGCTCGGCGCAGGCCCCGAGGAAAAGCCCGGCAAGCGCGGTATCGGCTCGCCCGAGGGATCGGAGCCCGGTGTGAGCGCGGGCACCGCGTCTGGCGGCGGGAGCGGGGCCGAAACCGCTTCCTGCACAGGCGCGGGAGCTGGCGGCTCGGGAATGGAATAAGGCGGCGCGAATTGCGTCTGCGTCCGGAACTGTTCGCGTACACCGGCCGGGAGATCCCCCATGGGGATGGTGTCAACTTTCACCGCGAGCTCTTCGGCCGGTTTCGGCTCCGGAGGCGGAGAAAGAAAATCGAGGAGGGAACCCGTGAAGAAAGTTCCGACGATGACGCCACCCCCTCCCCAGCGCCGTGCCTCGCCCGCGAGCGTCGTACCCGAAGAAGGAAGCGGAAGCCGCTCCACCACTTGCGGCGCGGCAACCTCGAACGGCGAGGCCTGCGGACTCTTCAGCGAAATGAGCGGCTCTCGCGTGTACGCCGGAAGCGCCGGCTCCGGGAGCGGCGGGCGAGCGGGCGCGATAGTCTTTTCGGGAAACCGTATCACGTTGCCGGCGGCTTGGTCGAAGCGCGCGAACGGATCGGGTGCCACCTGCGAAGGTGCGGTCTTCGCTGTTCCAATCTCCGCCTCGACGTTCCGAGCGGCGGCCTCGATGCGAGCGACTGCCGCATCCGGCGTCGCGCTCGTCGGCGCTACAGCGTCGTCTGCCACACGCGCTACAGGCGCGACGTCCGTAGCTCCTCCGAACTCCCGGGTTGTGCGCGCTGTGGGCGCAATCGAAACTTCCGGCGCGGCGCTAGCGAGCGGCGGCTCAACTCGCGCTGGGCCGCCTGCTAGTGTGCCAGTCTTCCGAGCAACACCGCGCTCAAGAAGACCCGCCGCTCTTCCTGCGGCAGGCACAACAAACGTGCCTGCGCCTGTTGCCCACGCGCTCGCCCGCTCGTTCACGCACCCTACCGGGTCGAGCTTGCATCCTATCTCCCGCTCCGGATCTGCAAGCGCCCCCACATCCGAGCCGATGACCCGACCTGCAGAAGCGACATCTCCCGCGATACCTGCCGTAAGTTCTCCTACCTTCGCGCCGCCCCACACGAGCCAGCTATCCGTTTCCGATGCCGTTTTTCGTAGCGCGCTTGCGGCCGCTCTTGCGGCATCCTCCGCGTTGTGAAGATACTTTGACACAACGTTCTGGCCGGTTTGTTTCAGGTCTCCGATGTCCGAGACGAGCTTCGCATTCTCGCCCGCGCGGTACGAGCGCACGTTCTCGTCGAACGCGTCGAGTCGTCTCTCATATTCATCCCATCGCTTCTTGAGCGGTTCCCACGCGGCCGAGTACGTCGTGGTGAAGTCGGCGCACTGGACGTCTTGCGCGCACCGGGCAATAAGTTCATCCGTTCTTTGTTGTAAGTGGCTCCGTTCCGCTTCAATTTCTTGTGTCTTTTGCTGTATGACGCCCGCGACGATGGGAGACGGCGCCGGCCTCTGCGCTGGCGCTTCTTGCGCGACGCGCGACGCCTCTTCCTGCATGCGCGTATAAGCGGTCGTGCAGGCGTTGAAGTCCGATTGGGAGAGCGTGCCGGGACAATTGCCTGAATATGTCTTCTCCGGGTCAATCCCCCCGCTCCACGGCGGGAATTCCCGCGTCTCCTTATTATCGGTCTTTTGCTTGGGATCATTAACGCTGTTGGTTTCCCACCAGTCCCGAGCGCGCTTCACCTTGTTCGCGAACTCATCCGCACGTTCGGCAAGCGGATTCTTCTCTTCCTTTTCCTTCCCCTCCGGCGGCGCATCCTCCCGCTTGGGAACGAACGTCGGAGACGCGGGGGTATACGAATCTTCGTCTTCTGAGTCGGCCTTCTGCTCCGGCTCCTTCGGAGCCTTGTCCACGATCGTCGTAACCGAGCCGCCGCCGAACGGGTGTTCCTCGCGGGAGACGGGAAGACCCGCCATGGTTTCGATGTCAGTCTCGGGATTGGCGATTTTTTTCAGGCGCTCCCACACGAGGTCTTTCTTGGGATCTCCAGGCCCGAAGGGGTCCGCGCCAGACACTAGACCTTCTTCAGACAAATTCGCGGGCGGGGCAAAGAGGAGATTTGGAGGCACCGGGGCGGGGCCCGTCGGCACGCCAGCAACTTTTTGTTCCTTCTTCCGCTCCTCGATTGGGTCATCGAGATTGACGTTTTTTGCCGCTTTTTGTAGCCGCTCTGCTTCCTGCCGCGCCGCCTCCATTGAAGAATCGCACGGCACCGCGCGCCAGTCTCCGCTCGGATCCTGGAACCACACGACCCCCTTGGGGTATCG
Source organism: Candidatus Kaiserbacteria bacterium RIFCSPHIGHO2_01_FULL_58_22 (assembly GCA_001781445.1). GTDB lineage: Bacteria > Patescibacteriota > Minisyncoccia > Phycocordibacterales > UBA2100 > UBA10103. The sequence continues at coordinate 4,402 of MFLB01000023.1, read as the reverse complement.
CGCATCCTTTACGCCCGTATCCTTTATGTACGACGTTTCGCTTCTCTTATCAACCTGCAGGATTTGCCACTCCGGCTTGCACTCCTCCACTTTCTTCGTCGGCTCGCTCACTGCGCGCGGCAGAGTGCCCGGCGTTCCAACGAGCGCAACTTGGCCGGATACGCCGCTTTCGAGACCTGCGAACGAGGCCGCGCTTCCGGCGAGGTTGAGCGCGAACACGAAAAAAGCCGCTCGCATCAGCAATCCGAACATATGCGTGCATACATGATAGCGCGCTTTTTGCGGGCGGCGCGGAGCTATATACAATAGAGAATATGGCTGGGCACTCGAAGTGGGCGCAGATCAAGCGGCAGAAAGGCGCGAACGACGCCGCAAAAAGCAACGTATGGGGCAAGCTCGCGAAGCGCATCGCCGTCGAATCGAAAAAAGCTGGGGGCGACGTGAACGCGCCGGGCCTCCGTTCGGTCATTGAGACCGCGAAGAAAACGAATATGCCGAAGGAGAACATCGAACGCGCGGTCGCCAAGGGAATTTCCGCCGACGCCGCGGCGCTCGAAGCGGTAACGTACGAGACATACGGACCTGGCGGAGCGGCCATCATCATTGAGGCGCTCACCGACAGCCGCAACCGCACGGCGCAGGAGATGAAACACCTTCTTGGCGAGCTTGGGCTCGCGCTCGCAGTGCCGGGTAGCGCTCTGTGGGCATTTGAGAAAACCGCGGAAGGGTATCAGCCCAAGACGACCGTCCCCCTATCCGAAGAAGACGATGCGAAACTCATGAAGATAATGGAACACATAGACGCGCACGGCGACGTCGAGGAGGTCTACACCAACGCCGCCTGACCCTGCGCGGCCTCCGCAGGAACGGGGTCCCGCGGCCGCAATCTCGCATGAACGTCACAGCTGTGACGTTCATGCGATATATGGTATCGTGAACATACATGAGCGGAAAAAGACGGCACAAGCGGCGCACATTCGGCCCCATTGAAGAAGACATTGTCCGTAACCTGACGGCCGGAGACTTGCTCATGAGCTTTCTTATGTCCGCGCGCTCGACGCGCGCTTTCCACGGCGAGGCGCGCAAGCGCGCCCGCGCCCGATACCACTATCGTCGAAGCGCGGAGGGGTTGGAGAGGAGGGGCGTCGTGAGACGCCGCGGGGACGCCATCTCGCTCACTGAGCAAGGCAAGGAGATCGCGAGAATACTTTCATCCCAATCCGGAGCGCGCGACAGCGCGTGGAATGGGAGATGGCGGATCGTCATGTACGACATTCCTGTTTCTCTCAATCCGTTCCGCTTCGAACTGCGGCGCATCTTGGTCGGGGCCGGATTCCGGAAACTGCAACACAGCGTCTGGATACATCCGCGCCCCTGCGAAGAGTTGGAGGCTTTTCTGCAGAGGAATATGAAGCTGGCGCGCTACGTGCGCTATGTGGAAATATCGCCATTCCCGCACATGAGAACGCTCGCGGATTGGAAAAAACTCGGCGTAACGTAGCGATATCGCACGAATGTAACAGCTGTTACATTCGTGCGATATCGGGACCACGGAGAAAGGAGCGGAAAAGAGAAGCCGGGGGCTTTCACGGCAAAGTCGACTAGTCAGAACCACGAGAAGAGGCGAGAAAGGCCGGCCTTGATGCCCGCGCCGACAGCGGAGAGCGCGTCGCCGACCGTCTTTCGTATCGTCGCGACGACTCCCGCAGGCTCCTCCGGGCGCTCCGCTACGAGATCAGGCGCTGTGGTATCGCCGAGCGCGGATATCTCGGAGCGCGGCGCGGGAGCGTCTTCGGCAAGAGCCGTTTCGCCCCCGCTTGCGGAAGGCGGCCCCTCCGCTATCGCCGCTATCGTCTCCGCGGGAGTCGGCGCGGCCGATCCGGAGCCCGGCGCGGATGGCGCGGGCCCGCGGAAGGGGTCGCGATATTGCAGTAGCACGATACCCTCGGGCACTTCCTTGAGCACGAAGGTCGGGTCTCCCGGCACGAGAATGTTGCCTTCGGGTTCCGCGTTCAGTACGAGCCGCGTTCTCTCCCCCGCACTGCTCCCCGCCTCCGCCTCCTTGCCTTCCGCCTCCGCCGCAAGAGACTCGGAGCCGCTCCCGCGCGGCGAGAACATGGAAACGAAGAAATCGGATATCCCGCTGATGACGTCGCGGACATTTTCCACGAAGCCTGCGGCGGCCCGCCCGGGGCTTCGCACCACTGATGCGTCCTCGCCGGGATCGAGTTGGAGGCGCGGAGCGCCGGACACTGGGTCAACGACTTTCGTCCCCACTTGCGCCCGCGTTTTCGTTTGCACCCCCTGCGCGAGCGGCCGCCCCGAGAGGCGAGCGATCAATTCGTACGTGTCGGGATTTTCTTTCGGGAACGTAACCTGCGAGCTCAACGACTCGAACGTCGTATTGGTGGGGCCGCCGGGGCCTGCCGCGGGAGAGATACCCGGCGCGGAGGGGGCGTATGGCGCGTAGGGGGCATAGTACGAGGGACGAACGTACGCAATGCTCCCTCCGCCTTGTCCCGAACCCGAAGAGCCTCCTCCGCCTCCAGAAGGAAGCCCGCCGGAGATGCCCCCGAAATCATTAAGAAGCCCGCTCGGCGCATACGTCGGCGCAGGCGCGGGCAGTCTCCCGGCTCCGGAGCCATAGTCGGGCGGCGGCTTCGATGCGGGAGGACCCTTCGCGATTTCTTCGATCTTACCCCCCGCAGAAGAACCATGCGGCGGCTGGGCGGGCGGTTCCGGTTTTATCTCTCGGGGCCGAAGGTCCGGTTGCAGAGGAGCCGGTCCTGTTGGTTTAACGTCAGGTTTGTCTTGAAAGGGGAAAGGATCTTTGGGCGGGATTGTTGCTGGAGGTTTAATTTGCGCAGGGGGTGATTTAGATTTAGTGTGGTTTTTCATGGCATCCTTCATGGTCTTCCACACGCACGTACCACCTTCTTTCTCGCAATCTGAATCTAAAGTTGTCGCTATATTACCGTTAGCACTCGCGAGCTGCACGTTTCTGCTCACCCCAAAAGCAGCGGAGGAAAACATTGCGGCAGAATTGATACTTGTAAGCCCCGCACTAGCCTCATCGCTGTCAGCGCCCTTGAAGAACAAGGAGCTGTTTGCAGGGGCGCCCTTAAAATAGCAATTCTTCAAATAGTCGAAGTCATATTCCCGCTTTCCTTTCTTCCCTTGGCAGTAGTAATCCTGACAGAAATTCATAAATTCCTGATCGCTCGACACGTTGATGGGACAAATGATTCCACATTTACCGTCTCGACAGCAACGTCGCGTCTGACAACCTTTTTTGCCTTTGTTTACGACTTGCTCGCGGCAAAACCATTTTGGGTACGACTTCGTGATATCGGTGTGCACCTTAGCGATTATCGTTCCTTGGCTGTCTTTCTTGTCTTCCGCTTCTATGATCACTTTGTATAGCTCGCCGGGGCCACAAAGTATGCCCTTGTCTACGCTCCTCGCGGGCGATGAGGCCGCCGCTTGCGCAAGCTGGGTCGTGGGTTTGAATCGTCCGATTTCCGATGTCCAAACCGCCGCACCGAAACTGGCGCACAAGATAAGAAACGCAATAACCCTCTGCAGACCCGGGTGCATACGACTCTTCCATGATACCCCTTTTCACGCGGCGCAAATTATCTACGTGGGATAGCGAATGGCGACAGGTAAGGTAAAGGCCGGGTCTGCAACCGCAGATTCCCGGCCTTGACCCCTCGCTGTCCCTCTTATTTGTTGCGGGACAGCCATAAGTTTTTTGGCAGACGCCGAAATCCGGCGTCTGCCATTCCGCCATCTGCGAGGATGGCGAAACTTACTGCCACCCCCCGACCATCCGGAAAATAAATCCGGATTCGGCACTTCCCGTCGGAATCTGCCCGACAGGTGACTGCCGGAGCGGCGTACTGCCGCTCCAGCGGAACCTCCGCCGCGGGGGCGGCGGGGGCGGCCGCCGCGAGGGCGGCGACGAGGACGAAGAGGGCCATCTTCTTCATGGCCCACCTCCTTTTTTTGCCCCCGTGGAATACGGCCGGGGGCGAACCGCGCAGAGCGCGAACATCGTCGCGCGCTATGCGGAACGCCCCGAACCAAAATCAAACCGGGAGAAAATCTCGCACGTCTATTCTCGCTTGCCCTCCGTAGCTTTAGCGAAGGAGGGGCGAAAACGAAGGGGTCTTTGAAAGAGCGCGTCTGCAGAAAGCGGACGAGGGCTCGCGTGAGCCCGGTTCCGGGGCCCGCGTCCGGGCCGCGGAACCGGAGCCGCGATGGGGATAAGAATGCTTACTGTTTAATCATATCAAACAAATTGCCGATTGTCAATCCCTAGTCTAGTCCAACGCAAGACGGAACCCAAATCGAGGACGATTCCAGCGTAAAGGGAGCCGAAGTGGCTCCCCGACGCGGA
>MFLB01000022.1:31442-32276 GCA_001781445.1 Candidatus Kaiserbacteria bacterium RIFCSPHIGHO2_01_FULL_58_22 | reverse complement strand
TTTATGCAAGCGAATAGATGCTCCAGCGCTTGGAGCCGGTCTTTTTGACGCGCCCGAGAGCGACAAGACCCTTCAACTCGCGCTGTATCATCTTCTCGCTGTACTCGGGGAGGTGCGCGATGATGTCCCTGATGCCCAGCTCGCTCTTGGACCCAAGCACACTCAACACGTTCTGCGTACGAATGTGTCCTTTTGACTTATCGGACACCCTTCCCTTCTGTCCTTTAATGTCCTTTAGAGGCCCGCGCCAGAATGCGCTGGAGGGTTCTTGTCTCCGGATGCGCGTGGCGTTCGCCGGCTCGATAAAGTCTTCGCGGGAGAGCGAGACGCTCTCGGAGAGCGGCGTACGACGGGAAGAGACGAGAAACACGCCCAGATCGTCCAAGGCTCCGATCAGCGCCTCCGCATTCTGTACAGAGAGGCGCCCGGCGACCGAAAGAACCCGCATGAGTGATATGAGCTTGCGGATCGTACCTTGTACCGCGACGAGAGGCGCGGAGCCGGCAGATCTCATCTCGTCGCGCAATCCAAGAACGCCGGATAGGAGATCGAGGCTTGCGCCGCGAGCGCGGATGCGCGCGGGCTCGCGTTCCGGGACGTGACTTGTCACAAGGTGTACGGCCGCCGCGATGCGTTCAGCGCGCTGGTAGGCCCGTTCTCCGGAGACGTTGTCGCCAAACGCGTGCGACCGCACCGGCGTGTCCTTTAAAAATCGCGGCGCGGAATCTTTCTTTTCTATGTCCTTTATCTCGTCCATTGAGTGTCCTGTGTATCGTGTCCAATACGCCAGAGTGCGATTATATAAAGGACACGCCACAATGCAATGCAGGGCGC
>MFLB01000022.1:0-31398 GCA_001781445.1 Candidatus Kaiserbacteria bacterium RIFCSPHIGHO2_01_FULL_58_22 | reverse complement strand
CTTCGGATACGCGGCTCTCAAACAAGCTCCGGTCGAAAGCCGGATGGTATGATGTCGTTTATGACGAGAGAAAAACGCCGGAGCAGGAACAGGAAGCGCGAGGAACCGGAGGAGGCGGATGGCGGAAGGCGCGTCAGCGGCGAGGTTCTGCGCGGCGTCTCCGCTGTTTTCTTCATCGCGCTTAGCGGGTTCCTCGTGCTTGCCGGAGCCGACCTCGGCGGCGTCGTCGGCTCCTATGTGTATCGGTCGCTCTCATCCCTCCTCGGCGTCGGCTACCTGCTCCTTCCGCTCTCCCTCATCCTGCTTTCGATCGCGATACTGCGCTCCTTCGAGAGGCGCTTCGGCGTCGTCCAGCTCGGCAGTATGACCGTCTTTCTTCTCGCGGCGCTCGGACTCGTGAACATGGCCGCGAGCGGCCGCGGCGGCGTTCTCGGAACGGCGGTCGCAAACCCGATAGTCGCCGCGGTTGATGCGCCCGCGGCCGTTATCTTCCTCCTCACGTTCATCGTCGCCGCCCTGATCGTCGCATTCAACGTCCATCTGGGAGCGGCCTTCTCGGCGATCCGCGAGTGGATGCGGCGGGAGGAGCCGGCCGAGACGGCGGTCGAGGCGCCCGTCGTCGGGCTCCCCGAGGACGAGAGCGAGCCGCTTCCGGCTCCGGAGGCGGGCGCGGAAGACGCCGGAAAAGAGCGCGAGCCGATGAAGGAAGAGCGGGCGGGCATCGCGCGCTTTTTCCAAAAGAACGATGCCGCCGAAGGATTCCCCATCATCGCGGCGACGGGTTCGGCGTACACTCCCCCGCCCCTCTCCATCCTCGCGAAAAACAGGGGCAGGCCCGAGGTGGGCGACGTGAAGGCCAACATGAACATCATCAAGCGGACGCTCCAAAACTTCGGCATCAGCGTGGAGATGGACGAGGCCTCCATCGGCCCCACCGTCACGCGCTACGCGATGAAGCCCGCCGAAGGCGTGCGCCTCTCGAAGATCGTCGCCCTTCAGAGCAATCTGGAGCTCGCGCTCGCGGCCGCGCCGGTGCGCATCGAGGCGCCCATTCCGGGAAAATCGCTCGTCGGCATCGAGGTCCCGAACATCTCGCGCACGACGCTCGGACTCGCGCCACTGATAGCCGACGCCGCATTCGCGGGCTCCGAAAAGCCGCTCCTGCTCTCCCTCGGCCGCTCTATCACTGGCACGCCTCACTATGCCGATCTCGCGCGCATGCCGCACATACTGGTCGCCGGCACCACGGGCGCGGGAAAATCGATCATGATACACGACTTCATCGTCTCCCTCCTCTACCGGTGCGGCCCCGAGCGGCTCCGCTTCATCATGGTCGATCCGAAACGAGTGGAGCTGACCGCATATAACTCCATCCCCCACCTGCTGACACCCGTCATCACGGATGCGAAAAAAGCGATACTCGCCATCAAGTGGCTCGCGAAGGAAATGGAGCGCCGGTACAACATTCTCGAGACCGAATCGGTCCGCGATATCTCCTCGTACCATGAGAACATCGTGGCTCCCGCGTTGGAGAAAGTTGGAAGTTGGAAGTTGGAAGTTGGAAGTTCGGAAGCGAAGCTTCCGGAGGCGATGCCCTACATCGTCGTCATCATAGACGAGCTCGCGGACATCATGTCGACCTACCCGCGCGAGCTCGAGGCGGGCATCGTGCGGCTCGCGCAGATGAGCCGCGCCGTCGGCATCCACCTGATCCTCTCCACCCAGCGCCCGAGCGTGAAGGTCATCACCGGGCTCATCAAGGCCAACATCCCCGCGCGAGTGGCCTTCCAGGTCGCGAGCGGGATCGATTCGCGCACGATTCTCGACATGGGCGGCGCGGAAAAGCTCCTCGGCGCGGGCGACATGCTCTTTCTCTCCGGCGAGATGTCGAAGCCCCGGCGCATCCAGGCGCCTCTCATTTCCGAGAGCGAGGTGAAGAAGGTGGTCGCGCACGCGGCGCGGCAGGGCGAGGGAGAACTGCAGAGCGAGATCGACTTCACCGAACGCGGGGAAGCCGGGGGCACCGACGCGATCTTTTCGTCCATGATCGGGAACGAGAATGAAGACGAGCTGTATCCGGAAGCGAAGCGGACGATCCTCGAAGCGGGCAAGGCGTCCACCTCGTACCTCCAGCGCAAGCTGGGTATAGGCTACGCGCGCGCGGCGCGGCTCATGGATATGCTCGAAGAGCGCGGCGTCATCGGCCCAGCCGACGGCGCGAAGCCGCGCGACGTGATCGGCGAAGGGAACGCCGACGAGCTCGTGAAAGCCGCAGAAACAGATGATACGAATGAAGAAAATAGAATGTAGACTGCATCGTGCACTCACGCTAAAAGGCCTAGGAACAGACTACATTCGTGATTCTGGTGCAGACGAGTGGATAAAAGTTGAACGAGAATAGAACGAGAATAGATAGTGCTACGGATTTACGACATTAATCGGCTTCCCTTCTTGAAACGTGCGGATGTTGTCCGCAGTAGCCTGCATGAGACGCTGACGCGCTTCGAGCGTGGCCCACGCGATGTGGGGCGTGATGATGCAGTTCTGCGCTTTCAAGAGCGGGTTATCGGGCTTGATCGGCTCGGCCGAGACGACGTCCACCGCCGCTCCCGCAAGCCTCCCCGCGTTCAGCGCGTCGGCAAGGTCTTGCTCGACGACCAAGCCGCCGCGCGCGGCGTTGATGAGGAAGGCGGACGGCTTCATCATCGCGATGAAATCTTCGTTGACCATGCCGGCGTTTTCTTCCGTGAGCGGGCAGTGCAATGTTACGACGTCGGCCTGCGGCACGATCTCCCGCACTTTTTTCGCGTCGCGTCCGGCCGCGAGAACATTCATGCCGATGGCCGCCGCTATTTCCCCCACGCGCCTTCCTATCTTCCCGTAGCCGATGATCGCCAGCGTCTTTCCTTTTAATTCAGCCTGCGGCGTCCGCCAAAACGAAAAGTGCGGCTGACCGCTCCACGCGCCGGCAAAGACCGCATCGCTGTGCGCTCCGACGCGGCGCGCGAGCTCGAGCATCAGCGCGAGGGCGAGCTCGGCGACCGAATCGGTGCTGTATTCCGGCACGTTCGAGACGGGAATGCCGCGCGCCTTGGCAGACGCGATGTCCACGTTGTTGTATCCCGTGGCCGTTACTGCGATGAATTTCAGCGCCGGCAACTTCGCAAGCGCGTCGGCGAGCAGGAGCGCTTTGTTGGTAACGAGGATCTCGGCGCCGCGCGAGCGCTCAACGATCTCGCCGGCGGGCGTGTATTCATATATCTCCAGCTCGCCTAGCTTCCCGACCGGGTCCCACGGGTTGTCGCCGGGATTCAGCGTGTGCCCGTCAAGCGCGACGATTTTCATATCGAGTATCATACAACATTCCTCTTTGCGGGATCTTCTGTGAACTGTAAACTGTCAGATGTAGACTGATGTATGCTTCCCTACCGCGACAGCCGTTTTACCAAGATAGTCCTCGCCGCATTTTTTTTCGCCGTCCTCGGATACGCCTACTTCGAAGGCCGCGGGCTCCTCTACGGCCCCTCGATCGAGGTAGACAATCGCGTCATGGAGGTCTCCGATCCCTTCATCGCTATCGAGGGCGTGGCGAAGCGCATCGCGACCTTGAGCATGAACGGACGGACGATACCGGTAACGGAGGAGGGCGCGTTCGCCGAGGCTCACCTCCTCGCGCCGGGATACAACCGCATCACGCTCGTCGCGCGCGACCGCTACGGCAAAACGACGGAGCGAACGATCGAGATCGTCTACACGCCAAAAGATACTTCCCAGGCCCCGGTGGCACAATAAGAGTACTTCGATATACTGCACTTTGTATCCACTACTTACTTCTAACTACACTCTACTGACTATTCCTATGGCGTTCGGAACAAAAAAAGAAAAATCTCCGCCGAAACAAACCGGGAAGGGCTCCGACAAAGACATCGAGCGCGCGCTCTCGGAGATAAAGACCAAGTTCGGCGACGACAGCATCATGATGCTCGGCGCTCAGCCGAAAGTCGACGTCAATGCGATACCGACGGGTTCTATCGGCGTCGACTGGGCGCTCGGCATCGGGGGCCTTCCGCGCGGCCGCGTTATAGAAATCTTCGGCCCCGAGAGTTCCGGCAAGACGACGTTAACACTGCACGTGATAGCGGAAGCGCAAAAGAAAGGCGGCGTATGTGCGTTCATCGACGCAGAGCATGCGCTCGATCCGGAGTACGCGAAAAAGATCGGCGTCGACATCGCTTCCCTCCTCGTCTCCCAGCCCGACACTGGCGAGCAAGCGCTCGAGATAGTCGAATCTCTCGTGCGGAGCGGAAAAATAGACGTCATCGTCATTGATTCCGTCGCCGCGCTCACTCCCAAAGACGAGATCGAGGGCGACATGGGCGCACAGCACGTGGGAAAACAGGCGCGCCTCATGTCGCAAGCGCTCCGCAAGCTCACGGCCATCGTCTCGAAGACGAAGACGGTCGTCATATTCATCAACCAGATACGCATGCAGATAGGAGTCATGTTCGGAAATCCTGAAACGACGCCTGGAGGCAAAGCCCTGAAGTTCTACACGTCGGTAAGGATAGACATCCGCCGCATCGCGCAGATAAAGAAGGGCGACGAGACCGTCGGCGGCAGGCATCGCGTGAAGATCGTGAAGAACAAGGTCGCGGCCCCCTTCCGGCAGACGGAGTTCGATATGCTCTACGGCGAGGGCATTTCAAAAGAGGGAGAGGCGCTCGCGCTCGGCGAGAAATATGGCTTCGTGGAGAAATCTTCGGGCGGCTCCTACCAATGCGGCGAACACAAACTCGGCCGCGGCTACGACGCCGCGCGCACCTATCTGCGCGAGAACAAGCCGGTCTTGAACCAGCTCCTCAAAGACATCCGCAAAGCCCTCGCCGATGGAGGGACCGCAAAAAAATCGGACGAAGACAAGGAAGAGTGATCAGTACGTCGTTGAAGTGCGGCGCTTGACTTTTAATACGACGGCATATCTATTGTGCATTCCGCGTATCTATGTATTATGCAGAATTAGTTGCGTGTTCCGCCGCCGGCGGGACACATTAACCGAAATGGTTGATCAGAGATGAACGCAGAGAGTCCTGCACGGACAAAAAGAAAAAACAAAAAAAAGAACGGCCACAAGAAATTCTGGCAGTTTGGCCGCGAGGAGGTGAACACCGCGCACTTCGACATCGCGCCCGAAGGGACGCTTTTGGTGCGCGAGGGCAACTATCAGTACAACGTCTACGACATCATCAAAAAGCACGGCACTCCCACCGAGATATTCTTCCCCACGATAGTGGAGAATCGCGTGCGCGACCTCATCGAGACGTTCAACGCCTATATCAAGGTTACCGGCTACCGGGGGCGATTCCACTACCACTATCCGATGAAGGTCAACCAGAACAGGGAGTTCGTCCTCCCCGCCGTCGCAGAAGGCGCGAATCTCGACGTCGGAAGCGGGAACGAGCTCTTCCTCGTCAAGCGCATGGTCGAGCAGGACAAGTTCAACGAAAAAATCCGCGTCATCTGCAACGGCCCGAAGACGGAACGCTACATGGAGCTGATCGAGGAGTTACGCGGGAAGGGCCTCATCGTGATCCCCATCATCGAAGACATGGTCGAGCTCGAGCGCATGAAAAAGTTCAAGGGCGAGGTCGGCATCCGGGTCGATTTGAGCGTCAAGGTCGCGAGCCACTGGGACAAGCGCTTCAACCGCTATGGCTTCACGGAAGAGGAGATCCTCGCCTTGGGCAAGATACGCAACCTCGCGGTCCTGCACTACCACATTTCAAGCCAGATCGAACGCATGGACGGCTTCTTGCAGCCGCTGAAGCGCGCGCTCGCCTTGTACGCGAAGATGCGCGAGAAGAACCCGCAACTCGACACCATAGACATCGGCGGCGGCGCGGGGGTGCCGTACGACAAGCGCAAGCGCTTCTACACAGGCAAAAGCCTCATCAATCAGATCGTAAAGACGGCCAAAAAACAGTGCGACCGCCTCGGCATCCGCCACCCCAACATTATCTGCGAGTGGGGCCGCTACGTGGTCGCCCCTGCGCAGATCACGATCTACAAGGTGCTTGCCGAGAAACGAGCCTACAACAAGGGCGGCAACAGCTGGTATGTGATAGACGGGAGCTTTATGAACGATCTCCTCGACACGTGGGCCATCAAGCAGAAGTGGCACGTGGTGCCGGTCAACAACATGCGCGAAAAAAATCTCCAGCGCGTGTGGCTCGCGGGCTCTTCCTGCGACAGCGACGACAAGTACACCTCCGGCGGCTCCTACATCCTCCTGCCGCGCCTTGCGGATTCGGACGAACTCTACGTCGCCTTCTGCGACACCGGGGCGTACCAGGACGCGCTCGCCTCGCACCACTGCCTGCTTTCCTCTCCCCTCAAGCTCGTAGCCGGCAACGGCGAAATAAAAGTCGCGCGAAAGCGGGAGACCGCGGAAGAAGTCGGCAAGCAGTTCGGATGGTAAAGAAGTCGTTATGAGCGAAGCGGATTACAGATGCTTTACCCAGCACCTTTCGCGAAAGGTGCTGGGTGTAAGTTATTTCTAAACTCGCATGCGCTCGTCAAGAAAAACTAACATGAAAAGCCGATCAATCGCAATCGGACTCGTGCAAATGCGGATGTCCGGGAACGCGGATGAGAATCTCGCGAAAGCCCTTTCCCTCGCGGAAAAGGCGGCAAAAAAGGGCGCGAAGATCGTTTGCCTGCCGGAACTTTTCCGCACGCGCTATTTCCCGCAGAGGCGGCGCGGACGCTCGACTCCCTTTTGCGAAAGCGTGCCCGGCGAGTCGACGCGCGCTTTCGCGGCGCTCGCGAGAAAATACGACATAGCCGTCATCGTCCCGATCTGCGAGAGAACGAAAAACGGTCGCTTATACAATTCGGCCGTCGTCGTCAACGAAAGAGGACGGCTCCTTCCGACGTACCGCAAGGCGCACATCCCCCACGATCCGGATTTCTGGGAAAAGGATTACTTCGCGCCCGGGGAGGCGTATCGCGTGTATCGCGCGAAGGGCGCCGCGTTCGCCGTGCTGATATGCTACGACCAATGGTTCCCTGAGGCCGCGCGCGCCGTATCGCTCGCAGGCGCCGACATCATCTTTTACCCCACCGCTATCGCCCATCGCATCAGACACGATGAAAAAGAGGGCGATTGGGCGGACGGCTGGCAGATCGTAATGCGAGGACACGCAATCGCGAACGCCGTACACGTTGCGGCCGTGAATCGGACCGGCAGAGAGGAAAGGCTCGAATTTTTCGGCAACTCCTTCATTGCCGATAGTTTTGGAAAAGTGGTGAAACGCGCGTCTGGAAAAAGGGAGGAGGTCCTCATCGCAAAACTCGACCTTGGCCTCAACCGATACGTCCGGAAGAACTGGATGTTCTTCCGGAACCGTAGGCCCGATACCTATACGACACTGATCAAAAAACTGAAAAAGTCATGACCGTATTTCCCGCCGAATGGGAGAGGCATGCGGCGACATGGCTCGCGTGGCCCTACGACACGACCAGTTTTCCCGACCGCGTTCCCGCCGTCGAGCGCGAATACGTGCGGATCATCGGCGCGCTTGCCGAGAGCGAAACAGTGAAGCTCGTCGTCCGGCCGTTCCAAAAAAAAGAGATCATCGAGAGACTCGCATCCGGCGGCGTGGCTACTACGAACGTCGAGGTGTACGAAGCGGATTATGCTGACGTCTGGATACGGGACTGGGGGCCGACCTTCGTGAAAGCTGACGGCAAACCGGCGTTCGTGAAGTGGACATACAACGCCTACGGCAACCGCTTTCCGGAGCTCCTGAAGGACGATACGGTCGTCGACCAGGTCCCCGCATTCGAGAAATTCGAGCGCATCGACGCGGGATTCGTGATGGAGGGAGGCGCTATCGAGGGCAACGGCGCGGGCGTGATACTCACGACCGAGGAAACCCTTCTGAACATAAATCGCAACGCCGGAATGCCGCGCGAGGATATTGAGGAGCGATTCGCTCGTCTACTCGGCGCACGAAAGGTTATCTGGCTGAAGCGCGGGCTCTTCAACGACCACACCGACGGCCACGTCGACGAGATCGCTCGCTTCGTCGCCAAGGACACGATCCTCTACGCATGGACTGATAGCGGGCCGAATCACGAGATCGTGAGCGAGAATCTTGAGATATTAAAAAAAGCGACCGATGCAGAGGGGCGACCATTCAGGCTCATTCCGCTCCCTCTTCCGGAAGTCACATACGACTGGGGTGAATTGGCTCCGGGTTCATACTGCAATTTTTGCATCGGTAACACCGTAGTCTTGGTGCCACAGTTCGCCGATCCGCACGATGCGGGAGCAGAAGAGATACTGCGGCAGGCCTTCCCCGGTCGGGCCATCCTCGGGGCTGACTTGACGGATATTCTCTACGGCGGCGGCGGTATCCATTGCATCACCCAGCAGGAGCCGAACTTTTCCCGGCTCTAGATTCGCGTATAGTACAGCCATGAGCATCGTATTGGTAATCGGCGCGGGGGGCGTGGGAAGTGTCACGGCGCACAAGTGCGCGATGAATTCCGACGTGTTCACGAAGATACATCTCGCCTCCCGCACGATAGGAAAGCCGAATGCGATAAAGAAAGACATCAAGAAGCGCTGGGGCGTGAATATCGAGACACACCCTGTTGATGCGGATAAAGCAAAAGATGTCGCGGCGCTCATTCGAAAAACAAAACCGGCCGTCGTCATCAATGTCGCGCTTCCCTATCAGGACCTCGCCATCATGGACGCGTGCCTCGCGACCAAGGTGCATTACGTCGACACTGCCAATTATGAGCCGCGCGACGAGGCGCATTTCGAATACAGCTGGCAGTGGGCGTATCAGAAAAGATTCAAGAAGGCGGGCATTATGGCCGTTCTCGGCGCGGGATTCGATCCGGGCGTGACGAACGCTTATTGCGCCTACCTGCTTAAGAAATATTTCGACAAAGTGCGTTTCGTCGACATTCTCGACGCGAACGCCGGTAGCCACGACAAGTCGTTCGCGACCAATTTTAATCCTGAAATAAACATCCGCGAGGTTACGCAGGAGGTAAAACACTTCCGGAAGGGCAAATGGATTAAGACTCCTCCAGTCATGAATGAGGGGAGCGTTCACTTCGCCTTCGATTATCCGGTCGCCGGAAAGCGCGAAAGCTACCTTCTTTTCCACGAAGAGATGGAATCGCTCGCAAAGAATCTTCCAGGCTTAGAGCGTATGCGTTTCTGGATGACGTTCGGCCAGAACTACCTGACGCACTTGCGCGTCATGGAGTCGATCGGCATCTCGCGCATAGACCCGATAGATTTCAAAGGCCAGAAGATAATCCCGATGGAGTTCTTGAAGGCGCTCCTCCCCGACCCGGCTTCGCTCGCGACCAAATACACGGGCAAGACCGTTATCGGTTGTATCGTGACCGGCACTCCGAAAAGTGAAAAGCGAAAAGTGAAAAGTGAAAAGCTGGTGACGAAGTACATCTACAACGTCTCCGACCACGCGAAATGCTTCAGAGAGGTCGGCTCACAGGCGATTTCGTACACGGCCGGAGTGCCGCCAGTCATAGCGGCGATGATGCTTCTGCAGGGCAAGTGGAAGGGCAAAGGCGTATTCAACGTCGAAGAGCTCGACCCCGAACCCTTCCTCAAGACGCTCGCGAAGAACGGCCTGCCCTTCAAGATCGTCAACCACAAGCCGCTTCCCGCCGCGCTGGGACTCCAAAAGAGAACATGAGGCGTCCCGCTTCGGCTCTCGATCCCTCAAAGATCGAAACGCCCGCGTTCGTCATCGAGGAAAGGCTTTTGCGGCACAATCTCGGCATTCTTCGGCGGGTCGCGGACGAGACGGGCGTGACCGTATTGCACGCGCTCAAGGCGTGGGCGACGTGGCCGCTGTTCCCCGTCGTGAAAGAGTATCTCGACGGCACGGAGGTAAGCTCGCTGAACGAAGCGCGGCTCGGCAGAGAGAAGTTCGGCCCCGAGGTGCACATGTACGCGCCCGCGTACAAACCGGAGGAATTCGACGAGGTACTCAAGAATTGCTCGCATGTCATTTTCAACTCGTTCGGCCAGTGGGAACATTTCAAAAAGAACGTGCGGACAGCGAAAAAGAACATATCCGTCGGTCTTCGCATCAATCCCGAGATAGAGACCGGCGAGAAGCACGGCGTATGGGATCCATGCGCGCCCGACTCAAGGCTCGGCGTCCGCAGAAATGAGTTTGAGCGCGAACTCACGAGGAATCCGCGCGCGCTCGATGGCGTGGACGGCCTTCACTTCCATATTTTCTTCGAACGCGGCCTCGGCGATCTCAAAAAGGCGCTCACGAAAATAGAAAAGCGTTTCGGGCGATATTTCAGAAGAATGAAGTGGGTCAATTTCGGAGGCGGCCAAAAGATAACCGACGATGGATACGACGTCGGAGGGCTTATCAAGCTCGTGAAAGATTTCCAAAAAAAGTACGACGTACGGGTGCACTTGGAGCCGGGAGCGGCTACGTGCTGGCATGCAGGCACGCTCGTTGCCTCCGTGCTCGACATCATCGAGCGCAAAGACGTGCCGTACAAAGTCGCGATACTCGACATCTCTTTCGAAGCTCACCTCGCGGATTTTATTTTGAGTCCGGAACTTGAACTGAAAATACGCGGCGCCGGAAAGAAAAACCGATACGAACATGCATACAAATTCGGCGGCGGCACATGCCTTGCCGGAGACAAAATAGACCGCGTCTACACGTTCAAGAAGCCGCTCTCCGTCGGTGATAAGGTTGTTTTCGAGGACGCAATCCAGTACACGCTGGTGAAAACGACGATGTTCAACGGCGTCCAGCACCCGTCTATCGTTCTCTGGAAAAATGGGAAGCCAAAAACGCTTCGAATATTCAGCTATGCCGATTTCAAATCGCGCATGGGCTGATCAATACAGCTCTTGTACATATGTACAAGGGCTGTATGTATCGAAAAACGAGGAATCCTGTAGACAAACGGGGTTTTTTTAATACAATGCCGCGATATGTTGAACTACAACGAGATAAAGCCGGGGGTTGCCGTGCTCGTCGAGGGCGAGCCATACGTCTGCACATGGAACAACATCATGCAAAAGCAGATGCGGCGGCCAGTGAACCAGACCAAACTGCGCCATCTGATACGAGGCAACGTCATCGAGTATTCTTTTCAGCAATCCGACAAGCTGAAAGAGGCGGAGATAGAAACGAAGCCCGCGGTGTTTATTTACGAGAGGAACGGCGAGTGGTTTTTCCACGATGCCAAAGACAAGTCGAAACGGTTCTCCGTCGGGGAAGAGCAAGTCGGCGAGTCCGGGAAATTCCTGAAAGCGAACACGGGAGTTGACACGCTCTGGTTCGAGGGAAAACTGTTCCGCGTCAAGCTTCCCATCAAGGTGGACCTAAAGGTGAAAGAGGCTCCCCCGAACACTCGGGGCAACACCGCCCAAGGCGGCTCGAAGATAGTGGTCCTCGAAACAGGCGCCGCCGTCAACGCCCCGATGTTCATCAACGAGGGAGATGTCGTCCGCATCAACACCGAAACCGGCGAATACGTAGAGCGGGCGTAGCGCGCGAGGACGGCAGATTATTCCTGCACGAGGATCGTCGCGACGTTCTGGGAGCCGTCGCAATCGACGAGAATGGTCTTGGACGCCCGGTACGTGTCCGGGAGAGTTACGATCTTGAAGCCCCACGCTTTCACCGTGTGCGCGTTGAGGAGCTTGATCGTACGGGCAACTGGCGAGCGGTTGTCGAGCATGAGACCCGTGTTGTCCTTGTAGGTTATCGTGCTCGGATTCGCCTGGCACGTGGCGTCGAATTGAATTCGGTGATCCGCGTACTTCGCGAGCGCCTGCTGGTACGAGAGCGGCGCGGCGCCCAAACCCGCGTTCGCGCTACCCGCGCTGACATCCTCCGTGCTCTCCGTCTCGCCTTGCGCCGCAGACCCAGCATCGCCTCCGATGCCCTGACCGCCTTGCGCCGCGAAGAAAATAAGCGCGACGATGATAATAATGCCAAGCGCGATCCACAACCCCTTGTTTTTGACGATATCCATATCTTTTACTCGTTTGCGCTAATAATCCCCATCGTACCATTTTCGAAGCCGGAACGCACCGGGGGTGTTTTTTGACATGAATCCTACTTTTGCACGTAGGGAAGCAGTCCCATGAAGCGGGCGCGCTTGACGGCCGCTTCCACGGCCCTCTGCTGCTTGGCGGTGAGTCCGGTGCGTTTGCGCCCCAGCACGCGGCCGTGCGGATTTACGAACTGTTTCAAGAGATCCACGTCTTTATAGTCCACGTGCCGTATATCGTTCTGCGTCAATATGTTCGCGCTCATAATCTTGTATTTTGTATTTCACTACGGACTACTTTCTACTAACTACAGACTGCTCAAAAAGGTATGTCATCCGGATTGATGTCGTCTTTCGGGTACTCTATCCCCGGGCTGGCGTTGCCCCCGGCCTCCTCCTCCGGCTCCGCGCGCTTGCCCCCGCCTCCCGGAACAGGCCCGAACTGCACGCGGTCGGCGACGACCTCCGTGCGGTACTTCTTCTCGCCGCTCGTCTTGTCGTCCCAGCTCCTCGTCTGCATGCGCCCCTCGACGAACACGGAGCGTCCTTTCTTGAGATACTGCGCGACCGTGTCGGCCTGGCGGCCGAACACGACGACGTTGTGAAAATCGGTCTGTTCCTGCTTCTTGCCTTCGCGGTCGCGGTACACGCGGTTCGTCGCGATGGAAAAATTGCACACGTTCATGCCCGAGGGAAGCGCTTTCAGTTCCGGATCGCGCGTCAGGTTCCCAAACAGCAGTGCTTTGTTGATGTACATATTGAGTCAGTTTACAGATGACAGTTTACAGTTTACAGAATTATTTGCCACTGTTCCTTTTGTATTCGTATTTAACTGTTCACTGTCAACTGTAGACTGTTAACTTTTATTCTGTAGTGATGTCCTGAAGCGCCTTTTCGAGCTTTTCCTCCGAAACCGGCCCCGCCGACTCCTCCGCCCGCCGCGTCGTCTTGATAGTATCGGTGCGCTTCACCTCGCGCAATGTCGGCGCCTTCATCTTCGCGCGCGTGTCCTCGCGCACCGTGCGAAAGACAATGAAACGGAGTATGTCTTTGAGTTTGAGCGACTCTTCCAGCGAGCGCACGGCGGCGATCTCGGCCTCGAATTTTATCCACCCGAAATAGCCCCTGTCGTACTCGACCCGCTTGCCGCCCTCGCGGGCTTCGATTGGGTACGCGAGGCGGGTGAGCGACGGAGCGCCTTCGGCGATAAAATTGCCTCCCGCTTTCTCGATCACGGCGCGGATGCCGCCGACGATTTTCTCTAGGTCTTCTTCTTTCACCGCCGGCGAGATATGGTAGCCGATCTCGTAGATGCGCGCGAGTTTTTCTTCGTCGGTCATATGGTCCGCAGACTTTAGCATAGGCAACGGGCAGTAGGCAATAGGCGATAGACGATAGACGATAGGCATTAGAAACGAAAGACGCGGCGTGCGTTCTCCATGAGTTGGAAGGCGACCTCATCGAAATCCTGCCCGCGGATGCGCGCGATCGCGCGCACGACTTCCGTCACAAAGATGGGCTTGTTGCGCTTCCCTCGATGCGGCACCGGTGTCACATAGGGCGCGTCAGTCTCCGAAAGGAGCATGTCGAGCGGCGCATTTCTCACCACCTCGTCGTAGTCATGCGTGAAGGTGAGGACGCCGGTGAATGAGAGCGTGAATCCGAAGTCGAGGAATTTCTTGGCCGTCTCCCAATTGCCTGCAAAAAAATGCACGTCGCCCTTAACTTTCGCGTGCGCCTTTAGCGCTCCGAGGGCATCGTCGTACGCATCCCTTCCATCGGAAGGCCGCACGTGAAGCATTAAAGGTTTCTTCAGTCGGTTCGCCAGTTCTATGTGCTCGATAAATACCTTTTTTTGGAGGCCTTTCGTCGTCTCGTCGCAGCGATAGTAATCGAGCCCGCACTCTCCTATCGCTATGACGCGAGCATGTTTGCCCATTTCTTCGTAGACATTCGGGTCAAATGTTTCCCCGCGCGAAGTGAACCCTCCGCTCCTTCCCTTGCCCTCCGAAGCCTTACCTTGCCCGTCCGAAGCTTTGCGCGAAGGCGGGGCGAAGGAGGGGCCTAATTCTTCGGGATCATGATAGGACTTTGCCGTGTGAATTGGATGGAGGCCGATAGTCGCATACACATGCTCATACGCGTCGGCGAGCGCGACAGCCGATGCCGACGTATCAAGTTGCGTGCCGACGACATTCATCGCCACGCCTGCCTCTTTCGCCCGCAAGATCACCGCCTCGCGATCCTCGTTATAGGCGGCAAAATTCACGTGCGTATGTGCATCAAAGTATTTCATTTTCCTTTCCATATCTTCGGCAGATCAAGCTGTTTACAGATCTCCTGCGCGGTAATATCGGATATCTCCCTATGCCGCGGCACCGAAGCTGACGATTGCGACCGTGGATTGAAGTAGACGGAATGCCGTGCGCCTTCGCGCACCAAGAAACATCCGTGAGAAGCAAGGTAACGTTCGAGCTTGACCCGCTTCATGCCTCGACAGTTTCCGGCATCGAGATGCGAAGCGCCTCGCGATTGACCTTATGCCGCTTCTTCATCGTAGCGATCCGTTGATTTTCCTCCAACATAAGTGCCAGCGCATCGAGCAAATTTTCCCTCAATTCTTTGATTGTGCGGGCCTGTGTGATGGCGCCGGGTACTTCCTTTATCCAGGCCACATACCATCGTCCGTCTTTCTTTACCACCGCCGTGTATGCCTGCTTCATGCGTCCACTATAGCATCGCTCGCGGCAAAATTCACGTGCGTATGTGCGTCGAAGTATTTCATCGTTATTGGTTAATTACCAGACACCCTGAATGCTGATTCCTGCCGAAGATGCGTATATTTTTTGTGTTTTGACGCAGAATTTCCAAAATGCGAATCGTTGAAGCATTGCCCATCGTCAACCACACAATCTTCGGCGGATATCCGCGAAGAAATTGGAGTTCGACAAAATCAAAGTCTTTGGTCACGACAACGAACCCATTGCTTCGTGCGTATTCCCACAAATCTTCGTCAGACAGCGTATGAATATTGAGGGTAAATACATGTGCAGATCCAGGAAACTGACGACGCAGTTTCTTCACAAGATTCGGCGAGAGGTTATTGTCGAAGAGGAGTCGCATGCGGCGCGATAACGATCACCCCTTCGCGGTCTGCCGCGTAGGCCAAAACGGCGCGAATGTCTTTTTTGGTCAGCATGGGAAAGTCCTTTAGGATCTCCTTCTCGCTCATACCGGAGGCAAGCATTTCAAGCACATCCCCGACCGTGATCCGCATCCCGCGAATGACGGGCTTCCCGCCCCTCTTCCCCGGCTCAATGGTGATGATGCCTTCATAGTCCTTTTTCATGCCCGATAACTATATCATGGCGTTGCGCGCGGCAAAATTCACGTGCGTATGTGCGTCGAAGTATTTCATACTATTCAGCATACATGAGGACCGCTAGGAGTCCCCTTGTTTGATTAACTTCATCTCGAAATTCTTGATCTGACCGCAAACCAAATCCCGCGACTTCAACTAGGCCTGGGTCGAGATTACGTGCACCGCCAAAACCCAACATGCGGTCCGATGCCGCATGCGACTCCCTCCAGTTGTCGTACGCAGCTCGTTTCCGTTCCATGACCTCGACACTATCATCTCGTGTTATCTGAAAACCTTTCCCGGGATTCTCGACGGTAAGATAAAGATCGAAATCGCTTCTTTCTTTAAGGGGAGTCGAACGAACACGCCCGCCAACTAAATAAGCCCTGATTTTCCCGGAATCCAGCTGAAAAGCCGCGCATTGCTGTCGAAGCTGATCGGCATATCCTTTCGCGATATCAGGTAAATACGGCAGAATCGTGCAGAGTTGCTCACGACGCTTTGTCACTGCTTCTTGCGCTTGTGTTCTTTGAGCTGCGTCGGGAATGTCAACGGGCGTATAAATAAAGTCGGGAGCCTTATCCAGCACCGCCTTAAGATACTCCTGCGGGTTTTCAGGAGAAATTATGCGTGGCCCTATGTTTTCCCTACCACCAATACTTTCTGCGCTTCGCATACTACTCTTTGCGAGGGAAAAGATTGTCCGGTTTTTTGTTGGCCATAATAGCGGCGATTATTTTGCCGCTCGTATCCGGCATGATGGGCTCGAGCATTTCATCAATGAACGCTAATTCGCGTACGAGTTCCTCGATGATGTGTTTTCCTTTTTCCGGATCGGTTTTAATCACCTTGAACGGCTCGGTCTGATTTATCTTCTGGTCGAGCGCCTGGATGCGGGCCCAAACGTAATCCAGGGCGATATTCATTTCGTGTCGGTCGAGCGGGTCGGTGAACTCTTTCGGATACGGAATGAACTTCACTTCCACTGGCCACGGGAGGTTGGCCTCCGCGAGCTGCATCACACGAGATGCGAGATTGCCGAGACCGTTGGCGAGATTCGCATTGTAGGCTTCTTTGAATTTCTCCATCGTGAAGTCGCTGTCCTCGAAGGGGTGGACGTGGCGTGCGAGATAGTAGCGAAGCGCGTCCGTTCCGTACTCTTCGACGATCGCTATGGGGTCGATGACATTACCGAGCGACTTGGACATTTTTTCCCCGCCGCTCGTGATGAAGCCGTGGTAAACGACCTGTTTCGTGGTCGGCAATCCCGCCGACATGAGCATCGCCTGCCACATGATGGACTGGAAGCGCACCTGGTCTTTGCCCGCAAGCTGGAGTGTCTCCCCGTTCACCCAATACCTTTCGAATAAGTTCTCGGGCTCGCCCGTCACGCGCTCTTGGCGTGTGTCGGGCCACCCGAGTGTGGAAATGTAATTCGTGAGCGCATCGAACCACACATACATAGTCTGCGTGTCATCGTCGGGGACTGGAATACCCCACGGCATTTTCTCCTTGATGCGCGAAATGCTGAAATCCTCGAGCCCGCGCTTCACGAACGCTATCGCCTCCTGCCTGCGCCATTCTGGTATGATGACGCCCTCGCGCGCGAGGTATGCGAGCAGTTTTTCTTGGTAGGCACTAAGGCGGAAAAAGTAATTCTCTTCTTCTATGTGGAGCGGCTCCATCCCGGAATGATTCGGGCACTTACCGTTCACGAGGTCCGTCTCCTTTATAAAAGCCTCATCGCCCACGCAGTACAGTCCTTTGTACGTCTTTTTATAGATATCGCCGTTCGCCGCGCACCTGCGCCACATTTCCTGTGCCGCCGCCTTGTGGCGCGGGTCGGTCGTGCGAATGAAATGCAGTCCTTCGAACAAACCAAGTTTCTCTTTTAGGCTCCTGAACTTTGCCGCGTATTCGTCTACGTAATCCTGCGTGTCCTTTCCCTCTTCCGCGGCCTTGCGATATATCTTGAGCCCGTGCTCGTCGGTGCCGGTGTTGAAAAAAACGTCGTCGCCCTGCAGTGCATGGTAGCGCGCAAGGATGTCGGCATGCACAAGCTCAAGTGCAAAACCAACGTGCGGCTCCGCATTCACGTACGGTAGTGTTGTGGTGAGATAGAACGCCTTGGCCATGAACGACTCACGAATCGGCGAACACGCGGCGCTCGCGGATGTCTTTTGCCAATTCCTGAATAGTGGCCGCGACCGGTACCGAAAGAAGGATGCCCAAGAAACCGGCGAGCTGGGCCCCGACGATCAGGGCGAGGATGACGAGAAGCGGCGGCACGCCGACGACGCGCGTTACGACCAAGGGATAGATGAGGTGGTTCTCGAACTGCTGGGCGATGACGTAGAGCGCGATGGTCAGAAGCCCGAGCGAGACACCTCCGTCGACGAACGCGATCCCGACCGCCGGCACCGCCGCCAAGGTCGGGCCGAACACCGGGATTATCTCGAAGAGAGCCGCGATGACGGCGAGGAGAAGCGCGTGCGGCACCCCGAGGATCGTGAGTCCGAGGTAGAGCAGGACGCCCATGATGACGGCCAGCAGGATCTGCCCCTGCATCCAAAGCCCTATCTTCCGGCGCGAACGTTTCCAGAGATCCAAGACATAGGCTTGATGCTTGCGGGGAGAGACCAGCTCGAGGAAATCGTCCACGCCCGTTTCTATCACCGCGAAGTAGAACGAGAAGACGATGATGAGAATGAACGAGAGCACGCCGCCGAATACGCTCGCGACTGCCGTGAATGCATTACCGAACACCCCCGCCGCTTCGGCCGCCCCTCTCACGCCCGCCATGAGATCGAGGTTCGCGAGATTGGGCGGAGCAGAGCCGAGGACGCGCGCGAACTCGTCGAACGCGCTGATCCGGTTCAAGGTCTCGATGTAGACGGGAAGCGAGGAAAGGAACGTCGCCAGATCCGCGAAAAGAGGCGGCACGAAAAAGTAGAACACGCTGAAAAACGCCGCGAGAAGGAGAACGTAGACGAGGAGGATAGAGAGCACGCGCGGCAGTTTGCGGCGCTGGAGCGCCGCGACCGCCGGCTCGATGGCGGAAGCGATGACGATGGCCGTGAGGAGAACGAGCACGAGATCGCGCAACTGAAAAAGAAGCCACGCCCCGGCAAGCACGACAACGGCCATGACGATCGTGCCGGGCGATATCGAGATGACAAGGGGGCGGCTCTCCATAGCGGCATCGTACCACAATCTCTCCGGCGGCAAACGCGCCCCTATGCCGCGATGCGGCCAGTGAGTTCGGACACGGCTACCCGCTCCTGCGCTCCCGTATCTCTATCACGCAGTGTTACGGTGCCATCCTCAAGCGTCTGAAAATCGACGGTGATGCATGCGGGCGTGCCGATCTCGTCCTGCCGGCGGTAGCGCTTGCCGATGTTGCCGTTGTCGTCCCATGCAACAGCTTTCAGCTTGCAGATGTCAGCTTTCAGCAATGCGTAGACCTCGCGTGCCTTTGAAACAAGTGCGGGTTTGTTTTTGAGGAGCGGAAAGACCGCCGCCTTTATCGGCGCAACCGATGGATTGAACTTGAGATACGTCCGCGTCTCTCCCCCAAGCTCGTCTTCCGTGTACGCGGAAACAAGGAGCGCGAGAATGGCGCGGTCGACGCCGAGGGACGGTTCGATGACGTGGGGAACAAAGCGCTCTTTCGTCTCCTCGTCGAGGTAGGAGAGGTCGGTTCCGGAGCTTTTCGCGTGCGCGGAGAGATCGAAATCTGTGCGGTACGCGAGCCCGCAGAGTTCTTTCCTGCCGAAGGGAAAGTCAAATTCGAAGTCTATCGTGCGCTTCGAGTAGTGCGCGCGTTCGTCCTCCGGCACCTCGAGCTCATGCACCGCCGTGCGCGCGATGCCGACCGCCTCGATATACCGATACATGGCCTGCCGCCACTCCTCGAAGCTTTTCTCCCATGCATGAGGCTGAACGAAATACTCGATCTCCATCTGCTCCATCTCCCGCACGCGGAAAAGAAAATCGCGCGGCGCTATCTCGTTGCGGAACGCTTTTCCTATCTGCGCGATGCCGAACGGAAGCTTGGGATGGAAGGAATCCACGACGTTCTTGAAATTGACGAAAATGCCGCCGGCCGTCTCGGGCCGCAAATATGATACGGCCGCCTCCGCTCCAGCTCCTACGGACGTGCGGAACATCGTGTTGAACTTCGAGCCGTCCGACAGAGGGTCGGTGAAGCCCGCGACGTGTCCGCTCGCCTCCCACGCCTTCGGATTCATGAGGATCGCCGCGTCCATGCCATACATGTCGTCGCGCTCCTGCACGAACATGCGCCACCACAGATTCTTCACGTTGTTCTTCAGTTCCACCCCGAGCGGCCCGTAGTCCCACGTGCCGGACAGCCCTCCGTAGATCTCGCTCCCCGGATAAATAAAACCGCGGCGTTTGCATAACGAGACGATTTTTTCCATCGTTGCTGGACTCATAACGCATTTGTATCAGTCTTTACCGAAAGCTGAAAGCCGGCATCCGGCTACCTGACGACGGTCGCCTGCGTCGCGCTGAATCCCGGATCCCCGACGATGTTCGTGGTCACGTTCTGCACCGTGCGCGAAACGGGTTCTTTCGTCGCGGAATCGACGCCGGAGAATTCGATGTTCTGGAGGAGCGGCGGCTCTTGGCCTATCTGCGAGGTCGAGGGCGTGAACCCGATCGCGATCGCGGCTTGCCGTGGCGGGGTGCCGTCCGTCCCTGCGCCCGGCTCCACGGCGCCGATGTTCCACGTTACGGCGCTGTTGTTCTGATTGAAGGTCAGATCTTCCGAGGCGGGACTATAGACGCCGACCCACCGGACGTACGGCGGGAGCGTCGCCGTGAGCTTCCCGCCCTCGATCTTGTTCGTCGTATTGGTGAGCGTGAAGACGATGCCGTAGGTCGTTTCGGTGCCCGCCTTGGGCGGAATAGGTCCGGTGCTCGCGAACGGGTTCGCGTAGTACAGGCCCTGCGCCGTGACGCGGAGATCGCTCGAAACGACGACGCGCTGTGAGGCGGTGGACTGCAGGCTTTCCGGCACGCCCTGCTCGGAAACGCGCTTGCCCGCCGCGTGTACGGTGAACGTGAGCGTCGGGTTGACGATCGACTTGAGTTCTTCGCTCGCCGGCATTTGAAAGGCGAACGACACGGAGCCT
The DNA here is from genome assembly GCA_001781445.1 of Candidatus Kaiserbacteria bacterium RIFCSPHIGHO2_01_FULL_58_22. Lineage (GTDB taxonomy): Bacteria > Patescibacteriota > Minisyncoccia > Phycocordibacterales > UBA2100 > UBA10103. The sequence continues at coordinate 10,791 of MFLB01000022.1, read as the reverse complement.
CCGGCTCCCGGCGCCAGATTCGAGAGAACGCCCCGCGTCGTATTCTTGTCCCAAAGGACGACGCCGTCGGAGGAGCGGTAAAAGCCGTCGGGAGAGACGACGGTGGCTCCGTCGATCTGCACTCCGCTAAGCCGCGCGATGATGACGGCATCCTGGATCGCGGTCGAGAGGTTGTTCCGCCAGTTCACGACTACGTTGACGTTCGCGCCCGGCGGCACGACGCTCGGGCCGGTGGACTTGTTGACGGACACCGCGAGGCCCAGGAACGCCTCCGATACCCGCACCTTCAGCGCGCTTTCCGCGAGCTTCGTCGTGATCGTTCCCTCACTCGGCGACTTGCGCGTTCCAGCGTCGAAGCGGAATATCCGCTCGTCCGCCCGCTCGCCCACGAGCACCCCGCGCAGGACGACCTGTCGCTTCTGTCCGGGCGGAATATCGCCGAGCTCCCACACGCTTCCCGCCCCTGCCGAAAGAGAGCGCGTCGCCTGCGGCTCGCTCGCGCGCGCGGTAAAGCCGAACGGATAGCTCGCCGAGAAAAGCACGTCTTTGACGGTCGTGTTTGCGTTGCTCGAGATCGTCGCGGTGAATTCGAGCGGCTGTCCTGAAACCGTCTCGACGTTGCCCTCGATCGAGAGCGCGATCGGCGAAGAGCTCAAGAGCGCCCGGTACTCCGATGACGCGACGAAGATGGCGCTCGAACCGGTGATGCGGTATTCGAGATCGACTTTCACGCCCACGTCCCCGCCGCTCGCCGCAAAAACCGCCGAGACAGTGCCCTGCCGCCGCCCGCCGGATTCTATCGCGCCGAGCGAGATGCGCTGGCTGGGGAGATCGGTCGAAAGATCCGTCGGAGAACGCGTCCCCGGAGGGTAGGTGATGATCAGTTCGGCGAGCTGTAGTGGCACCTGGTTGCGGTTCGTAACCGCGATCTGTAGCTGCGTCGGTTCTCCCCCGGATATCTGGGGCGGACCGGATATCGAGATATCGATGTTTGCGGCGGACGCCGGAGACGCGCCGCCACCGAGCGTAAAGTAGTACGCGAAGAATCCCGCCGCACCGATGAAAAACACGATGGCGAGGCCCAGCATCCACCAGAGCGCCCTGCGGGCAAGCGCTATGGCGCGCGGCGCGACGAGCGAGGCCGCAAGCGGCGATTCCTCATGCCGCCACTCTTCTCCGACAATCGGGCGGATATCCTGAAGCTCGCGCCGCGGCCTCTCTTTGAGCTTTTCGCTCGTCTCCCGCGAATACATCGCGCGCTTCAGGCGCTCGACTTTCTCTTTCTCGAACTCCGATTCCGACGGCTCCATTACTGAATACTAACACTTTAGAGATGGGTCTCGGCGATCGCCTTGTTTATCGACAAGAGCAGTTTGTCCCGCATCGTCTCCGCTTCGAGAAGGTGCTCGCCCGCGTAGGCCGTGTGGGTAAAGAGGGCGCCGCCAAGAGCTTCGGCGGAAAGGTAGCCGAGGGCGTGGAGAACCCGCGCGACGCACACAAGCTCGATCGTCGCGGGCGCGCCGCGCTCCTCATTCATGAGCGCGGCGTGGGCTTCGGCGAGAACCGCGAACAGGTACTGATTCCGTTCTTCGCCCGCGACGAGGCGGGCGACGAGGCGGGCGACGCGCGCGAATGTTGCGGCGCTCCCCCCGGCGTTCCTGGCCGGTATCGCGCCGCCGATCCGCCAGCCGCGCTTTCCGCGCACGAGCGCGACGCGCGCGCGCGAGTAGTTCTGGAGCGCATAGCGCATTCGCGACGCTTCCGTGCGCACCGCGCTCGCCCTCGCGCGCACGAGGCCAAATTCCTCCGTATAGAGCGTGAAGACGCGGTCGTTCTCTCCCCGCTCGCGGTTTCCAAGTACAAGGGCCTCGGTGTGGTATTTTTGATACATGGCAGAGTAGGTGTCAGCTGTCAGGTTTCAGCTTTCAGGAAAGAGCAATGGCGGTGTTTGTTTGCTTCTGGATATGGGCAAGGTTCCTCTCGATAGTAGGACGATCTTCTGATGATACCGCGATAGAAACGCTACCGTGTTCGCCTGGGCGCATATTTGCGGCCTTTCGCGCATCCTGCACGAGCCGGATGGTATCGCGGACGACCCCCTCTTCGCGCAGTTCAGGCGTGATGTCCGTATCAAGCTCGATGGTTCCTGCGGGAATTGCGTTCGATACCACCACATCTTTTACGTTGATCTCGTCCCGAACGATGATCTTGAGCGCATCTGTTAACTGTTCACTGTTCACTGTCAGCTGCCGCAAAGGCTGACGCACTTTGATACCCGCCTTCTGCCGGGCCTCAAGCGCGCGAGTTACCATCTCTCGCGCCGCGCGCATCCCGGCGAGAAGTTTCTTGTCTTCGCCTCCGAGTCCGAACATGTTTTGGATAAAATTCAGTGTCGCGCGACTTTCGGGCCACGTGGCAAGATGCACGCTCTCCTCGTCTTTCTCTTCCAGAACCACTTGAAAAAGATGCTCCGCAAAAAAAGGCATCGTGGGCGCCATCACGCGCGAAAGCGTGTGGAGGACATATCGAAGCGTTGCGAGCGCGGCTTTTTTATCCCCCCCCTCTTTCTTAAAGCGGTCTCTGGATCTTCGGATGTACCACACAGATAAGTCATCGATGAAAAGTGCGAGCGGCCGCGTCGCCGAGTCGAGCTTGTATTCCTCGAAGCCGTCGGTTGCGTCCCGGATCAACTCTCCGAGCCGCGCCACTATCCAGCGGTCGAGAAGGTTCTCGCTTTTCCAGTCGCGCGTCGTTCCATCAGCGTAGAGTTGATAGAACGCGAGCACGTTGCCGAGCCGGCCGATATTTTTTTTGACGATATCGCCCACAATGCGCTCATCGAAATTCTTGGAATCCCCCGGCGCGTTCACCGTATACATGAAATAGCGGAGCGCATCGGCGCCGTATGCGGCGAGCATTCGCTCGGGCTCCACGACGTTTCCGAGCGACTTCGACATTTTTTTGCCCTTCGCGTCGAGCACGTGCCCGAGGCAAATGACGTTCTTGAACGCCTTGCCCCGCTCCATGATGCCCCCGATAGCATGCAGGGTGTAGAACCATCCGCGCGTCTGGTCGATCGCCTCGCAAATAAAATCGGCCGGGTATGCGATGTCTTGTTTTTCGAAAGGATGATGGTCTTGCGCGAAAGGCATCGCGCCGGAATCGAACCACACGTCGAGTACTTCGGGAACTCGCCTCATTGTTCCGCCGCACGGGCACGCGAAGGTGAGCTCGTCGATATGGGGGCGGTGCAGGTCTTCGGGCGCCTTTCCGGCTTTCTCCTTCAGTTCCGCCGCGGAACCGAGCACGACGAACTTCCGGCATTTTCCACATTCCCAAAAAGGCAGGGGCGTGCCCCAAAAGCGCGAGCGGCTGATCGCCCAGTCCTTCAGCTCCCGAAGCCACTCGCCGAAGCGGCCTTCGCGCACGTGCTCCGGCTCCCAATGGATAGTCTTGTTTTCCCGGATGAGCTCGTTCTTTATCTTCGACATCGCGATGTACCACGAATCGCGCGCGTAGTAGAGGAGCGGCGTCTTGCAACGCCAGCAGAACGGATACGTATGCTTGATAGTCTCCCTTCGAAAGAGCAATCCTCTGTCATCAAGATCGGCGATAATGTCGGCGTCCGCGTCTTTGACGAACTTCCCGGCAAGCTCTCCCGCGACCGGAAGGAACGTACCGTCCTCGCCGACGAGATGATGTTTAGGAAGGCCAACCTTCGTCCCGAGCTCGAAGTCGTCGGCTCCGTACATGACGGCCGTGTGCACGATGCCGGTGCCGTCTTCCGTGGAAACAAAATCCGCCGCGTAGACTTTGTACGCGTTCTTCAGTGTTTCACTTTGAGCGTCCGGCAAACCTTGCGCGTAGTATGGAAAAAGCGGTTCGTATTCTTTTCCTATCAGCACCCTCCCTTTCTGTTCTTCAAGCACATTCGCCTCCGGTAAAACCGCGGAAAGCCTGTCTCGAGCGACCCAGAGCCTCTCTCCCTCGTGCTCGACTTTCACATACGCGATGTCGCTACCAACGGTCAGCGCGAGATTTCCCGGCAAAGTCCATGGAGTCGTGGTCCATGCGAGAAAGTATTCATCCGCTTCGCGGACCTTGAACTTCACATAGACCGATGGGTCGGGCACGTCGTCCTCGTACCCCTGCGCGACTTCGTGCGAAGAAAGCGCGGTGCCGCAACGCGGGCACCAGGGGACGACTTTGTAATCCTTGTAGAGGAGTCCTCGCTCATGCGCATTTTTCAATATATTCCAAACCGATTCGATGTAGCCGTTGTCGAAGGTGAAGTACGTATCGTCGTGATCGACCCAAAACGCGATGCGCTCGGTGAAGCTCTTCCATTGCTCGATATATTGGAGAACGCTCTCCTTGCACTTTTTGTTGAATTCCGCGATGCCGTACGTTTCGATATCCTTCTTCGATTTGAACCCCAGCTTCTTCTCAACTTCTAGCTCCACTGGAATGCCATGCGTGTCCCATCCCGCCTTGCGGCGCACGCGGTAGCCACGCATCGTCCGATAGCGCGGGATTGCGTCCTTGAACGCGCGAGATTCCAGATGATGTATCCCCGGAAGACCGTTAGCGGTCGGCGGCCCCTCGTAGAAGACGAATTCGCCTTTCGGCGCCGGTTTTTCAATGCTTTTCTTGAAAATATCGCGCTCTTTCCAAAATGAGAGGGTTTCTTCCTCTCGTCGCGCGATTTCGCTTTTCTCTCCGCTGTCGCTCGGCATTCCGCTATCCTAGCAGAAAAACGAGACCCGCCGCACTATTTCAAGACGCGGGTCTCGGAGATCGCGCGGACGGCCCTAATTCGCGGAACGTCGTTTCCTCTTGCTCCAATAATCTTCGGCGAGGCCGAGATGGCCGAGGCGCGCGCGGATGGCGCTCGGCTTGCGGCCGAAGTGCGCCGCGATGTCTTTGTTCGGTTTCTTTTCCGCGAACATGCGCTTCAGGAGCTCGTCGTCCGGCGCGCCCCATGCCTTGCCGGCGCTCGGGTATTTCTCGCGAAGCTTCTCGATGCCTGGAACAAGCGGGGCGCCGCCCTGCCGGTTTGACACTGCGGAAGCCGCGGTATTCGGCTCCCTGGCGCCGATCGCGCGCAGAAAGTTCTTTTCGAGCTTCTCTTTTTCGCCATCCGGCAGAGCCGAGAATTTTTTCCGCGCGGCATCGGAGTAGCCGCGGAAGTGCCTGTCGGCGGCGGCGGCCTTCGGATGTAGTTCAAGCGCGCGCTCGTTGAAGCCTTCGAGGAAAAGCCCCGCGAGCGTTCTGACGCGCGAGACGGCGACGTATCCTTGCCCGAATTCGAACGCCTGCGAGAGATCGATGATCGCCGCATCGAGCGACATTCCCTGGCTCTTGTGCACCGTTATCGCCCACGCGAGGCGTAGCGGCACCTGCGTTATGCGCGCGAGGATTTTGCCACCGTCCTGTATCGCCCATTCGGCGGGTTCCGCGGCGATGGTCGCGCCGGCGCGCGTCTTTACGATGGGCATGCCGAGCGGAGAAAATCCGGCGACCGTTCCGAGCGTGCCGTTGACGTACCCGGCGTCGAAATTGTTGCGCGTGAACATCACCGACGCTCTCTCCTTCAGCTCCAGCGTCGAGGGAGAGAGGCACTGCGCCTTCAGCGTTTCGACGAGACGCTGTGGGCCCCGCGCGCTCATCTCGTATCGGCGCGCGCCGCCTGCGATGTTTCCCAGCGATTCCGCGTTGATGCGGTCGACGTTCTCGTTGTGCGTGTAGAGCCGCGTGGCGATCGTTCGCTTGGAGAGAATACCGACCCGGGAAGAAAGCCGGGCGCGATGCGCGCTCGTGAGCGCGCCGCGGCGCATCGCGGAGAGGAGGTCGAGAAAATCGGCGTCTTCCTGCCGGTGCTGTTCGTTCAGGTAGCAGATGACGGGGTTCGCCTCGCGCCATGCCGGAGATTCGAACGCGAACGCGGAAGGCCCTCCTTTGAGCGCCGGCCCGCCTTCGCCGGGGATTTGGCGAGGCACCGGCGGCAGTTGGAAGAAATCGCCGACAAAGACGATCTGCAATCCGCCGAACGGCTGCTCCGGCATCAGGGCCCTGCGGCGAAGCGTCCGCAAGACGCGATCCACGCTCGAGAGCGTCTCCGCATCGAGCATCGAGATCTCGTCTACGACGAGCACCTTCGCGCCGATGATGCGCCTCGCCGTCTTCTCGCGGCTCATGATCATCTCGATATCGTAGTCCGTCATGCCGCGTTTGATGCCGATGCCGCTCCAGGAATGGATGGTCATGCCGCCCACGTGCGTGGCGGCGATGCCTGTCGAGGCGGTTACCGCCGGTTCGATGCCGCGCTCGCGCAACCACGCGGCGTAGCGGTTGATCGTGTGCGTCTTGCCGCTACCCGGCTCGCCGGTGAGAAATACGTTCAACCCCGTCTTCAGTATTGCGAGCGCCTCATCCTGCGTCATCGCAAGAGTGTACCACCGCTACATCCTCTCCGGCGCGGGAATGCCGAGGAGGGAGAGGCCGTTCTTGAAGGTCGCGCTAGGACTCACGCGGCGACTGCTGAAACAGGGATACCTGCGCGGATAGTTTTGCTGATACTCTTGCGCGGCATTTGCGAGGAGATGAAGAGGAGTTCTATGCCGAGCGCCTTGCCTTTTCTGTCTGCATCAACGTTTACTCCGTCGCTCACTTCTAACGTTTTGTGAACTCTCCCCTTTTTGACACGAATATACATCGCGTCGGCTTCTTTGTCGTAGGTGGCTTTCATGATCTACGAATATCCGCGAGGGGCGTGACCACACGTCCCAATAACGGCGACAGCATACGCTCGGACTTTGCGAGGTCATATCGAGTCTGCAAGTTCATCCAAAACTGCGCGGTGGTCCCGAAAAAGCGCGCGAAGCGAAGTGCGGTATCCGCGGTGACCGAGCGCGTGCCGCGCACGATCTCGTTGATCCGCCGAGGCGGCACGCTCGTGCTCCTCGCGAGACGGTACTCCGTGAGACCGAGCGGCTTCAAAAATTCCTCGGCAAGGATCTCGCCGGGGTGAATGCTGTGCGCCGTTTTTGTTATCTTTTTGGTCATACGATCTTCGTTAGTGATAATCAACGATCTCTACCTGATACGCATTGCCGCCTTCCCATCTGAAACAAATGCGCCATTGATTATTGATGCGAATGCTGTGCTGCCCCGCGCGCCTCCCGGCAAGTTTCTCCAGACGATTGCCCGGCGGCACACGAAGATCAGAAAGCTCCGTCGCCGCGTCGAGCATCCACAATTTACGCATCGCGCTCCGGTGGATAGTAGACGGCAGTCTGTTAGATCGCTTGCCCTCAAAAACATTCTTGGCATCAATGTCCCGAAAGCTAGCGATCATACAAATGATAACGGATGGCGTTATTAATGTCAAGCGATACTATTTACGATACTATTTACATCTTCTCCGGAGCGGGGATGCCGAGGAGCCAGAGGCCGTTTTTGAGTGTACGGCGCGCCGCGTCGGTAAGCGCCACTTTGTGCGGTGCGCCTGCCGAGCCATCGAGGATCTGCTCATTGGCATACCAGCGGTTGAACGCGGAGGCGAATTCCAGGAGGTAGTTCGTGAGAAGGTGCGGCTCCAGTTCGCGCGCGGCATATTCCACCGCTTCCGGAAAGCGGTGGAGGAGACGCGAGAGTTCTATCGGCTCTGCGTCTGTGTCCATGTTCCCCGTAATATTCTGCTCGCGCGCTTTTTCGACGACGGCATGCGCGCGAGCGTGCGCATATTGCAGATATGGCCCCGAATCGCCTTCCAGCGAGAGGGCGCGCTCGCGATCGAATACGATGTCGCGTCCCGATGCTTGTTTTAGTATCTGGTATTTGATCGCTGCAACTGCGACATCCTCCGCGAGTGCATTAGTATCTTCCGCTCGACTATCCGTGGCGCGTTCTTTTGCGGACTCGACGAGCTCGGCAAGAAGCGACTCACCAGTAATGACATCGCCCGTACGCGAAGACATTTTCCCGCTCGGCAGTCGCATCATGCCGTGCGATATGTGGCGAAGTTTTGATGCAAGTTCGGGAGCGACCTCGCGCATTGCCGCAAGCACGACCTCGAAATATCCGCTTTGCTCGTGCGCTGTTACCGATATCGAAGAATCGAACGGCCACTTCTCGGCTTTCATCTGCGCGAGGCCAAGCTCTTTGGCCTCATACGTCGGCAATCCTTTTGAAGTGATGAAAACGCGTGTATGCAGGCCTTGCTTTTCGCCTTGGTACACGATCGCCCCTTCGCTTTTGACGAACACGTCCGAATGTTCACGAACGATTTTTATTCCCGTCGGAGCTGTTTCGCTTTCAAAAAAATAGTAGTCGAACTTTGTGCCGAGCGTGCGATAGATATTCTCAAAGTGAGCAAGTGAAGTCTTCTTTCCGGCGTCATACAACGCATTTATGTCTGCGTCCGAGCGGTCGTAGAGCTTAGCGTTGAGGGCTTCTATCTCGGCACGTGCGCCGTCATCGTTTTCGTACGCCGCAGCTCCTGTGGAATATGCTTTGCCGAGGGCGGCTGGGTCTGGGGCATTGATCCCCAACTTTTTAAGACCCCATATCGCCTTCGCCACGTGCGGCCCGACGTCGCCTTGATAATTCGCTCGCTTCACTTGTGCGCCAGAGAACTCAAGCAGGCGCGCGATAGATTCGCCTATGGCATTACTCATCAGGTGGCCGATATGGAATTCCTTGAACGGATTCGGGTCCGTATATTCGACCATTATCTTTTTCCCCTTGTTCGCGTCGTTCCTTCCCCATGCTTCTCCACGGGCTGTGGCTATGGTGTCAGTCAGTGCCGATGGCGCGAGATAAAAATTGATGAATCCCGCGCCCGCCACCTCGATTTTCGCGATGCCTGGAATATCCCCGAGTGCTTCTACTATTCGTTTTGCAAAATCGCGAGGATTGGAGCCTTCTCGACTTGCATACTGAAGAGCAATAGCTGTTGCATAATCACCGTTTTTCAAATCGAAAGGATGTTCGAGAGCGTAGCCGACGGTGGTTTTGTATAAATCAGCAGATATGCCTGCGTTCCATGCAGCACGTCCGACTCTTTCCGCCAGTTCCTGCGCAACTTTCATTGCTGTATTGTACAGCAGGACCAATCTTACAGCTCTAAATCAATGCCCATCGAGCGCGCGGTACCGGCAATGACTTTCTTCGCTTGTTCTACATCGGACGTGTTGAGGTCTTCCATTTTCTCCTCGGCAATCTCTTGAAGCTGTTGTTTCGAGAGTTTTCCTACCTTGTTTTGCGGCTTGTCGGAGCCTTTCTCCATGTTCAGCTTCTTCAGAATAAGGCGCGAAGCTGGCGGTTTCTTGACGATGAAGGAGAACGAGCGGTCCTTGTAGACCGTCATGAGGACAGGCACGACGTTCCCCGTCATGGCCTTCGTCTGGTCGTTGAACTGCTTGACGAATTCGCCGATGTTGACGCCTGCGGGCCCAAGCGCGGTGCCGACCGGCGGCGCGGGTGTCGCCGCGCCGGCGGCGATCTGCAATTTGATTATTTTTGTTACTTCCTTGGCCATGAGAACTGGTTAGTAGTAAGTAGAAAGTAGTCTGTAGAAATGCTAAACCCGCTGTACTTGATCGGCTTCGAGTTCTACCGGGGTTTCCCTGCCGAACATCGGAACCAACACCTTAACCTTTCCGCGCTCCTCGTCAATCTCGCCCACCTTGCCGTCGAGGTCCTTGAAGGGGCCGTCTATGATGACGACCGCATCGCCCTCCGAGAGGTCTATCGCGTGGCGCACGATATCGCCCGAAGCGCGCTTCAGTATCTTCTCCACCTCCTCCGGCGAAAGCGGCACGGCCTGGTTGGCGGTGCCGACGAAGCCGGTAACCTGCGGCGTGTTGCGCACCACGCTCCACGCGTCGTCGGAAGCGATCATGTCCACCAACACATAGCCGGGAAACACCTTCTCCCGCGCTTCCGTTTTCCGGCCGTTCTTTATCTTTATCTTTTTCTCCGTCGGAACGACGACGTTGAATATCTTGTCCTTCATCCCGAAGCTCTCGATGCGCTGTTTCAGATTGCGCGCCACCGCATCCTCGTATCCGGAATAGGTGTGTACCGCATACCACTGCCGCTCCGTTCCGTATGTTTGCCGAGCCATATGAATTAGTAAGTAGAAAGTAGTACGTAGTTAGTAGTGAAATACATGAAACCCTAAATTTGCTCTGTTGAGGTTCCGATAATGATGTCTTCTGTCGACGTAGATATGATCTGTTCGAAACTCGAGGCTGACTGCGGCAAGAACTGCAGGGCTTTTGCAAGACCCGTCGTGAAAATGTAGTCGAAGAAGCCGAGGTACGCGGCGACGAAAAGAGAGAGGAGAATAACGATGACGGTATATAGTATCGTCTGCAGGCGCGTCGGCCACGCGACGTGCCGCAATTCTCCGCGGGTTTCTTTGAGGTATTGAAGTAATGACATATGGGCAGTAAGTGGTTAGTAGAAAGTAGTTAGTAGTGAATACAATACTCGAAATCCAGTCATTTTAAAAACGCCTCGCGGCGTTTAAGAACACACTACGCTTCCTGCCGCTGAAGTCAAGCTCATCCCAAACTGCCCCGCAGCTTCCCGGTTTCGGCGATGAGGCGGGATACCTCCGCCTTGTTCCTGCGCAGCAAAAAAAGCTGGGAGCTCAAGCTCGCGTGGAGCAACTCTCTCTTCCTCTTCGGCCCGAAGCGGACGCCGAGTATCTCTTCCGCGCGCTCGATGTCCTCCAGAAGCGCGCCCCATGCCACGTTCTTTTTTGAAAGCGCCTTCAGGTTC
>MFLB01000021.1:35525-45799 GCA_001781445.1 Candidatus Kaiserbacteria bacterium RIFCSPHIGHO2_01_FULL_58_22 | reverse complement strand
AGGGGCCGCTTGCGCGCGCGCAACCCGGAGTGGTCGCAGAAGGAATTCGACGCGCGCATGAAGATAACGGAGAACGAGCTCCGCGTGCATGCGCCGCAGTACGACCACCGTGTCGTGAACGCCGACGGAGCCCTGCGCGAGACGGCCGAACGCGTGATAGAAATACTGCGCAAAGAAGGCTATACTCTCGAATAATCCGCATGGATCCCGTTACCGTCGCGTTTTTCGGCATCTCCGGCTCCGGAAAGGGCACGCAGTGCGTGCTTCTCGAAGACTACCTCAAGGAGAAGGATCCCGTCCGCGGCGTCGTGCGCCCGGAAATGGGCGACCTTCTTCGGAAGTTCATGCGAAGCGGCACCTCGCTCGCGAAGGCTACGGGGGAGATCGTGAATTCCGGCGGCCTCGTGCCGTCGTTCATACCCATCTACATGCTCGCGGGCGTTTTGAACGACACGTTCGACGGCGCCCAGCACCTGATACTCGACGGCACGTGCCGCAGGCCCGATCAGTCGCGCGCCGTCGACGACATGATGAAGCTCTGGAAGCGGAAAAACCTGCAGGCGATAGTGCTCACGCTTTCGAGAGAATCCGCGAAGAAGCGCTTGATCGCGCGGGGGCGCGTCGACGACGCGACCGACGAGGCGCTCGCGAGCCGCTTCGCGTGGTACGAAGAGCACGTCGTTCCCTCGTTCGAGGAATTGCGCGCGCTCGGCTGGATCGTGCATGAGGTGGACGGCGAGCCGGACGTCGAGACCACACACAAGAGGATTCTCGCCGTGCTCGGACTTTCAAAATGATTGCGCGCAACGAAACAGATATCGAGATATTGCGCGAAGGAGGCAGACGGCTCGCGCGGCATGTGCGCACTCTCGCCTCAAAGGTCGCTCCCGGCATTTCTTCGGCAGAGCTGGAGGCAAAAGCGCGCGAAATGGTCGCGAAAGACGGTGACGAGATGGCCTTTCTTGGCTACAAGGGAAGGAAAGACAAAGAGGGATTCCCGTCAGGCCTCTGTGTTTCTGTTAACGATGTAATAGTTCACTCTCCCGCCGGACAAAATGGAAGAGTGATCGAGGATGGTGATGTCGTCTGCATCGATTTCGGCATACGGCACCGCGGGCTTTTTACGGACCATGCGATCACTGTGATCGCGGGAGTGGCGCGCGGTTCCGAAGACGAACGGCTACTGCGGGGCACCAAAGAAGCGCTTGCCGCCGGCATCGCCTCCGCAAGGGTCGGGGGGAACACGGGGGATATCGGGCACGCGGTCGAAGAAATTGCGAAGAAGCATCGGTTCGGCTTTCCGCGGAATCTCTCTGGGCACGGCGTCGGCTTGAAGGTGCATGAGGAGCCGCATGTGCCGAATTTCGGAGAGCCGGGGACGGGCGAGAAATTAGTGGAGGGAATGGTGATAGCGATAGAACCGATGATGACGCTCGGCTCGGGCGAACTCTACATCGACGCCGACGGCCACTCCTACCGCACCAAAGACGGCTCGCGCACCGCCCACTTCGAGCATACCGTTTTGATAACGAAAGACGGGCCGGAGATTTTGACCCGGTAGTGAAATGTGGGCTCTTGCTTGTTGCCGTCGCAGGTGATGTCGAAGTCGACCACGCAGTATCAACATCTATGCCTTCGTTTCAAGCCTCCAGCTTGCGCCTGCGGCAAGCCCACATTCTACCTAACCGGGTTGACCAAAGAATAGAGTACACTGTCTCGCATGGCAGTTGACGTACTTGTAGTTGGAAGCGGAGGGCGTGAGCATGCGCTCGCGTGGAAGCTCGCGCAATCGCCGCGGCTCGGAACGCTCTACGTTGCGCCGGGGAACGGCGGCACGCGTCTTGTTGGAGAAAATGTGCCTATCGGTATCATGGAGTTCGCAAAGCTTGCCGATTTTGCGGCAGAAAAAAAAGTCGGGCTTACCGTTGTCGGCCCGGATGACGCGTTCGTGGGAGGCATCGTCGATTTTTTTCAGGCTCGCGGACTCCGCATCTGGGGGCCGACGAAGGCGGCGGCGCAGATAGAAGGCTCGAAAGCGTTCGCAAAACAGCTCATGCGCGGCGCGGGCATCCCGACGGCCGACTTCGCGGTATTCACGGATCACGACGAGGCGCTCCGGTACGTGCGCGAAAAGGGCGCGCCCATCGTCGTGAAGGCGAGCGGGCTTGCGCTCGGAAAAGGCGTCGCCGTGTGCCGCACGCCACTTGAAGCGGAAGCCGCGCTGAAAGAGATAATGCTCGACCGGGTTTTCAAGGACTCCGGGACGGAGGTCGTTGTCGAGCAGTATCTCGACGGGGAGGAGATATCCATCCACGCGCTCTCGGACGGGAAGACGCACCGAATGTTCCCCGCATCGCAGGATCACAAGACGATCGGGGAGGGCGATACGGGGAAAAACACCGGCGGCATGGGTACGATCGCGCCAGTGCCGCGGATATCCGCCGAAACGCTCCTCGACGTCGAGGAGCGCGTCGTGCGGCCGGCGCTTTCCGCGCTTAAACAGCGCGGCGCGGCGTTTTCTGGGATCCTGTTCCCGGGTCTCAAGATGTCTCCGGAGGGGCCGAAGGTTCTCGAATTCAACGCGCGGTTCGGCGATCCGGAGTGTCAGGCGTACATGCGGCTCTTGAAAACCGACGCGCTGGATGTATTCGAGGCGTGCGTCGAGGGCGCTCTGGAGGGTCAATCCATCGAATGGAATCCCGGCTTTGCGGTCAACGTCGTCCTCGCATCCGGCGGCTATCCCGAAGCGTACAAGAAAGGTCTGCCGATAACGGGCGTCGAAGAAGCGGAGAATGTTCCTAGTGTCGTCGTGTTCCACGCCGGCACGAAAACCCGCGAGGCGTCGCCTCGCGGGTTATTGACAAGCGGGGGGAGAGTCCTTGGCGTTTCCGCAGTCGGCGCGACGCTCAAAGAAGCGCTGGAGCGCGCCTACGAGGCCGTCAGCAAGATTCATTTCGAAGGCATGTACTACCGCCGCGACATCGGCGCGAAGTCGCTTGCGGGATGATGATATAATTCTCGGATGCCTCCGACGCTGGAGAAGGCTCGTGTTGTGGAAAAATTCAAGTCTCCCGAGGAGGAGCTTGCCTATCTGCGCGAGCGGGTGAAGGAGAAAGAGTCCGAACTCGAAACGCCGGAGAACAGATTCGAGGGAGACCGCGTCGCGAAACGCGAGATAGCGGCATACGCGCAGGTGCCGCAGGCGACAATCCTCCATGAGGCGTACGTCATGCCGGAGCACGAATCGATCCGCCACAAACTTCGGCTCGAGCCGGAGACGCACGACGTGCAAATGGACGAGCTTTTGAAGATCGTCTCCACGCGCGGCATCAGGAACGCGCTCGCCGTGTGTGCCAAGCTGAAGAATCCCCACCTCGATGACGATTTCCACCGGATGCTCACGCGCTACGTCGCCGAAGGACTGCCGGACGCGGGCACGGCGCCGCCGGAGAAGGTGCGACGAGCCCTCGATCTCGTCCTTTTCACGGTCGATCCGCAGGCGCACGGCGAGCGCGAGAAGCAAGACCAGAGCCAGCACCGCCTCGAACAAGTTCTCTCGTCTTCCGAGCAGCTCTACGCCGGATTGATCTCGCTCATCGCGCCGCACGAGGGCTTCTCGCTCGAGATCGCCGTGCCCGAGGGCACCGAGGCCGCCATCCTCTACCTCGCGGTACCCCGGCTGAAGAAAGACGTCGCCGAGCGCCTGCTTTCCTCGGTCTTCCCCAATGCGCGCATCAACGAAGAGCGCGGCGACTACAACATCTTCAACTACGAAGGCGAGCATGCCGCCGCCTACGCGACGCTTGCGGACACTCCCGCGTACCCGATCAAGACCCCCGAGATGTTCGAGCACGATCCGATGAACGTGTTGCTCGCCGCGTTCGCGAAGATCGCGAAGCACGGCGAAGGGGCGGCGCTCCAGATCGTCGTCTCGAGCGAAGGCGACCGGTACAACCAGCACTACAAAAAGATGCTTCGCCGGCTTGAAAAGGGAAAGACCCTGCACCGGGCGCTTGCGGTGCCCGAAAGCGCCATCGGCGAAATGCTCTACGACATGAGCCGCATGATGCTGAAGACCGAGTCGCAGATCAAGGAAGAAAAAGACCGGGCGTTCAGGCGGCAGGCCGACAAGGTGGCGGGGGAAGAGATCGAGCGCAAGTTGAAGAGCCGCATCGGCCCCGTCATCATCCGTCTCGCGGCTTCCGCGCCGACGAAAGCGCGCGCGGAGGATATTTTGGGGAACCTCATCGCGCCCTTTAATCAGTACGACGACCCGAAAGGCAATCATTTCGTCTTCAAAAAAGTATCGAGCTGGGGCCTCAATTCGTTCCTCCGCGACTTCTCATTCCGCATATTCGACTCCTCGTACGCTATACCGCTCAATCTTTCCGAGATAACCTCCCTCTACCACTTCACGGCGGAGCGCGTGCACACCTCGCGCGAGCTGAAGAGAAGCTTCGCGAAGCAGGCGCCTGCGCCCGTCGAGATGCCGGGCGACGGCATCGTGCTCGGCGTCAATCGCTACGGCGCGGAGGAGCGCCCCGTGCATTTCGGCGTCAGCGACCGACTCCGCCACTGCTACGTCATCGGACAGACCGGCACCGGAAAGACCGGCCTCCTCAAGAACATGATCATTCAGGATATCAAGAATGGCGACGGCGTCGCGTTCATCGATCCGCACGGCAACGACATCGAGGATGTATTGGCGGCGATCCCGCCGGAGAGGGCAAAAGACGTCATTTATTTCGACCCAGCATACACGGCGCGTCCGATGGGTTTGAACATGCTCGAGTACGACCGCGCGCGGCCGGAAATGAAAACCTTCGTCGTGGATGAGGTGTATGGCATCTTCCGCAAACTCTACGCCGACGTGCCGGAGGCGTTTGGCCCGATGTTCGAGCAGTACTACCGCAACGCCGTCCAGCTCGTCGTCGAGGACCCCGATACGGGGAGCACGTTCGTGGAAATACCGCGCGTGTTTGCCGACACCGCCTTTCGCAATCTCAAGCTCGCGCACTGCAAGAATCCCATCATCGTGCAATTCTGGAGAAAGATCGCCGAGCAGGCGCAGGGCGATCCCAGCCTCGAGAACGTCGCGCCCTACATCACCTCGAAATTCGACGTCTTCCTGACGAACGACATCATGCGGCCCGTCGTATCGCAGGAAAAGTCCGCCTTCGATTTCCGCGAGATCATGGACGGCAAGAAGATATTCCTCGCCAATCTCTCGAAGGGCCGGCTCGGCGAGCGCAACACTTCTCTTCTCGGGCTCATTCTCGTCTCCAAATTCCTGCAAGCGGCGTTCTCGCGCGTGGACACCAAGGGCGATCTTCCCATCTTTTACCTCTACATCGACGAGTTCCAGAACTTCGCGACGCCCTCGATCGGCACCATCCTCTCCGAGGCTCGGAAATACAAGCTCTCTCTCGTCATCGCGCACCAATTTATAGCCCAGCTCGACGAGAAGATACGAGATGCGGTCGTGGGCAACGTCGGCACGAAAGCGGCATTCCGCGTCGGCACGACGGACGCCGAGTTCCTCGCCAAGCAGTTCGAGCCGGTCTTCGGACAACAGGACCTGGAGAACCTTCCCAATCGTCACGCGGTCTGCGCGCTTCTCGTGAACGGCGTCCCGGCGCGCCCCTTTTCTTTGCAGACCCAAAATCTTCCCGAATTCGATTTCAGCACGGTTCCCGGGCTGAAGGAGCTCTCCTACCGCACATACGGGCGCGACCGGGAGGAGGTGGAAGAAGAGATGCGCAAGAAGTTCGAAGCGAGCTATGGGAAGCCGACGGGTTCGACTGTCTCGCCGCAAGCCGCCTCCGACCTCGGCGGCGCGCTCGCTGGTCTCCCCGATCCTGCATCGTTGTACCAATAGTTTTTCCAAAAGAAGCGTGTTAGTGTATCCGCAATGAAACATATTAAAGAAGAGAAAACCTTCGTGCTCGTCAAACCAGATGGCGTACGGAAGGGTCTCATCGGCGAAGTCATCAAGCGTTTCGAGCAGCGTGATTTGAAGATTGTCGCGCTTGAGATGTTCATGCCGACGCGGAACCTTATCGACGAACACTACCCGAAGGCGGAAGAATGGGTGGAGCGGCTTGGGACGAAAACTCTCTCGACCTATGAGAAGTATGGCATCGACGCGAAGAAGGAGCTCGGTACCGACGATGCGAAAAAGATAGGCGCGATGGTGCGCGAATGGCTCTTGGACTACATGACCTCGGCGCCCTTGGTACGCATGGCCGTGCAGGGAACGCATGCTGTTGATGTCGTACGCAAGATAGCGGGACCCACCCTGCCGTACGTCGCAGATATGGGTACTATTCGGGGGGATTTCTCGATCGATTCGCCGGCTATAGCAAACAGTGAGAAGCGCGCGGTCATGAACATCCTCCACTGCTCGGAGACGCCGCAGGAAGCGGAACACGAGATCAAACACTGGTTCGGAACCTCCCACATGCACGATTACAAACGACACGGCGTCGACGAGTGATGCGACGCCTTGACCCGAGACTTCTCCATTTTTAGTGCTATACTTTTCCATAGCGGCCGGTACTTTCAACCTGCTTGGCTCAATTAGGGACTGCTTATATCGCTTCACGCTCTTGCAGTGTGAACGCTGCGGCAACCCACCTGGTGTCAAACCCAGGCTTGCCGTACCTGCCGCCCTTCACACGCCCACCCGAACGGTGGGTTTTGAGGTTATAGGCTACAACGTTGGAAAGCCTTCATACTATTTTGTATGAGCGGAACAGACGTGTGCGGGGCAGGCCCCGATATGATCTGCCCCGTTGGAACATCAGCTGACGTTGGTTGCAGTTAATAGGCCGTTATAGCGCGAGAAGATCTATAGGTTTGGTAAAGATATTTTGTGAGATGTTTCCTGCGGGGTAGAATGCCCCGATGTCATCGCGCCGGCTCTTATTCGCCCAGTTCCTCGTCATTCTTCCGCTCGCGATTCTCACCTGGTTCGCCGTCGCGTACGCGCTCTACTGGCGCATCTGGTGGCTCGACATCCCGATGCATGTGTTCGGAGGAGTGTGGGCGGGTCTTTGCGGCGCGTGGATCCTCGCGCGCCGGGGGCACTCCTTCCCGCTCGCGTGGTGCCTCGCGTTCACGCTTTCGGTCGGCGTCGCATGGGAAGTGTTCGAATATACGGAGGGTATCGCGATGCCGCGCTATCTCAACTACCCGCTCGATACCGCGATGGATCTCGCGATGGGCCTTGTCGGCGGCGCGCTCGGCTGGCTCCTCGCGACATGGCTGGTCGGGGAGCGGGAATCCGGGATGCTATAATTTCCGCATGTCACGGCGCATCCTGCATCCGAACCATGTTGCGGTGCCCCGCAATTTCTGCCGTCTTCCCGGAAGCTATGGCGTCCTTAAGATCTGCGTCTCCGGAGCGGCGGAGACCGGCTACTGCGGGCTGGACGCGTTCGAAAAAGCGAAAGAGCTGGGGCGCGAGATCGCGAAGCAGGGCGCCATCATCACGACGGGCGCGACCACCGGCTTTCCTCTGTATGCGACGATGGGCGCGAAGGACGAGTGCGGCTTTTCCCTAGGCTTTTCTCCGGCCGCGACCGAGCGCGAGCACGTCGAAACGTACAAGCTCCCGCTCGACTACATGGACGTCGTCGTCTATACGGGTTTCGGCTACTCCGGCCGCGACCTTCTCCTCGTGCGCTCGTCGGACGCCGTCGTCATCGGTTGCGGGCGCATCGGCACCCTGAACGAGTTTTCGGTCGCGTTCGAGGACCACCGCCCCATCGGCATTCTCGAAGGTTCGTGGGAGACCGACGAGATCATCCGACGCGTCGTCGAATCCGCGCATCGTCCCAACGATCGCATCGTCTACGACGCCGATCCGAAGCGATTGGTCGAGCGGCTCATCGAGATGGCCGCCAAGGACAAGGAAAAGAGCAATCTCGTTTTCAACAATCCGGAGAAATGGAACGCGACGGGGAAGAACGCGGAGTATATACTGTAGGCATGATGCGGTCGCCGACAACGGTGTACGCGGGAGTCGGGTTCCTCGTGGGGGCGTTCTCGGGTCTTCTGATCGCGGGCGCGCCCGACTTCGCGGACCTGCTGATCGGCGCGTTCATCGGCGTCTTCATCGGCATACTGCTCGCGATGAGCAAGTACAAGCTCTGGGACCGCAGGTGAAACAGGCGAAGCGCCCTTCGTCTCCGGGTGCGGCAGTTTTAGAAACTGTTGAAAAAGTCCATATGCGTCGTTGTCATTGTCGCTCGAACGCTCACCGTACGTTCAGTACGGCTCGCGTTCTCGCTCCTCGACGCCTCGCCTCTGGAGCTTTTTCAACAGTTTCTTAGCGAGCCAGCCGCTGTACCACTCGTTGGAAAATCTCCGGATGACTCATCGCGAGCGCGGCGAGGGACTTGCGATCGAGCCCGACGTTGTTCTTTTTCAAGAGGCCGATGAGCTTCGAATACGAGAGTCCCAGGGGCCGCGCGGCCGCGTTGATGCGAAGCGTCCAAAGATTGCGGAACTCGCGCTTTTTCGCCCTTCGGTGCCGGAACGCGTAGCTCCCGGCGTGGAATATCGCCTCTTTCGCGGCGCGCTCCTTCTTCGAGCGCGCGAAGCGGTAGCCCTTCACCTGCGCGAGGATGTTCTTGCGGCGCTTCGTCTTCGTCACACCTCTCTTAACGCGCGCCATACAACTAATTCAAGTGTATTAACGTGGAAGGAACCGACTTCGTTCCGTCTGCGAGAATTCAAGCGAGGTTTGGCGGCGGCGCCTCTGCCGGCCGGTCCCGCTCTCTTTGGCGTTGAAGTGGTTGTGGCCCGGCACGCGCGCAATGATCTTGCCCTTACGCGTTACGCGCAGGCGCTTGAGGAACGATTTATTCGATTTCATCCAGCCATTTCTACACTATTCTTGGCCGCCGGTCAACGCCTCGGACTCGCGATTGTGCGGGGCGGGCTTTTGATCCGTCCTCGGGAGAGCGGCTCCCTTCGCCGGTTTTTTGGATGCATCCCGTTCAAGGACGACCGAAAGGCCCTTCGGACTCTTCTGTATGCTCTCGGCCACGCGATAGCTCTCGGGGATGATGGCGAGAAAACGCTCGAGGCGCTCCTTCAGAAAAGCGAATTCCATGTATTTATAGCGGCCCCAGAGGAAAAGGTCTACCTTGACGCGGTGGCCTTCTCGCAACCACGCGGCGATCTTCGAGGCCTTGATGTGCATGTCGTGCTCGGAGGTGCCTATCTTCACCTGCGCCTCCTTCGTTTCCGTCACGTGCGCCTTCGCCTTGACCTCCTTGTCCTTCTTTTTCTGTTCGTACTTGAACTTCCCGTAGTCGGTTATTTTCGCCACCGGCGGCTGGGCGTTGGGGGATATCTCGATGAGGTCGAGCCCCATCTCTTGGGCCTTCGCGATCGCCTCGCGCGTCGGCATCACGCCGAAATTTTCCCCTTCGGGCCCGATCACGCGCAGGCTCGGCGCACGTATGCCATCGTTCATCCGAATTCGCTCTTTTTCCGCCTGCGAGGTGTATTTCGTGAATCCCATTTGTTTCGATTCGCTCATGCGGCGCGCTTCTTCGTTGCGGAGCCTCTGCGTCTCACTCGCCGTATTTTTCAATACGTCTCGCTCGCCGCTTTCTCCGCGCCTCGAACCGCATCCGCCTGCGCGAATCTTGTGGAAGCACTATACCATTGCAATGCCGCTTGCGTCACTACTCCGCCCACTCGTCGAATGCTTCCGACTGCGGCCTTCCGAACGGCCGCAAGTACGCGAGGACGCGAAGCAGTGTCGCCTTCATGGTCTCCAGCGTTTTCCGGAGGCCCGATATCTGTTGGGAGGGGTAGGCGCTTTGTCCGGCGCTCTCGCGCAGGTCGCCCGATATAAATGTCTGTTGCGCGCCGGAGGGGACACCGCCGTATGCGTCTCCCGGCGGCGCGAGAGCCTCCGGCGGCGCGGGATTTCCCTCGAGGCTTACCGTATCGTCTCCGTCTATGGTAAGCACGAACGGATCCGTCTCCGCACTCCCGACCGGCGCGGGCTCCGTGAGCAGAAGGATCCGATCGAAGGCGGAGAGCGAGCTCGTGGATTTCTGCCCGCTTTTTCCCGCGCCCGGCGTGCTCGTCGCTTTGGTGCTTGTCGCCCTTGCGAGCGCGTCGGCGATGAGATCCGAAACGGATTGCCTGGAGCCGACGCATGCGCCCGCCGAACAGCCGTTCTGACACACCTCGCTCACCTGATCGACGCACGCGCTGGAGCGGTAGTAGAGGTTGTTGCTGATGCAGTA
>MFLB01000021.1:0-35514 GCA_001781445.1 Candidatus Kaiserbacteria bacterium RIFCSPHIGHO2_01_FULL_58_22 | reverse complement strand
GCCGTTCCTCCCGAAGCGGCTCCCGGCGGAGGAGCATTGCGATTCGCGATCGCCGAACACGGAACCACGGTACCGTCGGGAAGCGCGCACATCTGCTGTGCCGGACTCAATATGTCCCGCGCGGCGTTTGAGATCCTCGACGAAGGTGAAAGAGACCCGGGGCCGGGTATGTTCGATAGATGCTCTGGGTTAATGCTTATTCCACCTATGCAGGCACTCCTGCAACCTCCAGCGGAGCTGGCATTAGCTACTGGATGTTCACTACATTGCACATGCCTATAGTTGCCGTTCTCTACATAAGCGACTTGTAGTTTAAAAGGAGAGTTGCTGTTCTGTCTTCCGATTACGGACGTAAGCCAGGCAAGGCATTGGGGAGCGCCTCCAAGATCGACGGCACGCCCATACTGGTGACATGAATTGCCTTGCCGGGCACACGCGCCTCCATTTGGATTGCATCTTTGCTCCGGTCGCATTGCACTGTTGATGGTAAGGCGGCATCCTTTTGATTCTGCAAACTCGAGTAGCTTTTTCAATCGACAGGCGAGAGCGGTATCGAGTCCCCTCGTTCCATCGGCAGTAGGGGTTACAAAACTATTGGATCGATTGCCAGAATGACGCTGTTCGAGATAGAGAAAGGGATTCTCATCACAGCCGCCGTATCGTTCGGAAGCTTCGTCGAGCGCCTTGCACAAAAGGTTTTCTGGCGTCTCGCCACAATTCACGATCTCTGCATGCGAAGGAGCCGCGAATGTCGCCATGGCAGAAAGTGCAAGGAGCAAGAAAACACTCGGTAAAAAAATTCTTCGTGCGAGACAGTACACCTGAAAATTATACCTCGACTTAGTTTGGCTCTATTGGTCAACTGTGGATGCAGTCTTCATCATTAGGGCGGGCTCCCGCACGCTCCCGCCCACAGGCCTTTTTTCTCCTCCCGCGCCTCCGCTTCGGCGGCTTTGAACTCGGCTTGGTATCTGTACGGGAGGTTGTACGTGTATTCGTGGCCGTAGCCCTCGGTGATCATGAGTTCAGCGAAGTTCGTCCAGTCCTTTAGAAAGACGTATGCGAGCGTGCGGCCATATTTATCCAGATCGCCCTGCGACGGGTCCATCTCAAGGCGAACCGATGTTCCGTCTAGTATCTCATGCGCTTTTTCGCTCGCCTCGCGCCCGAAACACTGCACCGGCTTTCGCGGATCAACGATCTCCGGCGTGTCTAATCCGATGAGCCGAACGCGGATTTTCTCCCCGTTCACCGAGACGTCGATCGTATCGCCATCCACGACCTTCACGACCGGGTACAGAGCCGCCTTTTCTTGTGTTGTCGCTGGGTTCGAAGCAACAGTGGGCAGGGCGGCGGCAACTTGCGGCATCGGAGCAGTCGGCACATCGGACTTTTTTCCGGAGCAAAGTCCTGCTACGAACGCGGCTCCGATGCAAAGCAGAAAAATAGCAACTGCTCCGGTGCGTTTCACCTCTCTATTGTAGCTGACGCTGTCTCGAAGTAGGATAGGACGATATGGCGGTCATTACGCGTTTGCGGACGGCGGATCGGGCCACATGCGGCCAGATCGGCGCTCTTGTGCGGCTGCTCTCTTCGCGCCTCAAAGGATGCTCGCCCGCGCTTCTGCGGAAAATACTCGCGAGTCCGGAAACAGAACTATGGGTAGGGAAGGAAGGTAAGACCATCGCCGCTATGGGGACGCTCGCGCTCGTTTTGCGGCCCGAGGGAATAGCCGCGAGGATCGAGGATGTCGTAGTTGACCCGCGATATCAAAGGCAGGGGTTGGGAGAGGCAATTTCGGAAAAATTGATCGAGCGCGCGAAAGCGCGCGGCGCGGCGTGGATAAATCTAAGCAGCCGCTCCGACCGCGTGGCGGCGAACAAGCTGTACCAGAAACTCGGATTTATCTTGCATGATACGAATGTCTACGAACTGAAGCTCTAACATGCGCTACGTCTCGACGCGCGGCGGGGGTGAGCCGCAACGGTTCAGCGATATTCTCCTTGAAGGGCTTGCGCTCGACGGCGGACTCTACGTGCCGGAGGAATATCCGCAGGTTTCTTCCGGCGAGCTCTCAGCGATGCGTTCGATGGCGTACCCCGAACTCACGTTCGCCCTCCTCTCGAAATTCATGGACGATATTCCCGCCGGCGACCTGCGAAGAATGGTGAACGGGACGTACACGAAAGAGGTCTTCGGCACGGACGAGATCGTGCCCGTCAAAAAACTCGAACAAGGCCTCTACCTTCTCGGGCTCTCAGAGGGGCCGACGCTCGCCTTTAAAGACATCGCGCTACAGCTTCTGGGCCGCCTCTTCGAGCACACGCTGGCACAGCGGAACGAGCCTCTCAACATTTTGGGCGCAACCTCGGGAGACACTGGCTCAGCGGCCGAGTACGCCCTGCGCGGCCGCAAAGGCATCAGGGTGTTCATGCTCTCGCCGATCGGCAGGATGAGCGAATTCCAGCGCAGGCAGATGTACACTCTCTCCGATCCCAACATTTTTAACATCGCGATCCGCGGCACGTTCGACGATTGCCAGGACATCGTGAAGGCGCTCAACGAAGATGCGGCATTCAAGAAGCGCTACAAGCTCGGTGCGGTGAATTCCATCAACTGGGCGCGCATCGCGGCGCAGATCGTCTACTATTTCTGGGCCTGCGTCCGCGTCGCTCGCGAAAACGGCGAGCCAGATTTCGCCGTGCCGACGGGCAACTTCGGCAACATCCTCGCGGGATACATCGCAAAGAGAATGGGCCTTCCGATCCGGCGCCTGATCCTCGCGACCAACGAGAACAACGCGCTCGAAGAATTCTTCAAGACGGGCGTCTATCGCCCCCGCAAGGGCTCGGAAGTCGCCGCGACCTCTTCCCCCTCCATGGACATCTCGAAGGCGTCGAATTTCGAGCGCTACGTGTTCGACCTCGTCGGGCGCGATGTCGGGCGGATGGCGAAGCTCTGGAGCGACCTCAAGGAAAACGGATACTTCGACGTGTCGAAGGCGGGCGAGTTCGCGCGCCTTGCCGAAGACGGCTTCGTCGCCGGCTCCTCGACGCACGCGGACAGGCTCGCGACAATCCGTGCCTTCCATGAGAAGTACGGCGTCCTGATCGATCCGCACACCGCCGACGGCGTCAAGGTCGGGCTCGAGCATCGCGAAAAGGGGGTACCTCTCGTCTGCCTAGAAACGGCCCGGCCCGCGAAATTCGCCGCGACGATACGCGAGGCCGTCGGACAAGAGCCGCCGATGCCGGAGAGCTTCCGAAAACTCGCCAATATGCCTGAACATTTCGAGGTTCTTCCGCCGGATAACGAAGCGGTCGGGGCGTACATAGCGCGAAGGATCGCCTGACGATATACTCAAGGAGCAATGAATCCCGTTGTAGAGTTTCGGTTCGGTTATGTTCTACGTGTATCTGCTTGAAAGTATGAACAACGGTTCCTTATACGTGGGACGGACAACTGACCTAAAGGGGCGTCTTCTTGAACATAACCAAGGGTTAAATCTTTCGACGAAAAGATACAGGCCATGGAAACTTATCTACTACGAGGCTTGTCTGAACGAAAAAGACGCAACGAGACGCGAGAAGTGGCTCAAGAGTACCCACGGTTCTAGAATGCTGAAAGCGCGGATCCGTGAGTACCTGCACCAGAGGTCGAAAGATTTAACAAACCGAAACTTCACAACAGGATGAACCGCGCTCTTGCGTTCGCGGCAATTCTCTTGGCGCTTGGAGCAGGATATTTTCTTTTCAGGAGTGCGGGGCGGATGGGCGATGCGAAGATCGAAGCGGCGCCCCAGACAGCCGAGATAACGACCGCGACGGAGCGCGAGATAGCGGAAATGTACGCGATCGAGGCGAGATATCCGCAGTTCGGGATTCCCGCCATCGACGCAGAGATCAAGGCGGTCGTCGAGGAGGCTATCGCGCAGTTCAAGAAGGACGCCGCCGAGGGTCCGCCTCCCGGCTCTGCCGTTCCGCGCTATGAGTTCGCGAGCGCGTTCGATTTCGCATATGTCGGCGCGGACATCGTGAGCGTCGAACTCGTCGTCTCGACCTATCTGGGCGGCGCGCACGGCATCTCGTTCGTGACCGGCCTGAATTTCGAGAAAAGCTCTGGCAGGAAACTGACGCTCGACGACGCGCTCGCGCTCACGGGCCTTACGCTACAAGAGACCGCGGCGAAAGCGAAAGCGGAGCTCGGGCAGAAGCTCGGGAGCGACGTCATCGCGCCCGAAGGCGCGGACCCGACGATCGAGAACTACGGCACCTTCCTCGTCGGCGCCGACAACGTTACGTTCGTCTTCCAGGTCTACCAGGTCGGCCCCTATGCGGCGGGGCCGCAGAAAATCTCGTTCCCGCGCGTACAGTAGTCCCCCAGCCGCGCTTTGCGATGCGCGGATGCCGTGTAGTATGGAAGTATTATCAGCCCATTATCAGTCTAACCCCACTCCCTATGAATGAAGACGAATGTGGCTGTGGCGCGGGGAGCTCGTGCCAACCGGGCGACGCGCTGTGTACCGCGTGCGGCAAAAAATGTCCCCCCGCTTCTTCCGCCCCGGCGGGACCGGCTCCCGAAGCTCCCGCCGCCCCGGCGCAGTAAGAGCTTCTCACGGCGAAGCAAAAGACTCCCGTACGGGAGTCTTTTGCGAAGTTGTTGCTGTCCAGATAAGATATATGCAAGAAGTCAGAACCTGCAAAGATGCATGCACTTGCAAAAAGGTTGACGACAGAAGAGATAAAAAGGGCATGGATGGGTTGGTTTACCAAGTACGGGGATAAATTTACCGACAGTGGCAATCCCTTTATGCCTGGAAAAGAAGTGACATCAGCAGAAGTAAAAGATTTGCCGCACGATAAAAACGCAATTACAGGCTACTCGATTATAAAAGCTGAAAGTATGGACGAGGCGCTTAAAATCGCGCAGGATTGTCCCATGATCACGAGCATGCGGGTCTACGAAGCGGCGACGATGTAATGGTTCTAGATTAACGAAGAATTATTAAGAACTATGAAAACTCTAAAATGTGATGTGTGCGAAGTAACAGCAAAAGGCGAAACGTTTGAAGCGTGGATGAAGGCTCTCATGCCTCACTATATGAAAGCTCACGCTGATGTGATGAATGACCCAAGCAAAACCAAGGAAGACCAACAGAAGTGGGTGGTCGACAACAAGGCAAGGTTTGATGCGGCCTAACTAAATCGACTAAGAACAAATATGATTACCACAACATTCATTATCGCTACAGTCGCGTACATCGTCTTCAATTTTGCCTTCGCTTTTGTGTGGAATCTCGGCATCTTTAAGAAGCAATACGAGACGCTCACTGGAGAAACAGCGCGGGAAAAACCAATTATCCCGCTCGGGTTCCTCGCAATTGTCATTCAGGCACTTGCGCTCTCGACGCTCTTCGCGCTCTTCTATTCGGGTACGAATCCAATCACGGGGGGCCTTTTCTTCGGTCTTCTTTTGGGTTCGTACAGCATTGTCTATGGCGCGTTCGTCGTGCCGGCGAAATTCAATATCGAGCCGGTGTGGCAATATGCTGTCTTAGAGCTTGCCTACGGCGTACTTCACTTCAGTATCGCAGGTATCATTGTCGCTTACGTCTTTTCTTGAAACGCTATCGCCTACAGCGAGCAACGTGCAGATGCGTCTTCGTTAGCCCTGAAGGAACTGGCGGCAAGGCCGATTTAGGCTTTTGGATTAAACTGGCCCTCGCTTTCAATAAAAGGGCGAAACCTTCCAAAAAAAGAAAATGAAGCTCCTCGCAGCAAGCTGCGAGGTATCTGCGGAATTCTTCGTAGCCGCCAACCCTACTTCGCTAAAGCTACGAAGGGTTCTACTCACGCCTTCATCCCCGCAGCAAGCTACGGGGTATTCGGCGAAGTAGAATAAATAAGGACGCTCCGGCGCAGTAAGAGCTTCTCACGGCGAAGCAAAAGACTCCCGTACGGGGGAACGCGCAAGGTGGCAGATTCCAAGATTTCGTTGGTAGCTGATTATACAAAAAGGCCCACTTTCACGGGGCTGTTTGCTCATGAGTTAGAGGAGATGTTTTCGTGCGAACGCGAAACCAGAACCCTGCTTCAGATATTTTTCGAATTTCAAAGCCATTGTTTTGTTCGGAAACGCACAGAACCATTTCAATACATACGGACGTTTTGAACTGGAATATTTTGCTTTGCCATTATTGTGTTCAGCAAGCCGTAGCTTGATGTTCTCGGTTGAACCCACATAGAGGCTCTTATCCTTCTGGCTTCGCAAAATGTAGACGAAGTACATAAGTGAAATTATAGCCCTGCTCTATAAAACAAACGACCGCCGAAAGGCGGTCGTTTGTTGCAGTGCAGTACTTCGTCGCTGAAGCTATGAAGCACAAGTGCTTGCACTGCGTAGCTCGTAGCTAATAAGATTAAAGACAGCTTAGTCCTGCTTCGCATAAAGCTACGCAGGACACTGCTTCACCCCTCGCACTGCTCGGAGTTTCGCAGTGCGAGCACTGCTTCTGGCGAAGCGTGCCTGCACTGCGAAGCGAAAAGCCCGCACATTTGTGCGGGCTTTTCGCGAAGCAGTGGAGGTGTCGGGGAATGATCCCGAGTCCAAGGAAAAGTGTGTGAGTGTGTCTACATTGCGTAGGACATCTGATTTTGTTTAAGAGCGTTGCATATGAGATGAACAGAAACGCAATGCCCCGATTCCGAAGTCTTAGATGAACAGTGGACGCCGTTCATCAGTGCTTGAATGTGTTACGCCCGGTCGAGCTTGATCAAGCATCGGCTCGATGGACGGCGCTTAGGCAACGTATGCGTAAGCGGGCTGCAGGTCTGCCATTTGAATAGGCGAGAGTACTGCACGTGCTACTTTGTTCGCACTTGAAGTGTTTGAACGGTTTGAGAGAGTCGTTCACTCTCGCAACGCGCAAACACACACCGATTTCTTTGTCGAAGCCAGTCACCCCCGAAGAAAGCACTTCGTTCTCTCTTCGCGAACGGCCGACCTCTCAATATTCTTTTTTCAACGTGCGTTCTATCCGGCGTTTCTCCTCGCGCGCCCGTATGGTATGACGCTTATCCTCTTTTTTCTTACCGCGCGCGATCGCGATGGAAAGCTTCAAGCGTCTCCCTTTATTATATACACAAATCGGCACGATTGTCAATCCCTTCTCGCCCTCCGCCGAGGCGATGCGCGCGATTTCTTTGCGTGAAAGCAGGAGCCGCCGCGGGCGTTCCGGGTCGTAGCTTTTCGGCGCGTTCGCGATCTGCCAGGCGGGGATGGAGGCGCCCACGAGGTAGGCCTCGCCTCCCCGCGCGACGACGCGCGCGCCCTTGAGCGAACCTCGGCCCGCGCGGAGCGACTTCACCTCGAAGCCGAATAGCTCCAGACCCGCCTCCACTTCTTCGAGGATGGAGTAGTCGAACCGTGCACGTTTGTTCTCTATGAGCGCCATTCGGACACTATACCCCGTGAGATAGCGAGCAGGCGAGCTCCATCTCGTTGGGGTGTACCGCTCTCCGGCGAGCTGTGGTATAACTCGCAAGTCATGGCGGATCTGAACCAAGAAAGCCAGAAACCGCGGCGCGCTCGCGGGCCCGCGCGGCCGCCCCAGAGCGGCGGCCCCTCGATCTGGATGCAGCTCGCGATGGCGTTCGCCGTCTTTCTCGTGCTTTCCGCGGGCTACTCGCTCGTGCGGCAGTACGTCGTTTCGGAGGCAGAAACCGTTCCGCTCTCGCAGATCGCTTCCGACGTCGCCGCGGGGAAGATAGAATCCCTCCTCGTGGAAGGCGATGCCATCACGGCGACGTATGCCGACGAGACGAAAAAGAAGTCGCGCAAGGAGACGGAGGCCTCGCTCACCGAAACGCTCGCGAACTACCAGGTATCCCAGGAGCAGATCGGCGCGGTGAAGATAGAAATAAAGGACGAAGGCGGCGCGCGCTTCTGGTTCCTCACGCTCGCCCCGCTCATGGTGCCGGTGCTCCTCCTTTTCGGCATCATCTGGTATCTCTCGCGGCAGATGCGCGGCGCGGGCATGCAGGCCTTCACCTTCGGCCGCTCGATGGCGCGGCTTACCTCTCCGGAAGACCAGGTACAGCGGGTCACCTTCGCCGACGTCGCGGGCGCGAAGGAGGCGAAAGAGGAGCTCACCGAGATAGTGGATTTTTTGAAGAACCCGAAGAAGTTCATCCAGATCGGCGCGCGCATCCCCAAGGGCGTGCTCCTGATGGGCGCGGCGGGAACGGGTAAAACGCTTCTTGCCCGCGCGGTGGCCGGCGAGAGCAATGTCCCGTTCTTTTCCATATCGGGATCAGAATTTGTGGAAATGTTCGTCGGTGTCGGCGCGAGTCGCGTGCGCGACACCTTTCAGGTGGCGAAGAAAGCGTCGCCCTCGATACTTTTCATCGATGAGATAGATGCTATCGGGCGCGTGCGCGGCACCGGCGTCGGCGGGGGCAACGACGAGCGCGAGCAGACGCTGAACCAGATACTCGTCGAGCTTGACGGCTTCGAGCCCAACGAAAAGGTCATCGTGATGGCGGCGACGAACCGTCCCGACGTCCTCGATCCCGCGCTCGTCCGGCCAGGCCGCTTCGACCGCCGCGTCGTCATCGATCTCCCCGACCGGAAGGATCGAGAGGACATCTTGAAAGTGCACGCGCGCCAGAAGCCCTTGGGGCCCGACGTGCGGCTCACCGTCATCGCGGAGCGAACACCCGGATTTTCGGGAGCCGATCTCGCCAACCTCATGAACGAGGGTGCCATCCTCGCCGCGCGGGAGAACCGGAAGGAGATCACGCAATACGATCTCATCCGCTCGATAGAGAAGGTGATGCTCGGGCCGGAACGAAGATCGCACGTGCTCAACAAAAAGGAGAAGGAGATAACCGCCTACCACGAGGCGGGGCACGCCTTGGTCGCGAGCGTGCTCCCGTACGCCGATCCGGTGCACAAGATATCGATCATCAGCCGCGGCCGCGCCGCGGGCTATACGCTGAAGCTCCCCTTCGAGGACCGGAAGATGCAGTCGCGCAAGGAATTTCTCGACGACATCGCTGTTTCGCTCGGCGGCTACGTCGCGGAGCGGATGATATTCGGCGACATCACGACCGGCGCCGCCAACGACCTGCAGGTGCTCTCCGCGCTCGCGCGCAACATGGTCGCGCGCTACGGCATGTCGGAAAAGATGGGCCCCATCGCGTTTGCGGCCTCGGCCCAGCGGGCGATCTTCGGCGAGGGCGTCGAGGGCGGGGAGCAGTCGGAGGAGGTCGCCTCGCAGATAGACGCCGAGGTGAAGCGCATCATCGAGGGAGCGCACAAAAAAGCGGAAGGGGTCTTGAAGAAGCACCGCAAGGCGCTCGACGCGATCGCGGGTCAACTCGTCGAAGTCGAGACCATCGAGCGCGACGATTTCGAGAAGATACTCATTGCGCACGGCATCACGCCCAAAAAGAAGGAAGATATAGAACACCAGCCGCTCGCATAGCAGTGAGGCGGAAAAAGGAAAACCCCGCCCTGCGGGACTTTCGCACAAGGTCCTCGGTCGGGATTTCCCTTTTTCCGCTATCGCGTTAGCTGCCAATGGATCGTCTCGTTGCCGAGGCCGTGCTTGGCGTCACAGATGGGCCATACTTTCACACCCTCGTCGGTAACGACGGGCTCGGTGGTTTGCCAGTCTTTTTTGATGAGTGTGATCGTTTCCGCGCTTGGCTCTAATCCGTAAAAACGAGGACCGCTCACGGAGAGAAAGTTTTCCAATGTGTCGAGTGCACCAAGTTCATCGAAGACCTGCGTATAGAGCTCGAGCGCAACAGGAGCGCTGAAAACTCCATACGCGATTGGAGGTGAGAGTTTTTTCGATTCGGGATGCGGTGCGGAATCGGTGCCGGCGAAAACGAACGGTAATCCTTTCGTGACGAGCGTGCGTATCCGCTCTTTATCAGAGTTATCTTTTACGAGCGGTTTACTGCGGAGAGCAGGGCGTTTCTCTATGTCTGTACGGCCATATAGCAAGTGATGGGCCGGTATCGTCGCCGCCAATCGCTGTTCCTTTCCGTGCTTCTCAATAAAATCTGCCGCTTCCGCCGAACTGAGATGTTCAAGTGAGATTTTCAACTTCGGATACGTTTCTAAAAGTTGCGGCAGTATCTCCTTGACGAACGCCTGTTCTCCAATGTACGGATCCACCTCTTCGCCGCGTTCGTCGACATGTACTTCACCATGGAGGAGGAGTGGCATTCCGACTTTTTCCATTGTCGCCAAGACGTCTTTCGCTTCGAGAACGTTCCTATACCCCCACTGGGAATTCGTCGTTGCGCCGTAGGGGTAGTATTTGACGCCGTATATGTTCGTCCCGCCTGCGTCGGATGCCCCTCGCTCGATCTCCGATGGCTTGAGATTCTTCGTCAGATAGAAGGTCATCAACGGCTCGAACCCTGATGTCAAGGCGTCGCCTTGACATGCGGCGATGATCTCTTTTTTGTATCCGACCGCCTGCGCGATAGTTTCTATCGGCGGCTCGGTGTTCGGCATCGCGATAGCGCGGCTCCAATGCGCTGCTGTGATGGGAGCAACGGCGCGCAACATGGCGCCTTGCCGAAGGTGTACATGCGCATCGAAGGGTTTTTTGATGGTTATGGTTTCAGCCACGGCTTTAGTATACACTTGCGGGAATGGCGAAAACGGACATCGCAAAAAAGGCGCTTGCGTTGCACAAAAAGCTCGGGGGAAAGATTCGCATCGTGCCTGCCGCGCCGATACGCAACCGCGCGGAGCTCTCGCTTGTCTACACGCCCGGCGTCGCCGCCGTTTCCTCGTACGTGGCGAAGAATCCGAAAGAGGCGCGGCGGTATACGATGAAAGGCCGCTCGGTCGCCGTTATTTCCGACGGCTCGGCCGTGCTCGGCCTCGGCAACATCGGCGCTTTGGGCGCGCTCCCCGTCATGGAAGGGAAGGCCGCCATTTTCAAAACATTCGCCGACATTGATACGGTG
Source organism: Candidatus Kaiserbacteria bacterium RIFCSPHIGHO2_01_FULL_58_22 (assembly GCA_001781445.1). Taxonomy (GTDB): domain Bacteria; phylum Patescibacteriota; class Minisyncoccia; order Phycocordibacterales; family UBA2100; genus UBA10103. Next base: position 24,520 of record MFLB01000021.1, on the reverse strand, counting down.
CCCATCGTCTTGGATACCCAAGATGCGGACGAAATCGTCGAGACGGTTCTGCGCATCGCGCCCGCGTTCGGCGGCATCAATCTGGAGGACATCGCCGCGCCGAAGTGCTTCGAGATAGAGCGGCGCGTGATAGACGCCCTCGACATTCCCGTGATGCACGACGACCAGCACGGCACGGCCATCGTCGTTCTCGCGGGCCTTTTGAACGCGCTGAAAGTCGTCGGTAAGAAGATCGGGACCGCGCGCATCGTCATCTCGGGAGCCGGCGCGGCGGGCACGGCGACGGCGCACCTCCTTCACGCGGCGGGCGCACTCAATATCGTGATGCTCGATAGCAAAGGTGTCATTTCATCGGTTCGGGATGACCTTACGCCGCATAAGAAAGAACTCGCGAAATTCACGAACCCGGATGGCGTGCAAGGCGGCCTTCGGGAGGCGCTCAATGGTTCCGACGTCCTCATCGGCGTCTCCGGTCCGGGGCTTGCGACAGCAGAAGACATCAGGCGAATGGCAAAGGGAGCCATCGTGCTCGCGATGGCGAATCCGATACCGGAGATCATGCCAGACGAGGCGAAGCGCGGGGGCGCCTCGGTCGTCGGCACAGGGCGCTCGGATTTTCCGAACCAAATAAACAATTCTCTGGCATTCCCAGGGATATTCCGCGGCGCGCTCGATCACAAAGTAACGAAGATCACCGAGGCCATGAAGCTGAAAGCCGCGCACGCGATCGCCGCCTTGGTCCCGAAGCCGACCGCCACCAGAATCGTCCCCGACATGTTCGACAAGCGCGTCGCAAAAGCGGTCGCAAAAGTCATCCGTTAGTTCTATAATCGGCCTGACCGCCCGTAGCTCAATGGTTAGAGCACGAAGCTTATATCTTCGGGGTTTCTGGTTCGAGTCCAGACGGGCGGACCAGGGAAAGCGCAAATCTGTTCAATACAGTTCTTGTACATATGTACAAGAACTGCAACTTGGAAAAACCGCCGGGGAGCCTGTGGAACAATGTGACAATATGACGCGCGCTGACCAGCTTCATGGAGTGTGGATTCGCGATTGCGGCATCGCGAGGACATGCCACAATAGACGCATGGCGCTTGCCAGTCGTTTCTTCATCGGCGCGTGCGCGCTCGTCGCGCTCTCGCTCGTGTTCATTCCCCGCGCCGGCGAAGCGGCGCAGGCGAACGTCTCGATGGGCTCGAACTACTTCACGCCCGCGCAGATCACCGTGACCGCGGGCGACACGGTCATCTGGACCAACACCGACAGCATGGCGCATACCGTTACCGCGTACAACGGTTCGTTCGACAGCGGCACGATTCAGCCTGGAGCGGTTTTCTCCCGGACCTTTACGGAGCCCGGCACCTATTCATACCGCTGTCTCTTCCATCCCGGCATGGTCGGCACCATTACCGTCTCGCCGACGGCCCAACAAACGACGTATACGACGCCGGGAACGCCTCCGCCGACGACCGCCGACCAGTTGCGCGCGCAGGCGCAGGCGCTCCTCGCGCGCGTTCAGCAACTGCAGGCGCAACTCGGCCTCTCGGCGCAGGGAACAAGCGGGAGCGGCGCGTACGATGCGGGCTCGTGCCCCTTGATAGGGCGCATTCTCCACATCGGCGATTCGGGCGACGACGTAACGCGGCTCCAGAAATTCCTCGCGCGCAATCCTTCCGTCTACCCCGAGGGGCGCGTGACGGGCTACTACGGCGCGCTCACGGAGGCGGCGGTAAAACGATGGCAGGAGAAGTTCAGCATCGTCTCGTCCGGCACGGCCGCGACTACCGGCTACGGGCAGGTGGGTCCGCGCACGGCGGCCGCGATGTCTCTTCAATGTTCGACGTACGGAGGGGGCGGTGGAGGGGGAACGGCGCCGGCGGTGGGCGGGTTCATCCAGGTAACGCCGATAACGGGGAACGCGCCCCTGAATATCGCGATCCAGGCGACGGTCAACACCGTCAACGCGTGCGCCGGCGCGACCTACACGCTCGACTACGGCGACGGCACGCCGGCCTCACAGATAGCGGTGCCGGCGGGCAACTGCCAGCAAATGGTGCAAACCCTCGCGCACCAATATCGCTACGGCGGCACGTACCTCGTTACGCTCTCCGCCGGCGGGCACCGCACCTCCGCGACGGTGCAGGTCTACGGCGCGGGGCCCCCGCTTCCTTCTCCCGCTCCGGCGCCGACGCCCGCGCCCGCGCCGACATCGGACTCCGTATCGGCGTCTCAGACCTCCGGCGACGCGCCGCTCTCGGTTACGTTCACCGGCGTCATCAACGGCTCGGCTGACTGCAACGGCGGCTCCTACTTTCTCGACTTCGGCGACAACAGCAATACGACGATCGCGTACCCGGCCGACGCGTGCCGGGCGTTCACCTTCGAGGCCGTCCATGCATACCAATCCGGCGGGAACTTCATCGCGCGGCTCTACCGCGGAAGCAATGCGGCGGGCTCGCAGGCCGCCCAGACGAGCGTCAGCGTCGCCGGCCCCGCCATTTCCACGTCGTGGGGCATCGTCTCGGTAACGCCAGGCGTCGGCGGCGACCTCGCCGCGGTTTCCGTCCAGATAGAATATCCGGCGTGCGCGGCGTATTCGATCGATTGGGGAGACGGCGCCGTTCCCTCGGCGGCGGCCTCGCAAAGCGGATGCGCGGGAGGCTCCGCGAACGCGACGTTAAGCCACACATACGCGGGCAACGGGGCGTACACCATCTCGTTGCGCGACGGCAACGGGAAAGTCAAGGCGACATCCGGAGCCACGATCAATTAGTCAGTTAGCAAACGCATTGCACGCCATGCTCACCACGATTCGTACCCGCCTTGTTCTCGGCGCTCTCCTCGCGCTCTTTCTCCCGCTTGCGGCCGGCGCGCAGGTTTCCGATCCTATACAACAGGAGATCAACGCCCTGCTTGCAGAAATAGCGGCGCTCCAGCAACAGCTCGCGACCCTTTCCATTACACCGGCTCCGGCTCCCACCCCCGTTCCGAGCCCTGCTCCTGCCGCGCCGCGCGTGCGCTGTCCCTCGCTCTACCGCGACCTTTCGCTCGGTGCTTCCGGCGCGGATATCGTAGCCCTGCAATCGTTCCTCGCCGATGAGGGATTCTTCCACGCGAATGCGACAGGATTCTTCGGCCCCATCACCGAGGCTTCCGTGCAGGCGTGGCAATCGGCGCAGGGCGTCGTGCGCTCGGGCGCGCCCGCGACGACCGGCTGGGGCGTCGCAGGGCCCCGCACGCGCGCCGCGATATTGAACCGTTGCGTCGTCTCGGCGAACCAGCCCGCGCCGGTTCCCGTCTCGACGACGCCGACTTCGTGCCCCCTCGCGCCGCCGCCGACCACGGCCTGTAGCGCGGGATGGCAGGCGATTACCGACGGCTATGGCTGTACCACCTCGTACAAGTGCTCAATTCCGCTCTCCCAGCCGACGCCCGTGCCGATGCCGAGCACGGGAGCATTCTCGGCGAGCCCGCTCTCCGGACCCGCGCCGCTTTCGGTTCGATTCACAACTCTTGTTTCTGGCATCGAATACTCAATTCAGTTCGGAGATGGAGCCGAAAGTCCCGTACTTATTCCATCATGCACCTCGGCAGGCATTGAATGTAAGCCGGGCGCAACACATACCTATGCCTCCCCCGGCACATACACGGCTCGGCTTCTATACGCTCCTAAGTGTCCCGCCGGCCTCGCCTGCCCGGCTGTGTGGCAGGAGCTCGGCCAGGTAACGATCACCGTCGGCGGCTCAACGAGTGGCACCGTTCAATGAAAATGACCAAGGGTTGGGTCGCGGGATTATCGAGAGTCGCGCTCGCAATAGCGCTCATCGTGCCTGCAACCTCATCAGCGCTAACGATTGACGATATCAAAGCGCAGATACAGAGCATCCTCGCGCGTATCGAAGTCTTGAAGGCGCAGGTGCAGGGCGGGGAGACGAATGCGGCGGGTTCCGGCTTGAATCTGCCGGCAGAGCCCGCGTGCCCCTCGATCGCGCGGACGCTTTCCGTCGGCTCCCGGGGCGACGACGTGCGCCTGCTCCAGCGTTTTCTCATCAACGACGGCTACCTGCTCTCCGACCTCGCGACTGGCTACTTCGGGCCGCTGACGGAGGAGGGCGTGATGGAGTGGCAGAGCGCGCACGGGATCGTCGGCTCGGGAGACGCCGCCTCGACCGGTTTCGGCCTCGTCGGCCCGAAGACCCGCGCGGCAATACTCGCGGCCTGCTCCCAAAACGCCCGGTCCCAAAGCGCCCGATCGGAGGGCGGGCAGGCAGAGCAAGCGCGGCGGGAAGAGCAGGGCGGGTCGGCGTGCCCGGACGCGCCCGCGCCGCCGCTTCCCGGCGCGTGCGCCGGCTCGTGGGAGAAAGGCTACGACGCGAACGGCTGTCTTACGGGATACCAGTGCGCCACGCCCTTCTCCCCGGAGGCGGCGACCACGTCGGCTCCCGCGCCCGCGCCCGCGCCGAGCATTGAGCTGACAGCGCCCGCCGCGGGCGGCATCGTTACGGGAGGGAACGCATTGAGCATATCGTGGCACAGCACGAACGCGCCGCGCGGTAGCGTCGCGCTCTCGCTCCTCGATGCGGATGGCAAGACGCTCGGGACGATCGCGGACAATCTCTCCGCTTCCGGCACGTACCTGTGGCGCGTGCCGTACGAGGACAGCGGTTGCTCGATCGGCGAGAGCGCGTTTGATTGCATCGCGAAGTTCGCGCGTTGCGAGGGGAGCGCGAGCCTCTGCTCGATCCCGCCCGGGACGTATGCGGTTCTCGCGATGCTGTCGAATATTGCCAGCACGACGAGTCCTCCGTTCCAGATAGCCGGCACTGCGATAGGGAGCCTCTTGCAGGCGCTCGTGGGAGCGCCGGTCGTGCCGCCGCCCGCGACGGAAACTTCGGCGACCGGCACGCCCCTGCAAGCCCAAGCGGGCGCGTGCATGCACGAAGGAGCCTCATACCCGCAGGGGGCGACCCTCTCGGTTCCCTGCGAGGCCGGCAACTGCCCTTCTTCGGGCACGGGCTACATCACCGGCGCGTGCGGCGCGGGAGGCCAATGGTGCATTCCCTTCACCTCGTACTGCTCGTCCTCCATTACGCGGATCGACGTTGGCGCATACGAAGGCGGCGGTGCCGCGCCGATCGGGAGCGGCTACGGCATCAACTGCGGTTCGGAAGGCTCGCGCGCGTACCTTTCGTGCCCCATGGGAAGCTGTAAGAGCGGATTTCACATCTGCCGCAGGGGGACGTGGACGTACGACTCGTCGCAGACGATCAGCATCGGCGGCTCGTGCGTGTACTACAGCCGCTCGTACGGCGAAGGCGAGACGATCTACGGAAATCCGTGTCCCGCCGTCAACGGGGCGTGCGGAGCCGCCGCAGGGCCCCTGCTCCAGTGCCGCGCGGGCTCGTGGATATTCGCCTCAACGGGGAAGGGCGTTTGTGAGCAGGCGTCCGACGGGAGCCTGGATGCCCTCTCGGCGGAACACAAACAGAACACCCTCGCGTATTTGCGCGAGATAGGGTGCGCGTTCTAGAGGACCTGCTGAATGAGCCACGTGAGAACGGAGAGCACAAGCGCGCCGAGAAGCGCCGGGAAGAACCCGGCGACGGCGAATCCAGGAACGACGAGCGTCATCGCCCAGAAGAGGAGCGCGTTCAGGACGAATGAGAACAGCCCGAGCGTGAGAATAGTTATGGGCAGGGTAAGAAGAGAAAGCACTGGCTTGATGACCATCACGATGACAGACCACACGAGCGCGGCGAGAAGGACGGTCGTCCATCCCCCGGAGACCGTAATGCCCGGCACGATATTGACCGTCAGCACCACCGCCGCGACCGTCCCGAGATACTTCAGCGCCGTGTGCATGTAGATAATTTTCAGGTTTTGATCGTCTACGGCTACTCCCACTTCTCCTCCTCTTCCTCCATTCCGCCGCCGAAAGCCGCCTCCTCGTCCTCGGATTCGTCGAGCGCGTCTTCGGATGCGGATCCAAGCACGCCTTCCTCCTCGTCCTCCGGCCTGCGAACGTAATCGTCTTTGTATGCCATAGTGTTAGAAAATCTTACTGGCGACGTAGAGCGAGTGAAATGCAAAAGTATGCTTTTGTATTTCCGAGCCGAGGAGCCAGAAATCGGCGGCAAACACCCTGCGGTGGAATGAGCCGGTTTACGCCCCTGATTCCCGAACACGCCCATAGTATCCATGCCAAACGCTCCTGCAAGGCGTGAGACGGAAAACTGTGTATAACTCCCGGACGCTACCGGGGTCCAGACTCTGCGGCACGGGCGCCGGGACTTATAATTACTCACATGCGTCCCGAAGACCCCGTTGCGCGGCATTTCCGGCTGACGCCGATCCAGCAACGAGCCCTTTTGCGGCTCGGCGTTTCGACGATCGCCGGCCTCCTGCGGCATGTTCCGGCCCGGTACGAGACGGCAGGCGCGCCCGTCCGCGTTTCGGCGCTCGCGCCCGGCGCAAACGTGACGCTCTTCGGCACGCTTCGCGATCTCAAGGCGAAAAAGCTCTGGAAAAGCCGCCGCAATGTTACCGAGGGCTGGTTCGAGGATGCGAGCGGGAAGGTGAAGGTCATGTGGTTCAACCAGCCGTACATCGCCTCCTACATCGCCGACGGGAGCGCTGTGAAAATGACGGGAACGGTGGGCGGCAACGCGGAACGCCCGTACATCGCGAACCCGGAAGTGGAGCATCTTCCGCCCGGCTCTGTCGCGGAAGGCCTTTTTGAACCCCAAAGCTCGAAGCCCGAAGCTCGAAGCTCCGTGTTTCCCGTCTACCCGGAGAGCCGCGGCATCACGTCGCGGTGGTTTTTCCACGCGCTCGGACGCGTCTTCGAGAGCGGCGCGCACGGCAGGCTCGAAGACCCGGTGCCGGCGGACGTGCGGGCGCGCTACAACCTTCCGGATCTCTCTCGCGCGCTCCTCGCGGCGCACCGGCCGAAGACCGAGCGGGAGGCGGAAGCGGCGCGCAAGCGCTTCGCGTTCGAGGAGATCTTCTCGATACAGGTCGCGCGGGCCCGCGAACGGGCGGAAAACGACGTACAGAAATCTTTTCCCGTAAAAAACGGCGATGAGCTTGCGCGCCGCTTTCTCGACTCCGTCGCGCTTCGGCCGACGGGGGCGCAGGAGCGCGCCATAGCCGATATTCTCGGCGATTTCAAAAAGCCGCATCCGATGGCGCGGCTTCTCGAAGGCGACGTCGGGAGCGGAAAAACGCTCGTTGCGGCGGCGACCGCCTACGCTGTCGTGAACTCCAGGCCGCCCGGAGGCGAGAGCGGGACACTGCAGGCGGCGTACATGGCGCCGACGGAAATACTCGCCGGACAGCATTTCCAGTCGTTCATCGAATACTTCTCGCACCTTCCCATACGCATTGCGCTCATCACGGGAAGCGGTTGCAAAAAATTTCCCTCCAAAACGCGGAATTACGCGGAACGGACGCGGAAGTACGCTGAACAGGTAACGAGCATCTCCCGCTCCCAGCTTTTGAAGTGGGTCGAGAACGGCGAAATCGCGATGCTCGTCGGGACGCACGCGCTCATTCAGAAGTCCGTGAAGTTCCGGCACCTCGCCTATGCCATCGTGGACGAACAGCACAGGTTTGGCACGCGACAGCGCTGCGCGCTTTCGCAAAAGGGAGAAGCAACGCCGCACTTTTTGAGCATGACGGCAACGCCGATACCACGGACGCTCGCGCTCACCGTCTACGGCGACCTCGATCTTTCTATCCTCGACGAACTGCCGCCCGGGCGGGCGCGCATCACGACAACGCTCGTAAAGCCCGGCGAGAGAGAAGAGGCATACGAGGCGGTGCGCGAGGAGGTGCAAAAGGGCCGCCAGGCGTACGTCATCTGCCCGCGCATCGAAGAGCCCGATCCTTCAAAACTGAACGCGCTTCAGGCGAAGTCGGCGAAGGCGGAGGCGAAGCGTCTCGCAAAGGACGTTTTCCCGGAGTTCGATATCGGCCTTCTGCACGGCGCCATGAAGCCGAAAGAAAAGGACGCGGTGATGAGCCGCTTCGCCGCCGGCGGCATTCACATCCTCGTCGCGACGTCGGTCGTCGAGGTGGGGATCAACGTTCCCAACGCAACGGTGATCCTCATCGAAGGGGCGGAACGCTTCGGGCTCGCGCAATTGCATCAACTGCGTGGCCGCGTTCAACGCTCCTCGCATCCTCCGCGCTGTTTTTTGCTTCCAGAAACGGCGGGAAAAGCCGCAATGCAGCGCTTGCGCGCCCTTGAGAAATCGAACGACGGTTTCAAGCTCGCCGAAGTCGATCTCGAGGCGCGCGGCGCGGGAGATCTCTACGGCCGCAGGCAGTGGGGCATGTCTGACCTCGGCATGGAGGCGCTGAAAAACACTAAGCTCATCCGCGCCGCGCGCCTCGAGGCAAAGCGGCTGGTCAAAGAAGATCCCTCGCTCTCGCGCCATCCCGCGCTCGCGCGGAGAGCCGCACGCATCGGAAGCGAGCTCCACGAAGAGTGATTTTTCGCCGAGGCCTCGGAAACCTCTCGCCCGGAGCGAGTATCTTCGGGCACGCGCTATACGACGACTCTCCGCAGGTGCGCGGGGATGCGCACGAGTATCTCGTAGGGGATGGTCTCGCAAGTTTTCGCGATTGCCTTGACGCAGTTCGGCGCCGATTCGTCCACGCTGATGACGACCGCCTCCTCGCCGATGCCGACGCCGGGAAGGTGCGAAATATCGAACGAGGTGATGTTCATGCTCACCCGCCCCACGATGGGGCACGGCGTGTCCCGCGTCAGCACGGCGCCATGGTTGGAAAGCCGCCTGTCCACGCCCTCGTAGTATCCGGCGGGGATAGTCGCTATCTGCATGTCGCGGGGAGCGGTAAACGCGGCGTTGTAGCCGACCGATTCGCCTTTTTTGAGCGGCCGCACGGACGTGATCCGCGTTACCATCTCGAGCGCGGGGCGGAGCGGGAGAGGCTCCTCGCCCGTGCCGAAGCCGTAGAGGCCGATGCCGAGGCGCATCACGTTCGCGTCGATCGTTTTCGCGAGCGCGGCGCCGCTCGTGGCCGCGCAGTGGAAATAGGCGATGCCCGGGATCGCCGCGCGGAAACGCTCGACCGCCGCGTTCCACTCTTCGATCTGCCGCGCCGCGTGCGCAGAGCCGGGAGTGTCCGCGTCGGCGAGGTGCGTGTAGAGGCCCTGGAGCGCGAGCCGCGGATTCGCCTTCAGGAGCGCGATAGCCTCCTCGATGCCGCCTTGCGTTACGCCGTGGCGGCGCATGCCGGTGTCTATCTTGAGGTGGATGGCCACGCGCTCACGCGCGTTCTTCGCGAGCCGGTAGAGCTCGTCCGCGCTCAAGATGCCGAACGCGACGCGCTCGAGCCGGCTCCCCAGTATGTTCTCGAGCGGCGTATAGCCGACGACGAGAATGGGAGCGCGGAAGCCCTCGTTGCGGAGGATCAGCGCCTCGAAGTACGAATCCACGCAGGCGAAGGGCACGTCCTCCCGGTCCACGACCTTCGCCACCTCGACGAGCCCGTGCCCGTAAGCGTTTGCTTTGAGGACCGGCGCGACCGCCATGTCCATCTTGAAGTTTTGGAACGCCGCCAGATTGTGCAGGATCGCCTCGCGGGAAATGCGGACCTCGATGAGCGGCTCGTAGGAAAAGCGCATTTTGCGCAACTTTCTCCAGAGAGTTCGCGCCAACGCAAGCATGTTCGCAGTATAGCAAGGTCCGACATTGGCGAAGATCCACGGTCTGACCTCACGCCTTCCCGTTTTCGCCGATCGCGAGATATTTCGCCTCCGTGACCTCGACGATGCGCTGTATCTGCTTGATGAGTTTCTCCATCAGATCGGGTTCGAGGAATATCTCGATGGTGAACTGCGACAGGTGGCGCACCGGGTCGATCTCCTGCACGTGCAGGGACTCGATGTTTATCTTCTTCCGGAGCATCGTGCCGGCGATGCGGTAGAGCGTGCCGGGCGCGTTTTCGGATGTGATCCTTATCTCGTAGCGCATACGCATTATTTGATCCGTACCTCGTCAACGGAAGCTCCGCTTGGAACCATGGGGAACACATTCTCCTCCTTCTTCACGCGCACGTCGAGGAGGTAGCTTCCCTTTGCCTTCAAGAGGCGATTGAGCGCTGCGCTAAGCTCTTCGCGCTTTTCCACCAGCTCATTCGGAATGTGATAGCCGTCGGTGATCTTGTTGAAATCAGGATTGTCCATATGCACGAATGAGTAGCGATTCTCGAAGAAGAGCTCCTGCCACTGCCTGACCATGCCGAGGAATCGGTTGTTGAGGATGATTATTTTTACGGCGAGTTTTTCCTGCCTGATCGTGCCAAGCTCCTGCAGGGTCATCTGGAAGGAGCCGTCGCCGATGATGGCGATTACTTCACGCTTTGGGTCGCCGACTTTCGCGCCGAGGGCCGCGGGGAGCGCGAAGCCCATCGTGCCAAGACCGCCCGAGGTGATGTAGCTGTCGGGAGCGCGGAATTGGTAGTAGCGGGCCGCGATCATCTGGTGCTGTCCTACGTCGGCGACGATGACCGCCTTTCCTTTCGTCTTTTCCGAAAGGACGCGGATCGTCTCGGCCATCGTGATCTCGCCTTCTTTGGGATAGAGCTCGGCGTCATTCACGACTTTCTTTTCTTCCTCATCGAGCTTCTTGAATTCCTTGATCCATGTGCCGTGGTCGCGCTTTTTGATGAGCGATAAGATACCCGTGAGAAATTCCTTCGCGTCGGCATGGATGGGGATCTCTGCCTTTATCACCTTGTCTAATTCCGCATGGTCGATGTCCACGTGAATGATTTTGGCGTTCTTCGCGTATTCCGAGATCTTTCCCGTCACGCGATCGTCGAAGCGCATGCCGACGGCGAGGATCACATCAGCCCTGTTGGTCAGCTTGTTGGTGCTGTAGTTGCCGTGCATGCCGAGCATCCCCATGTAGAGAGGGTGATCGGTAGAAATGCATGAGAGCCCGAGGATGGTCGAGGCTACGGGAACGCCGCTCTTCTCCATGAATTTTTTGAGTTCTCCCTCCGCCTTCGAGATCGCGATACCGTGGCCGATGAGCATGTAGGGGCGCTCCGCCTTGTTCAAAAGCTCCGCCGCGCGCGGCAGGTCTTTTTTGAAATCTTTCGGCGCGAGCCGCGAGGAGAACGAATACTTCGCCTGCGGATCGTAGTCGAAGAGCTCGATCTGGGCGTTTTTGGTTATGTCTATCAGCACGGGCCCGGGCCTTCCTGTCGAAGCGATGTGGAATGCCTTCGCGACAGCCTCCGGAATCTCCTCCGCCCTCGTGACCTGAAAGCACCATTTCGTGATGGGCGTTACGATGCCGATGACGGGAGCCTCCTGGAATGCATCGGTGCCCAAGATCGCCTTCGGCACCTGCCCGGTGATGCATACGATGGGGATCGAGTCGCACATCGCGTCGGCGATTCCTGTGACGAGGTTCGTCGCGCCTGGGCCGGATGTGGCCATCGCCACGCCTGGTTTGCCGCGCGTTCGCGAATATCCTTCCGCGGCATGCGCGGCGCCCTGCTCGTGCCGCACCAAAATGTGGCGGATTTTGTCTTTGTAATCATAGAGCGCGTCGTACACGGGCATGATGGCGCCGCCGGGATAACCGAAAATGGTATCCACCCCCTCTCGAATGAGGGATCTCATGAGTGCATGGCCTCCGCTGATTTTTTCCATAGTTTCCTTGTATTTAAGCACAAAGCCCGCTTTTGGGCGGGCTCTCGGTTTCGTATGTGTGTATGTTATGAGAGCCGCGCCCGAGCGGGATTGACGACGACTACGACGACTCCTTTCTGGCTCATGTTTTAATAGTACCTCCACTCCGATTCTTGTCAACCCCGTTAGAAATCGCGTCCGCGCTTGCGCGCCCGAAGGGCCCATGGGGCGGGCTATTTCTAACGGGGTCAATAGCTTATTTTTTCAGCGTGAGTGCGTTCGTGATACTTTTCGGAAGCTCGTCGGCGCGGTGGGTGACGTAGATCATCGTGGTTGTCTCGGGATCGATGGGGATAATGGGGATACGTCCGTTATTTTGGGCATTTGCATTGTGTAATATCATGAGCCCTTCGGCCCGAAATGCCGGTACTCTTTTTCATCGTGAAATATCCTCGCGCGTCCGTTCGCACGGTTGATGACGTAGTATGGGACGCCGCCGACAGCGACACGCGGAAGGCGTGGCATGAGAATACTAGGCCACAGAATGCGAGGAAATATCGGACTTATCCCCATTTCCCCTCTAGGTGAACGAGCGAGGCGTGAGCCCACACACCAATAAACTTGCTCCCGGGAAACGGGAGTTCAAGAAAGTCTGCTTTGATGTATTCAACATCAGGATTATTTTTTCTCGCGATGTCGAGCAATCCTTCTGAAAGATCAACACCCACGACTCTCGCGCCTTTCTGGTGAAAGACGGTGGATTCCCTGCCGGGCCCGCAGCCGGCTTCTAGTATGGAGGGATTCAGAGGCAGCGCTTCGAGGAACTTTTCTATTGCCGCAACTGGAACTGCTTCTTGTAGCGCTGCCGCATATTGCTCGGCGTCGTTGTCGTACCAAGCAATCGTATCATCAAAGCCTTTGATTTTCATAATGGGATAGTATCAGTCTTAGCTCGTCTTGTTTAGGATTTTTTCTCTAATCTGAATACGTGGGTAGTACTTTTCGGAAGCTCGTCGGCGCGGTGGGTGACATAAATAATAGTCGTGGAGTCCTTCTCGATCGAATCAACGGCCTCAAGGACTCGATCGCGATGCTCGGGGTCGAGTCCCTGGCACGGCTCATCCAAGACGAGGAGTCGAGGATTTTTCACCATTGCGCGAGCAAGGAGCGTAAGGCGCTGCTCACCCTCTGAAACATTTTCAAATGGTTCTCCCGCGTGTTCAGCGACTCCGAAGCGTTGGAGCCATGCGAGTGCGATCTCGCGCTGATCCTCCGTACATTCTCGGTACAGTCCAATGGTGTCGAACCATCCCGAACACACAACATCAAGGCAGGTCATAGAGGTTGGGAAGTAGAGCTGAAGCTCCGGCGAGACAGATCCGATCTGACGCTTGATTTCCCAAATACTTTCGCCGGAGCCTCTTTTCTTGCCAAAGAGCGTGATGTCGTTGGCATACGCCTGCGGATTGTCCGCAAGGATAAGGGAGAGGAGCGTCGTCTTTCCCGCACCATTAGGACCAAAGAGCGCCCAGCGTTCGTATTCACGTACCGTCCAATTGACATTACGAAGAATCTTTCGTCCGTCGTATAAGACGTTCACCTTTTTCATCTGCACAATCGGCATATAACTCTTGCTCACGCGGCCGCGTAAGCTAGCGTTATACGCTCTTTTTTCAACACCCCCTTTCCCCTTGGAGATTTTCGGCAATGTTTCACCTCGAGAATCAATGGCAAGGTTTAACCTTGGTACACTTTTTTTAGGGAATTGCGTGACTCTTCCACCCTCTTCAATCAGGAAAACATGCGTGATACCCGTTGGTATCTCATCTCTACTCGTCCCGACGATGATAAGGCGCATCTTCGAGCGCATGAGAGAGTTCAATATTTTTGTCAATTTCTTTCGGAACTGCTCGTCCAACCCCTCGTATGGATTGTCCAAGATGAGAAGGGAAGGATCCTTCAGAAGCGCGCGCGCTATCTCCACTTTGCGGCGCTCTCCATTCGAAAGTTCAATAATGCTTCTACCGAGTAGCGTTTTCAGTCCGAAATCTGCGATGAGCTTGCGCGGCGCTTTGGGAAGTAGGCCTGCGACCGTAAGTCCGTTCTCGCGAAGGCCGACGTTCCAGCGGTCTTGGATGAACGTCTCGAAAGGCAAATGTTTCTTTTGTGTCTCGAAAGAGACGTATTCTATATTGTCCGAAACACGTGTAATTGTTCCTTTGGTAGGCGGAAGAGAACCGGCAATCGCCCGCATGAGCGAGGAGCGTCCCGAGCCATTAGACCCTATTACTGCCCATTGCTCGTTGTTCTTTATCTCCCAATGCAGGTTCTCGAAAAGGACGCGCCCATGCGCCCGTATCGAGACTTTCTTGAGCGATATGAAAGGTTCCGTCTTTTGTGCCACGGGTGAACTTTACCACTGGCGGGACACTCAGGCTGTTCTAGGATTTCTTCCAGTTCTCGGGGCGCATGGAGCGCACTGCGGCGCCGGCTATTTTCGTACAGCCATGGCGAATCGGTCGAAGTACGGTTCGAGTTCTGCGATGGTCGTTTGATATTGTTTTCCGCCCTCGGCGGCGTCGCAGAAGACTTCTCGCGCGCGGGCGATTTCCCGCAAACGGCCCTTCCAGCGCGGATCGGCGAGCGTGAGATCAAAAAGCTCGAGGGATCGATCGCGCGCGGCAATAAATCGGCTCTCATTTGCATGTTCTGCCATCCGCGCGCGATGCACCTCGCTTCCGATGTTGCCCAACTGTTCGGCAAGCGAGAGTGTGTGCCATCGTGCCGGATCGTGTTGGAAAGCCATATCAATCAGTTACGATTCGATTAACAATCTCCCTGATTTTTCCCCTCGTAGACTCATCATCAACTCCTCGTGTGCGGTTGCCGAATGCAGGCTTGAGATTGATCATCGAATCGAACTCCACAAGTGCATCGTCTTTCTCTGCAGGATATAGGTTAATTCCCCAAATGTCTTCTGTACTTGATTCTTCCTTCTCGATAAGTTCGACTTGCGCATCAGCATGAAGTTCGGCTCCGAGCGCGATAATTTCCTGTCGAATGTCGATTGCGGCCTTGACGAGATCGCCGAACCGCTCATCTGCAATTTCCCGAAGTTCTTTTCTTGAAATGCGATCTTTTATGATGCGTATCGCCATAGATGCACCATAATAACATTATTGTTTCTTCCAATTCTCGGGGCGCAGTGAGCGGACGGCGGCGCCGGCTTTCCACATTTCCGATTCTCGAATCTCTTTGAGTTCTTCCTCAAGCTTCACTCGGTAATCCGGCTGGCTGTTTGCTTTAAGGGTTATGGCGGTTTCTTTTCCCGAGGCGACGCTCTTGTAGAGTTCCTCGAACACCGGCTCCACCGCTTTGCGGAACTTTGGCCGCCAATCGAGCGCGCCGCGCTGGGCGGTCGTCGAGCAATTCGCGTACATCCAGTCCATGCCATTCTCTCCGACGAGGCGGATGAGGCTTTGCGTCAGCTCCTCGACGGTCTCATTGAATGCTTCACTCGGAGAGTGGCCGTGCTTGCGAAGCTCGTTGTACTGCGCTTCCATCACGCCTGCGAGCGCGCCCATCAAAATTCCGCGCTCGCCCGTAAGGTCGCTGTAGACCTCGTTCTTGAATGTCGTGGGGAAGAGGTAGCCGGCGCCGAGCGCGATCCCAAGCGCAATCGTACGCTCTTTTGCGCGGCCGGTCGCATCCTGGTCTACCGCGTAGCTCGCATTGATGCCGCTCCCGTTCAGAAAGTTGATGCGCACGCTCCGGCCGGAGCCTTTGGGCGCGACGAGGATGACGTCCACATCTTTCGGCGGGACGATGCCCGTCTGATCGTTGAATACGAGCCCGAATCCGTGTGAGAAATAGAGCGCTTTGCCTTTCGTGAGGTGCTTTTTGATGTCCGGCCACGTCTTCATTTGCCCGGCATCGGATATGAGGAATTGAATGACGGTACCTTTCTCGGCGGCCTCTTCGGGAGAAAAGAGCGTCTTTCCCGGCACCCACCCGTCCTGCACCGCCTTCTCGTACGAAGGAGTTCCCGAGCGCTGGCCAACGATGACATTGATGCCGTTGTCTCGCATGTTCAATGCTTGCGCTGGGCCCTGTACGCCGTAGCCAAGTACTGCAACAGTCTCGTCTTTCAAGATCTCGCGCGCTTTCTCAAGCGAAAACTCGTCGCGCGTCACAACGTCTTCAACCGTCCCGCCAAAATCTATCTTTGCCATTGTTCTTCGTTGAATAGTTAATCGAGGGCATCCGTCACCGCGCCTTCGCTTGCCGAAGATACCAGTTCGATATATTTGCGCAAGACCCCGCGCTTGTACTTGGGAGCCGGCTGCTTCCACTCCTTTTTCCGGCGCGCGAGCTCCTCGTCGGAAAGCTCCACTTCAATTGTTTTCTTTTCAGCGTCGATCGCAATGATGTCGCCATTGCGCAGAAGTCCGATCGTGCCGCCCACATAGGCCTCCGGGGCGACGTGCCCGATGACCATGCCGTACGAGCCGCCGGAGAAACGGCCGTCGGTGATGAGTGCTACGGAATCTCCGAACCCCTGGCCGATGATGGCCGAGGTGACGGCGAGCATCTCGCGCATGCCGGGGCCGCCTTTAGGGCCCTCGTTCCGGATGACGATGGTGTCGCCGCGGACGACCTCGCCCCGCTGAAGCGCCGCGAACGCGTCCTCCTCGCACTCGTATACCTTCGCCGGGCCGCGGTGCTGGAGCTTCTTGATGCCTTTTATTTTCGCGACGCCGCCTCCTGGCGCGAGATTGCCGTGCATGACGACGATAGGCCCGCGCGTCATCACGGGGTTATCGAAATCGTGGATGACTGGCGTGATACTTTTCGCCTTTTTGACGTTCTTGAGATTCTCCGCGACGGTTTTTCCCGTTACCGTCATGCAATCGCCATGCAAAAGTCCGGCATCGAGAAGCTCTTTCATCACCGCAGGCACGCCGCCCGCCTCATGCAAGTTCACCGTCAGGTATTTCCCGCCCGGTTTCATGTCGCACAGGAGGGGAGTCTTGTCGGAAATGCGGTTGAAATCTTCCATCGAGAGTTCCACTTCCGCCGCGCGCGCCATCGCAAGGAGGTGCAGAACGGCGTTCGTCGAGCCGCCGATGGCCATCACGACGGTAATCGCGTTCTCGAACGCTTTTTTCGTCATGATGTCGCGGGGCTTCAAGCCGCGCTTCACGAGTTCGCGCGCCTGACGCCCCGCGGTCGCGCACTCCTCGCGCTTCTGCTTCGAGACGGCGGGGGTCGTCGAGCCGTAGGGGAGGCTCATGCCCATCGCTTCGATCGCGGAAGACATCGTGTTGGCGGTGTACATACCGCCGCAGGAGCCAGGGCCCGGGCACGCCTTGCACTCGATCGCGTGAAGCTCTTTCGCGTCTATCTTTTTCGCCTGATACCGGCCGACCGCTTCGAAAATGCTCACGATGTCGATGTCTTTGCCGTGAAGCTTGCCCGGCATGATAGTGCCGCCGTAGATGAAAATGCCCGGCGTGTTCACGCGCGCGAGGGCGATCATGCATCCCGGCATATTTTTGTCGCAACCGCCTATCGCGACGATGCCGTCGAATCGCTCTGCTCCGGCGACCACTTCTATTGAGTCTGCGATGACTTCGCGGGAAACGAGCGAGTATTTCATGCCCTCGTGACCCATAGCGATACCGTCCGAAACGGTGATGGTGCCAAATGTTTGCGCTACGCCTCCAGCCTTTTCTACTCCGGCATGTACCGCGAGCGCGAGCTTGTCGATGTGCATGTTGCAGGGCGTCACCTCGCTCCACGTGCTCGCGATGCCGACTATGGGCTTTTCGAAATCTTTGTCCTTCATTCCCGTGGCGCGAAGCATCGCCCTATTCGGCGCGCGCGCATCGCCCTCGGTCATCACGGTACTGCGAGGTTTGAGAGAACTATTTTTAGCCATGAATTTCGAGTATACATTGAATATGGTATGCTGTCCTCATTGAAGTATGAAAAAGAAGAAAATTCTGGACTTTAGCGTCGTATTCGAACCCGAGAAAAGAAGGGGATATTCGGTGTATGTGCCGACTTTGCCCGGTTGTGTGACGCAAGGCAAAAACTTCGAGCATGCCCAGAAAATGGCGAAAGAGGCGATTCTCGTATATCTCGAGGAGCTCGCCGCGCGTCGAGAACCGGTACCGGCTATTGATGAGCGCCCGATCGTGAGTTCGGTCGCCGTTGATCTTGCGGAGGTTCGAAGGTAGTAAGCGCTATGGCCAAGTCGGCGACGCCGAGAAGGATCATCGCGCTGATCGCCAAACGAGGTTTCGTCTTTACCCGGCAACGCGGCAGTCATGCGGTATACGTACGCGCTTCGGACAAGGCAACCGTCGTGGTCCCGATGCACGCGCGAGACATTTCAAAGGGCACGCTACATCGCATTCTCAAGATCGCGGGCCTCACCGCCGATGATCTGTGATCTATGGTAAGGGTCGAGCTTGCTCGGGTAACGACGGCCGAGGATTGGGCGAGCTATCACGACATCCGTCGCACAGAACTCTTCGAAGCGCGCGGCAGGTCCGACTACGATCCGAACTATCGAGGCGAACGGGATCCGAACAAAACCGCATTACTCCTGAAGACTAATGGAAGAGCGATCGGAACAGCGCGGTTCGACATTCTCTCCCCGGATATAGCCGCAGTTCGGCTTGTGGCGATCACTAAAAAAGAGCAAGGCAGGGGTTTTGGGCGGTTGCTCATGAAAAATCTTGAGAGTCTTGCCAAAAGACAAGGGATATCCACGCTCGTTCTCAATGCACATCCCACAGCAGTTGGATTTTACGAACGTCTCGGTTTCCATAAGGAGGCTTGGGTTGAGCCTGAACCGGGTCGCAGTGACGTGGAACGCGTCCAAATGACGAAGGTTTTGACATAGACGAGTTGTCTCTTTTCCTTCCTCTGATACAGTAGTTGTGGGGGAGCTGGGGAAGTCCGCCTACGCCACGTCAAACGGGGCTTCGGCGAGACAAGGCTCGGCTGAGAGGTCCCAAGTCGCGGATTCGATAAACTCACCGCAGGGACGACCCATCGAACCTGTAGGGTAATGCCTGCGGAGGGAATATGAATACCAGATACGTTATAGTCGTTCTAGTCGTCGTAATCGTTGGAAGCGCATTTTGGATATTTCAAAGCAACACGGGTTCGACGCGCGATGACCTCGCGCCTCTCACGCTCGCGTTCGACTGGACGCCGAACACCAATCACACGGGGCTCTACGTCGCGCTCCATGAGAAGTGGTACGAAGAAGAGGGGATAGAACTCATCATCCTGCCCTACGGCTCCGTATCGCCCGACGTCTTAGTGCACTCCGGCGCAGCAGATCTCGGCATCAGCTCCACTGAAGCAATCGTCGCCGCGCACGCGGCAGGCGCGCCAGTCGTTTCCATCGCCGCTATCATCGCGCGCAACACCTCCTCCCTCGCCGTGCGAAAAGATTCTGGCATCACGCGCCCTTCGCAACTTGAGGGAAAAATTTACGGCGGCTATGGCGCGCCATACGAAGAGCCCGTCATCGGTACTATCATTCAAAGCGACGGCGGGAGCGGTGCATTTCAGAACGTGACGCTCGATACCGACGCCTTCGAGGCGCTCCGCGCGGGGCGCGTCGATTTCACGTGGATATTCGACGGCTGGCAGGGTGTCGCGGCGAAGCGCGAAGGGTTCGAGCTCATCACATTTCCCATCGCCGAATACGGCATTCCCGATTACTCGACGCCGAACATCATCACCTCGCCACAAACGCTTGCGACGAAGAAAGAGTTGCTGAAAAAATTCATGCGCGCGACGGCGCGCGGCTACGAATTCGCGCGCGAGAACCCGGAGAAGGCGGCGCGCATGCTCATCGCGGCCACCCCGCGCGGCACTTTCCCCGACGAAGGCCTTGTATTCGCGAGCCAAGCGTATCTCTCGCCGCGCTACGCCGACGAGGGAGTGCCGTGGGGAGTCCAGAGCGAAAGCTCGTGGCGCTGGTACCCCGCGTTCATGCTCGATAACGAAGCTGTCTTCGACGCCTCGGGCGACCCGGTAAGCGAGCTCGACCTCGATGCGCTCTACACGAATGAACTTTTCGAATAGCGCGGCTCTGCTCGCCGTCCGCGGCGTCGGGAAGACTTACGAGACGGGGAAAAAGGAGATCCGGGCGCTCTCGAATGTCAGCCTCGAGGCCAAAGAGGGCGAGTTTGTCAGCATCATCGGGCAGAACGCCTCCGGCAAGAGCACGCTCCTTAAAATACTCGCCGGCGTCGGGATGCCGACATCCGGCGTCTTCGAGCTCCGTGGCGACGCATCGTATATGCCGCAAGACCACGCGCTTTTGCCCTGGAGGACGGTCGAGGGAAATCTTTTGTTGCCCGCGGATATCGCGGGCGCGTCGCGAGGGAGAGCGCAGGAAAAAGCGAGAGCGCTTCTTTCGGCATTCGGTTTGGAACAATATGCTCGGCTCTATCCGGCGGCGCTTTCGGGAGGAACGAAGCAGAAAGCGGCGCTTCTGCGAACGGTGCTCCACGATCACTCGTTACTGCTCCTCGATGAGCCGTTCGCGCCCCTCGACGCGCTGACGCGCATAGAAGCGCAAACATGGCTTCTCGCGCTCCTCGAGAAGACCGAGGCGAGCGTGCTTCTCGTCACCCATGACATCCGCGAGGCGATATTCCTCTCCGACACTATCTATGTGCTCGGTTCCGGGCGCATCAAGGAAAAATTCGACGTGCCGATCCCGCGGCCGCGCCGTCATGAGCAGTTGCGCGCGCCGGAGGCGCTCGAACTTGAAAAACGCCTGTTCTCACTCCTCGCGCCCGTATGACGATGCTCGAAAAACTCTTCCCGCCGCTTCTTATCCTCACGTCGTTCATCGGCGCGTGGGAGCTCTACGTCCGTCTCGCGAACATATCGAAAACCGTCTTGCCGCCCCCTTCGGATATCGCGCTCGCCGTTCTTTCGTACCGCGAGATACTCTTCGTCCACGCGGCGCAGACGCTCAAAGAGGCGCTCATCGGGCTTTTCTTCGCGGTACTGCTAGGCGTCGGCTTCGCGGCGGCGCTTTTCCTCATGCCGCGCGTCCGCGCCGGCGTCTACCCGCTTCTCGTCCTCTCGCAGACGATACCCTTGATCGCGCTCGCGCCGCTCCTTCTCATGTGGTTCGGCTTCGATCTCTTTCCGAAGGCGCTCATCGTCATCCTCTATTGCTTTTTCCCCGTCACCATCGCGACCTTCGACGCGCTTCGCGCGGCAGATGAGAACATGGTCGACCTCCTTAAGGCTATGGGCGCTTCTTCATGGCAGATACTTTCGTATGTTCGCTTGCCGGCGGCTCTGCCCTCGTTCTTTTCGGGGCTTCGCATAGCTGTAACATACGCAATCACTGCCGCCATCGTCGGCGAGTTCGTCGGCGCCTACCGCGGCCTCGGCGTTTTCATGCTTACCTCGGCCAATAGTCGCGCCATCGTCCTCGTCTTTGCCGCGCTCGTCGTGACGATGCTCCTCACGGTTGCGCTCCTTGCGCTCGTATCGCTCGCGGAGCGCGTATTCGTTCCGTGGAAAAAAATATGAGCCCCGTTAGAAGTTGCGGAAGTTCAGGACATAGATAGATCGTCCTGCAAGCTATGAACAAGAACATCTCACTGCCGTCGGAGACGAATCGGAAGCGCAAGCCTCCTACTTCTAACGGGGTGAAAAAAGCCATCGTCTTTTGCAATGGCGATCTCGCCGATCTCTCGCGCGTAAAGCGGCATATCAAGAAAGACACGCTTCTCATCGGTTGCGACGGCGGCGCCTCACATATACTCGCGCTTCGCCTCACGCCGCACGTCGTCATCGGCGACATGGATTCGCTCTCTCGGCGCATACTTCGTGCTCTGCAGAAAAAGAAGGTCGAGCTCATCCGATATCCGCGCGACAAGCTCTACACGGATTCCGAGCTCGGAGTGGCGCTTGCGGTTGCGCGGGGATGCCGCGACGTCATTCTCGCCGGCGTGCGCGGCACCTCGACCGATCACCTCGTCGGCAACATCTTCATGCTCGCAAAAAAGCGATTCGCATCGGTTCGATTGCGCATCATAGAAGGCAGGGAGGAGATAGAGCTTGTCCGCGCACGACTCCGTATCAGGGGAAAGAAAGGGGATGATGTCTCGCTTATTCCCGTCGGGCGCGATGCGGCAGGGGTGAGCGCGAAAGGACTTTTCTATCCGCTCAAGAACGAGGTTCTGCGCTCGGGGAGCGCTCGCGGCATACGCAACAAGATGACGGGGAAAACGGCGGACATCAGTGTCAGAAACGGGAGTCTCCTCGTAGTCCACCGCCTTGGAGATCAGAGTCCCAGCTTCTTGCGGAATTCGGGAACTTTCGCGATGAAGAAGAGGTAGACGATCTCTAGGATGCCGGCGGTGTTGAGAATGAGGAAAGCGATGAACCACCACTGCTCGCCGCGCTTCGCGGAGTGCCAGAGCGCGAAGCCCTTCCAGAAAAGGCTCCACGCGATGAGGAGGACGAGCAAGAGAGAGAAGGAACCGAGCGCTCCCATGCCCCCGATGCCCATGTATTGCGTGAAGTCCATGGGAAAAGTATAGACCTCTACCGTGAAGTCAGCAACTTCCGGCGGGACGCATCTCCGGCATTTCAGAGCGCGAAGTTTCTATTTGCGGTGGCGATGTCCGCAACTTTGAACCGAAAACGTGGCTTAGATTCAAGGATATTGATAAAAGTATACGAGAATTAAGGGCTATCTACAAAGTTCATCCTGAATGGTTTGAGACACCAACATGGGGATAACTTAGGCTTGATTAGGTTTATATTAGGTATTATACTTTAGGTATGCAAAATAAGTCAAGCGTGGGAATAGGAAAAGCTTCAAAAAGACAGTCGGAGATACTTGAATTCATCGGTAATTTTCGCAAGAAGAATGGCTTTGCGCCATCTCTTTCAGAAATCGCAGTTCATTTTGATGTTTCCGTCCCCACCATCCACCAACATATTTCGTATCTACGCCAAAAGAACCTGCTTACAACTGAAAAGGGCAAGCGCCGTTCAATTCAAGCATTCAATCACCAAAAGAATGGAGCGGTAGAAATTCCACTTATGGGACTTATTGCCGCCGGTGGACCTATTGAGGCAATTAGGGATCCCAGACCAATCGAAGTTCCTAGAAATATGCTTTCAACAGGAGCAAATTTCTATGCCTTGAAAATTGCCGGTACAAGTATGATTGAAGATGGAATTTTTGACGGAGATATTATTGTGGTACGGGAACAATCATCCGTTGACGATGGAGACAAAGCAGTTGCTTATCTTCCGAACAAAGATGCCGTTACACTTAAAAGGATTTACAAGGAAAAAAATCGAATTAAATTAGTTCCAGCAAATAAGAAAATGAAGCCATTTTATGAGACAAATGTGGAAATACAAGGAAGAGTCGTAGGAGTGCTTAGGAAGGAAATTTAAAAAAATGGTAAAATAAATTGAGAATTTATGAAAAAAAAGGAGATTAAATTTAAATTAGCAGAATTATTTTCCGGCCCCGGCGGGCTTGCTCTTGGCGCAATCCGGTCTTTTGCTGAAAACGAAAATACCATCTATAGTATCGAGCCTGTTTGGGCAAACGATTACGACGCTGATACTTGTAAAACATACGCTCGTAATATTCACAACGGAAATGAAGAAAGTGTCGTCTGCGCTCCTGTTCAAGAAATAGATTTTAAAAAAGTACCAGAATTTGATGTGCTTGCTTTTGGATTTCCTTGTAACGATTTTAGTGTTGTGGGTGAACAAAAAGGTTTTGATGGGAAGTTTGGACCCCTCTACTCTCATGGAGTAAGGGCAATAAACACCCACAATCCAAAATGGTTTATTGCGGAAAATGTTAGTGGCTTACAGAGCGCAAATGGAGGTAATGCTTTTAAGCAAATTCTAAAAGATCTCGAATCGGCCCGGAAAGGTTATGTACTCACTCCGCACCTATACAAATTTGAAGAATACGGTGTGCCACAACAAAGACACCGAATTGTTATTATCGGTATAAGAAAAGATTTAGGACTACAATTCAAAGTTCCCGCTCCAACTACAAAATACAATTATGTGAGCGCGCGCTCTGCAATAGAAAACCCACGCATACCAGATGATGCGCAAAATCACGAACTTACCAAGCAATCCGCAGGTGTTGTTGAACGGCTAAAGCATATCCCAGCCGGAGAAAATGCGTGGTATGAGGGTATACCTCAACATTTGAGACTAAATGTAAAAGGTGCTCGCATGAGCCAGATTTATAAAAGGTTAGACCCCCAAAAACCCGCCTACACCATCACCGGAAGCGGAGGTGGTGGAACACATGTTTATCACTGGTCAGAACATCGCGCTCTTACAAACCGGGAACGAGCACGATTGCAATCTTTCCCCGATAGCTTCGTATTCGAAGGCTCCAAAGAAAGCGCGAGAAAACAAATCGGTATGGCAGTGCCTCCAGTCGGCGCGCAAGCCGTTATTTCTGCCGTGCTAAAAACTTTCGCAGGGATTCCCTACGAGTCCGTGGAGTCGAAACTTACCAACGGAGAAGCTAACGCACGAGAGATAGCAAGTTTATTTGATGAAGTAGAAGTTGGCGCTACAATTGCTTTATAAACTCTTGCCAGTCCTTCTTTGTTTTCTTTAAAAGCCCAGATTCTTTAACGAATCTCATACCATCAAATTCTTGTCCGGGTATTTGTTTTGTTTCTCTTAATTCAGAGTAGCGACACCAACCTACAACCTCACAGGATATATTTACAAAGTCCGGCATTAAATCTTTGTATTTGGAATAATGGGGTTTATTTTTTACGGCTT
>MFLB01000020.1:20399-20669 GCA_001781445.1 Candidatus Kaiserbacteria bacterium RIFCSPHIGHO2_01_FULL_58_22 | reverse complement strand
GTTGATCGTGCTGTTTGCGTTGCCGTCATTGAAAACGTTGACGGCAAGCGTGAGACTGCCCGCCTGCCCAAGGAAGAAGGGCGACGTGGTCTTCGTTTCGAGGACCGTGCGGTTGTTCGCGGCAGTGTCGCGCGTCTTGATGTCAACCGTGTAGCCGGAGCTCGAGGGAACGCTCGAATTGACGACGCCGGTGAGCTCGATGCAGATGAACGCGTTCGCGCTCGACTCTGCTCCCGCGGTCGTGATGGTCACCGTCCCCGCGTCCGCGTT
>MFLB01000020.1:15828-20318 GCA_001781445.1 Candidatus Kaiserbacteria bacterium RIFCSPHIGHO2_01_FULL_58_22 | reverse complement strand
GAAGCCGGAGGGGAAGGTAACGACGATCTGCCCGCCGAGCGGAATGGAAGTCGCCGCGAGAAAGTTGATGCGGTAATCGGATACGGCTCCCGCGATGCGCGTCATCGGCGAGGCCTGCGTCGGGTTCATGCCCTGCATGCTCTGATCGATGGTGCCCGTGCCGGGGCCGAGCTGGCCGCCCGTTGTCGAAGAATTCTGCACCGTGCCGAACGCGAGGTTGCCCGCAGGGTCGCCGGAAGTGGAGATGCCGTTCCCCGCCAAGTCTTGCACGGGCGTCGCGATCGTCACTTTGAACTGGGTCCCGTTCGAGAGCGAAAGGCCGGTGATTCGCGCCGTTTTCGTCTGACCGTCGTACGTGACGGTCTTTCCGCCGAGCGAGATGGATGTTCCAGCAGGACTTTCGAGCGTGTAGTTCGCGATGTTGTCCGCCGCGTTCGGGCCGCCGCTGACCTTCATGGTCTCCGTGAAGGTGATCGCGATGCCGAAGTTGTCGGCGGAGGCGAAACTGACGCTCGGAGCCGAGGTATCCGCGGTCGCGGTCGTTGTCGCGAGCGAGGTGGAGCTTGCCGTGAGGCGATTGCCCGAGAGGTCGGCGGGGCCGGTCAGGCCGGCGCCGACCGTGAAGGTGTAGCCGGTCTCGGCGCCGAGAGCCGTCGAAGGGACGAAGCTCGCAGAGCGGCTTTGCGGAGCGTAGGTAATGTTCCCGGCGACCGCTGTTCCCGCCGTAGACTCTTTCAAGGTAAGGGTCGAGCTCGTGATGGTTGATGGATCCATGTCCTCGGAAAATCCAGCGGTGAAGACTTGCGAGCGGGAAACGTTCAGTGTTCCGGTCGTCGGATTAACGCCGAGAACCGTCGGGGCCGTCGAGTCCGAGCCGCTCGAGGTGCGGAAATAGAGGCGATATTCGTTGGGCATCGAAGCCCCGGTCGACGACTTTGCCGCAGTCGTCACTTGTACGACGTAATTGGTGGAGGCGGTGAGATTCGCGGCAGGCGTTATGGTAACGGTGTTCGTCGTAGAGTCGTAGGAATTCGTCGCGGTAATGGCAGTGCCCGGCTGACCATTGGTATCGGTCGACAGTTTGACGACGGTGGTGGTCAGTACCGAATTCGCTCCCGGTGAGGCGTCGTTGTTCATCGCAACACTGAAGGTGAGCTTGATCGGAGCATTGATGGGATGGTTCTGGCTCCCTCCCTGCGGCTGCGAGCTCTGCACGCCGGGGGGCGTGATGTTCGTGCCGCCGGTCGAGCCCGTCGTGAAGGCCAAGGTCGATGTCGCCGCCAAGGAATTGCCCGCGGCGTCTTTAATACCGGGCGCGGCGGTAACGACGTAGGCGGTCGAGGTATTCAAGTTTGCCGAGGCGTTGTCGAGCCGCAAAGAGGTCGAGGTCGCGCCGGTCGCGCCGCCGGTAACGAGGTGGAAATTGTAGGCGTTCAGGTTGGACGCGTTCGCCGTCACCTTCGCGAAGAGGAGGTCGCCGAAGGAGAAGACCGTGGCGTTTTGCGCGCCCGCGTCTACGGCGCCTTGGGCCGACGTGGAAAGTCTCGCGATGACCGAGCCGGCGGTAAAGGTCGTGGTCGCGGCGGCGCTGTCGAGCCGGAGCACGGTCGTCGTTCCCGGCGTGGCGCCGCTTCCGAGGAGGCCGTTCACCGTCTCCGCGGTCGTTACGAGGTGCCACGCGTACGCGCCGAGATTGTCGCCCCCGGCGCTTAATTTCGCGAACACGAGATCGCCCGCCGCAAAAGTGGAGGTCGCGTTCAACTGTCCGGAAGAGTCTGTCGTGGACGTCGCGCTCGGCATGAGGCGCGCGAACGTCGTCGTCGCGTAGGTGGGCGCGGCGTCTTGGTTGTCGAGACGCAATCCCGCGTTGTTCAAGGCCTGTGCGGTCGTTACGATATGCCAGTTGTACCGGACGTCCGCCGGCTTCGCGGAAGTGTTCACGACGAGCAGATCGCCGACGCCGACGGAGGCGCCGTCGCCGGTGTACCCGCTTGCCGTGGGAGATGCGAACTTCGTCACTTGGGAGGAGCGGAAGAGCGCGTTCCCGTTGATGGCGAAGGTGCCCGATGTGAGAGTCGCGTTCGTAACGACCCCGACTTCCGGCGGGAATGTGTCGGTCTGCGTGAAGACGATGTCTCCCCGCGCCGGCGCCGTATAGGCCCCCTGCGGAAAGATGGTATTCGTGCCGCTGATCTGGAAGAAGCCGGTCGAGACCGTGGTCGGCTTCGCGAAGCGCGAACCCGGCGCGTAGGCTGGCGGCGAGGAGGATATGACGTCGAAGCCGTCGGGGAACGGCCTGATCGCGGCGCCGACGGCCGTGCCGTTCTGCGTGAAGGTGATGTTCGTGGAATTCAAGGTCGTCTGGTCGAGGTTCTCGCTGAAACCCATGTGGATAAAGGTCGAAACGGGAACGCCGGTCGAGCCGTTCGCGGGGCCGGTCATGTTGGCATTCACCGTAGGCGCGACGGTGTCGATAGTAACCGCGTTCGTCTGCACCGCGGTCGGCCCGGCGGGCTGGGCGCCCGTCCAGCCGATGTTCGTGGGAATCATTTGCGCGAGAAATGCGTGGCCGTTGACAGCTGTGTCGTCGGTCTGGATGACGACGAAGTAGTCGTTGCCGGAATTATCTCCCGTATCGTTCGCGGGCACGGCTTCCGCTTCGGCAAAGGTGAGCGTCGTCGTCGCGTGCGTCCCGCCCGCATCAGATACCCATGCGGGAGCCGAAGCGAGAGGCACGACGTCGTCGGCCGCGTCGAAGGAGCCGCTCGTGCCGGCGTCTGGATCGTCGCGATAGAGGGCGATGCCGGAAGAGGTGGCGGCGCCGAGTGCGGCGAGATCGGTCGTCGTGCCGGAGGCGGAAAAGATGAATCCGATCGTCGTCGAGGCGAGCGTCTGGTCGCCCGCGAGATTGAGGCCGATGATCGCGACGGGCGAGGAAGACGCCTTGATGGTCTGATTTTGGGTCGTGAGCGAAGCGGCGACGTTGGAATCGACGGTCGCGAAGACGACGCTTGCTATGGAAAAGACGAGCGCGAAACCCAGTATGACCGATAGGACGAACAAAAAATGCCCGCGCGCGGCGCGCGGAAGTGCGTTGTGCATATGGCTTCTTATAATGAGTATAAAAATTACCCTCTTGTAAAGCGGCGCGCGCGAGCGCGCCTCATGCGCTCATTATAGGCATGCTTTTACGCAACATTCCCCGTCAAGCGACGAGTTGTGCATATCTATCATCAGTAGAACAATGAGTTCAGCTGGGCGCGCGTCGCGGGACCGACGTAGCCGTAGCCCGCGGCGCCGGGGCGCGCGATGCCGTGCTTCTCCTGAAACTTCCGCACGGCGCGGAGCGTGAGCGCGCCGAAGCGGTCGGTTTCCTGCCCTGGCGAGCCGGCGCCGCTTGCCGCCACGCGGGTGTCCGCGTCGGCGTTGAGAACGATCTGGAGCGCGCGTACGTCCGCGCCGCGCGAGCCGACCGTGAGCGCCCGCGTGAATGCAGAGCCGGCAGGCACGGGAATAGCCGGTGCGGCGGATGATTCGAGTACGTTCCATATCCCGGGATCCTGGCCGCCGTCGAGCTTGAAGAGGGCAACGCCGCGCGCGCCGAGGCGCCGGGCAAGCTCGACCCTCTGCCGCACCGATTCCGCGTCGGGCCACACCAGGTACCGGAACGTGAGGTTCGAGTTGTAGTTTTGCGCGAAATCGGCGGCCGCGGCGGCATTCGCGAGGCCGAAGGTCTTCGGCGCGCCCGCGGCGCGGGTCGATGTCGCTTGCCATGAGCTTGTGGATGTGGAAGTCGGCGCGTAGGTGAAGGCCATTTCTCCCCACGGCGTGCGGTACGGCTCGACGTTGTAGAGCCCCGCGAGGGGAATGGCGTAGCCGGGATTGAACGTCCAGAGGATCTTGGGCGCGTACTGCGGCCCCGCGTAGACCGTCACGTCGTACTCGTACCCGTAGGTGGGAATGCCGATCATGAGCTTATGCCGAGAAATGTCCTTCGCGGCGAGGTTCACGACCTTCTCCACCCACGCCGGGTCCGAGACCGGCGCGTAGAGCTGTGAGCTCGAGGCGTAGTGCGCGACGAGCTGATGGTCTACGGTCTGCTGGTCGTAGGCCATGAGCCGGATGCGATCGCAATACTTGTTGATAGCCGCGAAGTCGTTGGCATAGACGGCGGCGTCGGGAGAAGGCGTCGTCCCGAAGTAGCGGTCGTCGAGCGGCGTGCGCGCCTCGATGGTGCACATCACCCACTTGTCGCCCATGCGCAGGGAGAGGCCCTTGAGGAACGTCGAGAAGTAGTCTTTCGTCTCGGCCTTTTTCCCCTCGAAGTCTATGTCTATGCCGTCGAATCCTTTTTCCTTTACTAGGGCCGCTATTCTGTCCTCGAGCGCGATACGCGATTTCGTGTTTTTCAGAAGAGTGTGGAGAAGTTCTCCGTTCGACGTCATGATAGTCGGAACGAAGCGGATATTTTTCTTCTTAGCCTCGGCGCG
>MFLB01000020.1:13695-15777 GCA_001781445.1 Candidatus Kaiserbacteria bacterium RIFCSPHIGHO2_01_FULL_58_22 | reverse complement strand
CGCCAGTACGGGATCCATCCCGAGACCTCGAAAGGCCGGTACATCGCGGCGTCCGCGGAAAACGGCGCGAGCAAAAAGACCGCTATGGCGCACGTGCGGAAAAATCGCATACCTCGTAGACGTGTCAGTATACACCGCATTACCCTACCCGAGACGAAGTCCGATACGAAGGACGGTCCTTCGTCTCGGATAGCAAACTAGACGAAGGACCGTCCTTCGTAGCGTTTGGGTCGAACCCGCAAGGAGGCGGGATTACGGAATTACCGTGAAGTTGAGCACGTTGGTGGCGCCCGCGCCGCTCACGACGTAGACGGGATACGTGCCGGGAACGACCTGTGTGGAAGGGGCGCCGCAGACGTAGCCGCTCTGGAGCAGGTCGCACGGCGACACGTAGGACGGGACGAGGAACGAGATGGTGTTCCCGTTGCTCGAAAGATTCTTTGTACCGCCGACCCCGAAGTGCACGTCGTTGCCGGTGGCCGCAAAGCCGCTACCGTAGAGCGCTACGGAGGTGCCGACGCGGCCGGAGCTCGGATTGATGGACGAGAGGGAAAGCGCGCCCGTGCCGCCGCCTGCCGTCACGTTCACCGTCGCGCTCGCGATGTTGGAGCCGCCCGGACCGGTCACGGTGAAGACGGGCGTGTAGGCGCCGACGCTGTTGTAGGTATGCGTGAAGGTGAGGGTCTGTTGCCCGGAGACATAGGCGGATTGCGGCGCGCCCGCGGCGTACGCGTAGAGCGTCTCGTCGCCCCAGCGCACGGAGGTCGTCACGTACGTGCCGTAGGGCGCGGTGAGCGTGAGCGTCCACGTGCCCTGCATGCCGGCCGCAAGAGAAGTGGGGCCGGCGACGCTCGCAGGGACCGGCGCGCCGCTCGAGCCGCCCTGCGTGACGGTAAAGGTAAGCGCGTTGCTCGCGGACCCTTGGGCGTTCCTGACGGAGACCGGATACGCGCCCGCGACGACCTGCTGGCCGTATCCCGCAACGAACGGAACGGCGAAGGTGATGGTGGTGCCGTTGAACGAGGATACGTTAGGCAGAGAAACGCTTCCGAAGTAGACGGTGTTGCCCGCCGCCGAGAAGCCGCTACCGTAGAGCGTTATCGTGGTGCCGACCGCTCCGGAAGCGGGGCTCAAGGAGGAAAGCTGGACCTGCGCGCACGGGTAGAGGTATCCCCAGCCGCATGCGGTCGCGCCTCCCGTTACGGCGAAAGA
This sequence comes from Candidatus Kaiserbacteria bacterium RIFCSPHIGHO2_01_FULL_58_22, assembly GCA_001781445.1. Taxonomy (GTDB): domain Bacteria; phylum Patescibacteriota; class Minisyncoccia; order Phycocordibacterales; family UBA2100; genus UBA10103. Next base: position 14,565 of record MFLB01000020.1, on the reverse strand, counting down.
AAGCGTATTCGAAACGCCGCGCGAGGTCGTGACGGTTACCGGATAGGAGCCCGGCGGGACGTTGGGGACGGAGAACGTGAACTGGGTCGAGGTCGGGTTGATGGCAGGCACGATGGAGGTGGGCCCGAAGCGGACGCTCGTCGCGTATATGTCGAAGTTCGCGCCGTAGACGGTGACGACGGTCCCCTGCCCGCCGCTCGTCGCCGATAACGAATTCAAGACCGGCGCGGCGCCCCACTGCGTCGAGGGAGGCTGATATGCGGGATACGGGTACGCCGGCGGGAGATAGTTCGGGGTCGTGTACGCGTAGCTCGGGGTCGTGTAGGAATAGTTGTAATAGTTGTACGGGTAGCCGCCGAAGAGGCCGGAGCCTGCCGCGCCGCACCAGCGCGCCTCTATCGCGGCGCGCGTCTGCGCGTCGACGAAGCCCGTCTGGGGAAGACCCGCCGACTGCTGGAAATTGCGCACCGCCTGCACCGTCGCGCTCCCGAAGTAGCCCGTAACCATCCAACTGCCGCCCCCGGGATAGTTCTGGTTTACGAGGAATTGCTGGAGTTTCGAAACCTCGCCGCCGCGCGCGCCGAACGAGAGATCGGCCGAAACGGCGACACAGCCTGCGGAAAGAGGGGCGGGCGCGTATGAGGCGGGCGGATAGTAGACTTGGGCGGATGCGACGCTCGCAAAAAGGAGGACTCCAAGACCGGAAATCAGACGAATGATGCTCATATGGTGGCTTAAAACCTGCATTACGATGCCGAGCGGGTTGCTAATGCCATATGTATGCATCAGGCTCGGCCACCTTGTCAAGCCCTCACACGCCACACAAGACGAAGGACGGTCCTTCGTCTTGGGTGGCGATTATGCGGTCTT
>MFLB01000020.1:8464-13593 GCA_001781445.1 Candidatus Kaiserbacteria bacterium RIFCSPHIGHO2_01_FULL_58_22 | reverse complement strand
GATAAGCGTGACGAAGGGCGAGATGCTCGCGAGCGCGGTCGCTTTCGTTACGGAGATCCTGTGTATCGCCTCGATCCAGAACAGTTTCGAGAGGCCGAGGAGTACGACGCCGTTGATCAAAATGAACGGGAGCGATTGGAGCAGGTCGCGCGAGGAAGCGTGCGCGCCGAAAAGGATCGCAAGGAGGGCGATCGCGGGCAATGAAAGAACACTGCGCAGGAACATCACGCTTTCGCTCGAAGCGAGCGCGCGCGCCTTCTGCTGGAAATAATTCCCGACCGGCGCGACGATCGTCATCGCGAAAATGAGAAGGTCCCCGCCGTGGATGCCCGTGAAGCCGCGACCGAGTACGATCAGGGCTCCGGCGATCACCAAAACCGCGCCGATCGTGTAGTCGAACGAAAACCGTTCCCCCTTGAACAGCCGGAAGAACACGAACGAGGTGAAGACCTCGAACAGGACGATGATGGACGCGTTGCCGGGCGTCGTGCTCTCGAGGCCGAAAAAATACAATCCGTACGCCGCAAAGCCGATAAAAAACGCGATCGCCGCGCCGTACTTCCAAAGCGTGCTGTTTCGCATCTCATGCCAGCGGCGCCGATAGCTCACGACGGCGGCGAACATAAGGGACGCGCATGCCGTCGTCCAGAAAAGGGATACGAATCCGGAAAGCGTCGCGTACGAGAGAACGATAACGATCGGAAAGAAGCCATTCAAGAGAGCCGTGAAAAACAGGCTCCGCTCTCCCCTTTGCTCCTCGGTGCGTTCCATCGCGGGTCATTGTCGCCCGCTCCGGGCCGCCCGTAAAGGGAAAGAATTCTAGAATTAATTCTAGAATTAATTCTAGAGCGGCAAGGATGCGGGCACGGGAATAGTGATGTCCCCGCCCCCGCGGCCGTCGTTCCCGTCTTCGCTTTCGCCCTCGTCCCCGAACATCTCGATCTCCGGCGCGGGAAGAAGAACGCGCCCGCGGAATTTCGCCTGCGCTTCGAGGAACGCGTCCAGTGTCGCGGCGTCCTTAAGCGCCTGCTGTATCTTCTCCTTTTCCGAGCCCTTTCCCCTCGTATCCCGGAAATTTCCGATGAGCTCCCGGATGCGGAAGATGCGCGCCTCGACAAGGGCCGATGTTTCTTTGTCAAGCGAGCCTCTGATGCCCGAAAAGCGCGTCTCCGCCCGCTCGAGCGTCGTCGAGGCGTTCGCCTCGATGCGCGCGAGCACCGCTTCGTCGGCGTCGCGGACGACGATGGAAGCGGAGAGCGCCGCGCCGTCTTTCGCGAACGTCTGCACCGCGATCTCCCCCGAGCCGCCGCGCTCCGCCGTTACTGTTACAGCTTCGCGCTCCGCGTGGGCAACCGCGCGCTCGCGCTCCTTGATCGAGCGTGCGAGCTTCCCGGATTCGCGCCGGTTCTCTTCGCCGCCCTCGCCGCCGAGCGCCTCGATGAGCGCGCCGTGCGCCGCGAGCGACGAGCCGAAGCGCGCCGATATGTCCGCCGCGGCGACGGGGTTTTCTTCTTCGACCGCGGAAACGATCTCCTCGACTTCCGCCGCGTGCCGGCTGAAATTCTCCTCGAGCGCGAGCGCGGTCTTGGCGGTGAGCGCCCCGCGCTCGGCGAGCGTCTCGGCTTCCGCCATCCGGCGCTCCGCGAAGCGCGCGTGGAGAGCGGCTTTCGCCTCGTCGGATCGCGCGAGCGCCTCGCGCGCCGGTTCGGTAACGCCCACCTTTATCGCGTACAGCGCGTCGCCCGGCACCGCGCCTTCGGCGGCGTAGGAGGTGCCGACGCCCGCTACGAGGATGAGCGCGAGCGCGGGCACGAGGGAGCGCGGCGCGAAAAAGTACGGGCTCGGCACGGGCTGTATCGGGCTTTTGATCGGCGCGGAGGAAGCCATCGCCGCATCGAGCGCGAGGCGCATGCGCTCCCGCTCCGGCGCGGCAAGCCGGATCTTTTGCGTTTCTTTCTTCAATTGTGAGAAAAATGAATTCATGGTATTCATGCGCGTTGCTCTTGTTCGGACTCGAGCATGGCGCGCAGTTTCTTGAGACCGCGGTGCAATCGGACGGAAACGACGTTCTCGCTCTCTTCGACGAGCCCAGCGATCTCCCGGATAGGGAGATCGTCCACATAGCGCAGGGCGAGAACTTCCCGGTACGGCTCCGGCAGTCGCCGGATGGCCGAGACGGCGCGGGCGCCGTCGAAGCGATCGCACGCCTTCTCCAGGGTGTTCGTGTCGTCGCGCGGCAGGTTTGCCTCCAGCACTCCCCCGTCATCGTCCTCGAGCATCGAATCGAGCGAGAACGACTTGGCCTTGCGGTACTCGTCGATGATGAGATTGCGGAGCGTCTTGAAGAGGAAGGGCCGCATCTCGCGCACCTCCTCGCCCCGGAGCGCATACTGCCACGCTTTCAGAAAACATTCCTGCGTGAGCTCGAGCGCGCGGTCGCGGTCGCTAAGCCGCAGGGAGGCGTGCCTGAACAGCTCGTCGGCGTGACGCTCGAACGCATCCCGAAATATCTGTTCCCTGTCCTTCATACTAAGACGCTGAAAATATGGATTCCTTACGGACGATGCGCGTCTCCCATACTACATCAAAATCATCGGTGCGTCCGGCAAAGAAAACGCGGCCCGAGAGGCCGCGTTTTCCGGATACGCGATGGGATATCAGTTCGCGGACGCGCCGGCGTTCGCCACAGCTTCCGCCGAAAGGCTCGCTGCGAGACCGCTCTTCATCGCGGCATGCACCGTTTCGAGAAGAACGGCCTGCGTTCTCGCCGAGAACTCCGCCGCCGCCTCGAGAGCCGCCGCAACCTCGGCGTCGGCTTGGAGCGCGGCCTCCACGTCGGATTCGAGTTCGACGCGCTCTCCTTGCGAGAGCAGGAAGCCGTACCACGGGTAGCTGACGGAAACACTGCCGTCTTTGTGCACCGTCGCCGTCGCGGTGACGAAGATCGGGATGAAGCCGAAGAGCTTCGCGCGCTCCTTGTAGTGCACCGATACCTTATTGGCGGAGAGTTCCGCGCCCTCGACGTTCTCGTCCGCCTTCACGACGGCGGACGCGTACGCCGAAAGGTCGGCGCTCGTCTGGACCGCCGCGGACGAGCTGATCGTCGCGGAGGCCTCTCCGGCACTGCCGCGCGTGACGACGATAGTAGCGCCGATGCCGGCGCTTCCGGACGTATCCGCGCCTCCCTCGGCGCCTTCCTTGACCATGCCGGTCCCGGTCGCGCCGACGTTCACGTCGCCGACGACGCCCACGTCGGCGCCGGAGCCGACGCCGGCCGAGGTCCCGGAGCTTCCCTCGACGTACGCGTTCTGCGCGAACGCCGCGGGCGCGATGCCGAGCGCGAGCCCGACCGCGATACTTACTACAGAGAATTTCTTCATAAGATTGGTAACGATTGAATGCTGATAATGTCGTGGCATTGTATGCCCGTTCGACAAGCGGGGGAAGACCCCGGTACGGGCTTCATTAGGAGACGATGGCGGCGGCTCCTCATTACGCGGGCGCCCGGGAATCAAAATACCGAGCATATAAAGAAGGCCGCCCCTATCCTCGCCCCACAGGGGCGAGGTATTTCGCGGGGCGGCGCCGGGCTTCTTTTTTGGAAGAAGAAGCGCCCGCCGGCGCTTCATATCTGTCAGTCTCTCTACCCCGTAGCGAAGCTACGGGGTATTCGACTTCCAATAAGCCATAGCAAATGCCTCAACCGGTCGAGCCGTTTGGACGAAGGACGGTCCTTCGTCTCGTTCGTCTTCTCCGCCGCAGGAAACCGCCCAGCTCACGGGCGGTTTCGCGATATGCGAGATCTCCTCAAACCTTCGCGTCCTCGATCGCCGCTTCCTCGCGGCGGATGGAGATGAACGCGGGGATTGTGAGCAGGGTGTACCCCTCGCGCAGGCGGCGGTTGGCGAGGAACGCCGCAACGAGCGCCGCGATGCCTCCCGCCGCGAGCGCGTAGCGGGGAGAGAGGTGCTCGCCGATGAATCCGATGATGGGCGCGCCAAGGAGCGTCGAGCCGAAGAGCGCCATCGTCCACAGCGACATGACGCGCCCCCGCATGTGCGAAGCGGATTCCAGCTGGACCATGGTGTTGCCGATGGACGAAAGGCATATTGAGAAGAATCCCACGAATCCCATCGCCACGACCGCGAGGCCGAGGGAAGGCATCGCGGCGGTTATGCATATGGAAACCCCGAAGAGGAACGCCCACAACACGAACTCGTGCGCCCCGACGACTTTGCGGCTGGCGGAAAAGAGCCCTCCCGCGACGCTCCCCGCCCCCATCGCCGAGAGAAGCGCGGCATAGTCCGCCGCGTCGCCGAGAAAGGTCGTGCGCGCGAGCAGGGGGAGCGACGTCTGGAATTCGTACGAGAACGTGCCGATGACGGCCATCGAGAGAAGTATCATGCGGATGAGCGGCACCGAAGCGGCATACTTGAGGCCCGCGAATATGTGCCCGGCCGCGCGCTCTTCTCGCCGTTCGCCGCGCAGTTCTTCCCGGCGTATCAGCGCAAGAAAGACGATGAAGACGACGTACGAAAGCGCGTTGGCTAAAAAGCAGAACACCATCCCGACGGAAGCTATCAGGACGCCGGCAAAGAGGGGGCCGATGGTGCGCGCGAGGTTTGCCTCGGTCGAGTTCAGCGCGACCGCGTTCCGCAGATTGTCGGGGCCGACCATTTCGTGGATAAACGTCTGGCGCGCGGGCCGGTCGACCACGTCGGCAAGGCCGAAAAGAGCGGCCGCGAGATACACCATCCACAACTGTATCGCCCCGAAAAAAATGAGCGCGCCGAGCGAAAACGCGATGAGCGCGGCGGCGGCCTGCGTCGCGTAGAGGAGCAAACGCTTGTCGAAGCGATCGACAATGGCCCCTCCGAAGAGGCCGCCGAAAAATAACGGCGCGAAGCGGAACGCGAGAACGGTGCCGAGCGCCGTGCCGCTTCCGGTAAGCTCGAGGACGAGCCATCCTAGGGCGACCGTCTGCATCCACGTGCCGATGTGCGAGAATCCTATGCCGATGAAATACCACCGGTAGTTCCGTATCGAGAGCGAGGCGAATGTAGCTTCTCCGAATGCCCTGATGGTGTCCATATTCGCCCTAGAGCATGTCTGGAAACCCCTCCCGCCGT
>MFLB01000020.1:165-8445 GCA_001781445.1 Candidatus Kaiserbacteria bacterium RIFCSPHIGHO2_01_FULL_58_22 | reverse complement strand
GTAAGGTTTCCGCGACGAGGACTGTTTGAGCGAAGCGAGTTCCGCAGGCGCGGAAACCTGAAGGCGGGAGTGAGTGTGGGTTTCCGAACATGCTCTAGTATACAGGAGAGAGCGCCCGCGCGGAAAATTTGCGCAACTCCTCGGCAAGCACGATGGACGCGGCGACCGGCACGATAATGAGCCAGTCGGAAAGCGAGAGCGGCACCGTGTGCAGGATGCCCTGGAGGAACGGATTGTAGACGGCGAGAAGCTGGAGGCATATCACGAGGCCGGTCGCGCCGACGAGATACGCGTTGCCGAAAAAATTCTGCGAGAAAAGCGATTCCTTCTCCGCGCGGCAGTTCCATGCGTTGAACCACTGGAAGACGGCAAGCGCCGAGAGGACGACCGTCGAGGCCTTCGCGAAACCTTCGGCGGCGTACATGTCGAACAAGATGAGCGCGCCAACCGCCATGGGAAGCGCCATCACGACCATGCGCTCCACGGCGAGGCGGTCGAGCAGGTATTTTTTGGCGCGGCCATACCCGCGCTCGAGAAGCCCCTGCTCTTTGGGCTCCATGGCAAGCGCGACGTCGAGGAAACCGTCGGTGACGAAATTGAGCCAGATGATCTGCGCGGGAAGCACGGGAACGGCGAAGCCCATGAAGATAGCGCCGACGATGGTAAACGCTTCGCCGAGACCCGTGGAGAAAAGGTAGAGGATGACCTTCTTGATGGTCTTGTAGATGCTCCGCCCCTCCTCGACCGCGGAGACGATGGAGCCGAAGTTGTCGTCGAGGAGAACGATGTCGGAGGCTTCCTTCGCGACTTCGGTGCCGATGCCGCCCATCGCGACGCCAAGGTCGGCGGCGATCAGGGACGGCGCATCGTTCACGCCGTCGCCCGTCATGGCGATTATCTCGCCGCGAGCCTTGTAGGCACGGATGATGCGGAGCTTGTGTTCCGGCGTCACGCGCGCGAACACGCTCGCATTCGCGAGCTTGTCCGTGAGCGCCGCGTCGGAGAGCGCGTCCATTTCCTCGCCGGTGAGAACGAGGTCGTTCGGCTTCCAGATGCCCGCGTCTTTCGCGATGGCCGAGGCGGTCACCTTGTGATCGCCCGTTATCATGACGACCCGTATCCCCGCGTCGCGCGCTTGTTCGAGGGACTCCCGTACCCCCTCCCTCAGCCCGTCTTTCATGCCGAAAAATCCGACGAAGGTGAGCGCGCGCACGTCCTCGTCAGCGAGCCCTTCCGCGACCTCGCGCTTTTCCGCGACGCCGATGACCCGCAGGCCCTCGCGCGACCACGAGAGAAATAGCTCTTCAAGCTCCTTGCGCTCCGCGGCGGATATCGGCTCCCCGTGGCCGGAGCGCCGCACGAGATGCGAGCGCTTCAGCACCACCTCCGGCGCGCCGACGACGGAAAGAATGTTCGCGTGCCCCTCCCGGTGGACGCTTGCCTGGTACTTCCGCACCGAATCGAATGGGAGCTCGCCAAGGAGTGGCGATTCGCTCTCCAAGTCTTCCTTGTGAAAGCCGAGCTTCTCGGCAAAGACGAGGAGCGCGGCTTCCGTCGGGTCGCCCGCGACGCGCCAGCGTTTTTCCTCGTCGCTATAGACGACCCGCGCATCGGCGCAAAAAGCCGCCATCTTTCCGATGAAAAGGAGCGCGGGATGGTTCAAGGGTTCGACGACGTTTCCCTCCAGAGACACATCGCCTTTCGGCTCGTATCCCACGCCGCCTACGTCGAACGACTTCCCGACCCACACTCTCTGCACGACCAGCTCGTTCTTCGTGATGGTGCCGGTCTTGTCGACCGCGATGACGCTCGCCTGGCCGAGCGCCTCCACCGCCGCGAGCCGCTTCACGAGCGCGTTCCGCTTCCCCATGCGCCAGACGCCGGTCGCGAGAACGAGCGTCATGACGATGGGCAGTCCTTCCGGTATCACGGAGACGGCGAGCGAGACGACGGTCGCGAACATCTGGACGACGGAAAGGCCCTTCGCGAGCCCAAGAAAAAATATGCAGAGGCCCGCGGCGAGGACGACGGCGATGATGCTCCTCGAAAGATACCGGATGCTCGCCTGGAGCGGTATTTCCGTATCGGGAACAGCTATCTCCTTCGCGATGCGGCCTATCTCGGTCTCGCCCCCCGTCGCGACGACGAGCGCGCGGCCGTTGCCCGCGGCCACGTTGGTGCCTTTGAAGAGCATCGTCCTTTGCTCGGCGACGGGAAGGCCTTCCGGAAGCGCGGCGTCGTGCTCTTTCTGCACCGGCTCGGATTCTCCCGTAAGCGCGGACTCGTCGACGCGGAGATTGTGCGCGAGGATGAGCCTCGCATCGGCCGGCACTTTTTCGCCCTCATGGAGAATGATGGTGTCGCCCCGCACCACTTCCGCGTCCTTTACGATGAGTTCTTTCCCGCGAAGCACGGTCGCCTGCGTCTCGACGAAATGCCGGAGCGCGCGAAGCGTGTTTTGCGCCCTTCCCTCCTGGATGCTTCCGACGACGGCGTTGAAAAGCAGGATGGCAAGAATGATGGAGCCGTCGACGGGCTCGCCGAGCGCGAAGATGACGGCGCTCGCTCCCGCGAGGATGTAGATGAGCGGGCTTTTGAACTGTCGCGCGAATATCGAGAAGTAGCTCTCCGGCTTCGCTTCGGGCAACGCGTTTGGTCCGTGCTCCAAAAGCCGCCGCCTCGCTTCCTCCTCGCTCAATCCCCGCTCGGCGCTCGAGAGCGTCTTAAAAATCTCTGACAGCGGCTCCCGGTACCATTCGATCCTCGGCGGCATTATGCCCAATTATACTCATCCTTCAACAGAAACAGCATGCTTGTAAGGAAAACTAAGTGCGATTACTCCCTTCTCGCGTAGAACGCAATCACTTCCCCTTCAATTTTTGAGGCCAGTGCCGGACTTACGTACGTAACTACGCCAACTTTCCTAACATTAGACTTTCTGTACTCCTCGTCCGATCCTTCAAGAGCTTGCCGAAAAAAATCCGTGATCCGTGTCTCTATTGTTGTGGAAGCGGCCTTGACGCTCGGGAGGCGCGCAATATGATAGGGGATCACGCTGAGCGGCTTCCATCCCATCCGCTCAAGTTCTGCCATTTCCGCTTTCGACTTGGAACGAAAGGACTCGCGGAGTACGAACGCCTTTTCTTCAATCTTCGAAGCGAGAGACGAGCTTACAAACGTGCCGCGACCGACTCTTTTGACGTGTTCTTTTTCATACCCTTCGGCCTCGCCTTCGAGAGCCTGTGCAAAAAGTTCGTCCCAGTGTTCCCGGACCGTTTCGGCGTTCACGGTCAAAGATCGGCCGATGCGGTATACGAGATCTCCGGCCCGCGTAAATCCTCTCTCCCTAAGATCCGCGAGGCTCTTTTGTACCGTGGAACGATGCAACCAATCACGTTCCGCTCTTTCTGCCATGATGCCGATGTTACCATGCCGCCGATGACAGTGGCAATTCTGGAACTGGAAATTTCCCGCGCAGATCGGAAAAACTCGGCGTGACGCACATGATGATATCGCACGAATGTAACAGCTGTTACATTCGTGCGATATCGGAGCCATGGAAGAACATGGAGTTTCCACGATAAAGAATCTAGCGTCTCTCTTCGGAGACGATGAGGCCGTCGTCTATGTGGACGATGCGCTCGGCGAGCTTCGCGTACTCCATCTCGTGCGTCACCATGATGATGGTCTGGCCTGCCCTGTGGAGCTCCGTGAATATCTCCATGATGCGCCGCGCGGAATCGTTGTCGAGGTTCGCGGTCGGCTCGTCGGCGAAGAGTATCTTCGGCTCGTGCGCGACCGCGCGCACGATGGAAACTCGCTGCTGCTCGCCTCCGCTAAGCTCGCTCGGGAGATTGTTCAGGCGCGCGCCAAGGCCCGCGCGCCCGAGGGCGGCGGTCGACCTCGCATACGCTTCCCCCTTGCCGAGATCGGCCATGAGGAGCGGGAGCGCGACGTTCTCGAGCGCCGTGAGTTCGGGAAGAAGCGCGTAGTCCTGGAATACGAAACCGAAACGAAAGAGACGGAAAAGCATTTTCTCGTTCGCACTCATCGCATGCGCGTTCTCGCCGTCGATGCGTATCTCCCCGCCCGTCGGATCGTCGAGCAGGCTCATTTGGTAGAGAAAGGTGCTCTTGCCCGCGCCGCTCCTCCCCATGATCGCCACCCACTCGCCCGCGCGCGCCCTGAAATCGATGCCCTTCAAGACCGGCGTTACGACGCTGCCGCTCCTGAATGTTTTGACGAGTTGTTTTGTTTCGATCATGTTAGTTTTTCTCGACGAGCATACGCGAGTTTAGAAATAACTTAATTCCTTCCGAGGATCGAATCGAGCGTGTTCTTTCGGATTATCATCCACGCGGGGACGTATCCCGCGACGATCGTCGAAACGACGAGGAGCCCGACGCGGAAGAACGTTTGCTCGACGGGCGCGACGAGGATGCCGTCGCTGAAGGGAAAATCGATCGGATGCGCGAGGAAGTACGGCACGAGGAAGCCGTACACGAGCGCGAGACCCGCCGCCGAGCCGATGACGGCGTAGAAGATCGACTGGAAGACGTAGGAAAACTCGACGGCGCGCCCGCTGATCCCTATGCCTTTAAGAATGCCGATATATTTCCGGCGCGTGAGCGCATTGATGAAGATAACGATAAAGATCATTGTAGTTGCCACAACGAGCCCCAGAGAGGAGAAAACATTCCCGAGCATTCTGAAGGTCGCAATAATGTCTTTCAAGAATTGCGGTTGCGCGTCTTCGTACGTTTGCACCCTGGCTTCTTTAGCCACGCCTCGAAGGATGAGCGCGTTCTTGACCCCAATGGGATCCACGCCTTCTTTAAGCTTTATTGCGATCTCATCCACGTTGCCATCGTTGCGTCCTATCATGCTGCGAAATTGCGAATCGACCATGAATGCAGAGAGTGACACATCGTCTACTTTTGTCTTGATGATTCCCTTTACCGTTACTTCGCGCATCACGTCCCCCACCTTCAAACGGATCTTCGTTCCAATGCTTATATTTTCGAGAGAGGTGAAGGCGGGCGATTCGATGGGTATGTACTTTTTTACGAGGTAGTGCCCAAGCACCACCATGTCGTAGTCGCCCTCCCGGAGAAACGAGCCCTCGATGATATCTGCGCCGACTCCCGTTACCGTATTTTCTCTTAAAGGATGTATGCCAATGACTTGCGCGACGGCTGTGTTTGGCTTATCCGTTTCTTTCCGCGTTTTGTAATTCGCCTCCAAAATGCCACCCTCCCGGTAGCGCGGCGTTATCGCCTCTACTTCCGGCAGTGTCTCGATGAGCGCGATAATATTTTGACTGTTTTCGATGTACTGCTTGTCGTTTAGCGATGAGACGATGACATCGCTCGTATATTTGGTGCGCGCCGCGTTTATCGCACCCTGCAAAAGGCCCACGAGTATTCCCGATATGACGACGAGGTTGAGAAACGTAAGAATCATCACGAAAATGATGAGAGAGGTCGTCCAGGGCGAAGCGCGGCGAAGGGCCCGGAGCGCGAGAAAAAAGCCGATGCGGACGTTCAAAGGCATCATGAACCCGGCGAAAGAACGACCGTTTCGCCCTCGGAAAGGCCCGAGAGTATCTCGATATTGCCCAGAGAGGAAACCGCGCCCGTCGAAACCTCGCGCTCGGCGATCGCGTCTCCCGCCTTCACGCGCACGTATTTCTTCCCTTCGCGTTCCGTTACTATTCCCTGCGGAATGCCGATGACGCCGTCGCGCATGTCCGTCGTGATGCGCACGTTCGCCGTCATGCCCGGCTTGATCCGCGGATCGGCGCCGGAGAAGAGGAGGAGCGAGCGATAGGTCGAGACGCCGTCGCGGACCGTTTCGGCCGGATCGATCGAGATGACCGACGCGCTGAACGCGGCATCCGAGCCGTACGCGTCGAGCGTTACGCTTGCCCCGTCGCCGACCTCGATGAGCGCGATGTTGACCTCCGGCACGAAGCTCTCTATCTGGAAGACGCCGTCGGAAACCATGCCGGCTCCGGGGACGTTCGCGGAGGCGATGGCGCCCGTTTTGAAATCCATCCTCGTTACGATGCCGGTGAAGGGCGCGCGGACCAGCGTTTTCGCAAGCTGGGCGCGCGCGTTCGCGAGCTCCGCCTCGGCCGCCTTCACGTTCGCTTCCTGCGCGGCGACGTCGCTTCCGCGCGCGCCGGCTTCTTTGAGCGCGAGGCTTCTGCGCGACGTTTCGAGGGCGGAGACGGCGTTCTTCTCCGCGGTGATCGCGGCGGAGAGGGACGAGATGGCGGCGTTTATGGAGGAACGCGCGGAAGCGACGTCGGTCTTGTAGCCGTCGACGACCGCCTGGGTAACGCTCCCCGTAAGCACCGCCTTGTTGAGAGCCGCGCTCGCGTCGGTAAGCAGGGAGGAGACGCCGGAGAGATTTCCCTGCGCCTCCGGCAGGGCGGCGGGCAGACCGGATACGTCGAGCGTCGCGACGCTCCCCTGCCATGCGGCAAGCGTACCCTCCATGGCGAGGCGCGCGTTCTCGACCTTGTTCTCAAGCTGCGAATCGTTCACGATGAAGTCGAGCTGGGGGGCCGTGCGGGGAGTATCTATGAACTGGTCGAGCGTATTGCGCACGGCGTCGTCGGAGGTCGTGAAGCCATCCTGCACGGCCTCGACGAGCGCGCCGCGCGCCTGCGCGAGCGCGACCTCGTCGCGCTCCACTTCCGAGCGCGCGACCGCTATTTCTTCGGGGCGCGTCCCTTCTTCCAAGAGAGCGAGCGAGGCCCGCTCGCGCTCGAGCGCCGCCTCCTTCTGCAAGACGCCCGCGCGCGCGTCATCGTTTTCCAGTTCCGCGAGGGACGCGCCCGCGCGCACGCGATCGCCCGCCTTGGCGTACACGCCGGCGACGCGGCCGCTCTGCGAAAAGCCCAGTTCGACGTCTTGCGCCGCGACGACCTTCCCCGAAACGCTCACCTCCTGCACGAAGGGGCCCCGCGCGATTGTAAGGAGCTGTTCATTCCCGTTCCCGCGTCCCGAGAAAAAGAAGATGAACGCGCCGAGAAGCACGGCGGCGCCGTACAGCATGGCTTTTGAGCGTAGGTGCGCGAGGATTCCCTGCATTCGAGGCAGTATACCCCGCACGGCGGTTTCTTACGAGAGTCCGCGTCCAAACACCGCGCGCGGCCGACGCCGGAGTAAATCCTCACGCGCCGGCCGCGTAGTTCTGCACGAGGAGCGCTATCGCGATCGAGATCGCGAGACCGAAGAGGAGCCGGAGCATGTCCTTGCCGACTATCGGGAAGACGTTCTTGAACTTGTAGTCGGCCGTTTTCGTCGCGATCGCGAGCTCGCGGCCGGAAAGGAGGCCGAGGAAGACCCAGGTCGTCGACATCGGGACGCTGTTGAGGTTGACGAAAAAGAGGAGGATAAGCGCGTAGCAGAGGTCTATCAGGGTGGCGCTCCGGAGGTAGTTGGTGTTGGTCTTTTCCAGGACGATGTGCTGGATGGCGCCGCCGCGGCGGTAGAGCATGTATCCGAGACCGAGCACGAATGTGGCGAGCACTAAGAAGAGCGTTCCGGCGCCCATCTCGCGCGGGAGAAAGACGGCGATGTTGGCGACGTCGTGCGCGAGCCACGTGCTCCAGAGGAACGCCGTGCCGAGCCACTGCGCGACGCGCCAGTAGCGCTCGCGCTCCGGCGCGACCGGATTGCTTTTGTTGTCCCAGCTGCTTATCAGGTACCACAATCCGTACGCGACGACGGCCGCGATGCCGTAGCCAAGCGCGGATTTCGTGAGGATACTGCTGAAAACGACCGAGGAAGTGAACGCGCTCAAAACGAGTATCGAGGTGGAGACGGGAATGCCCATGCGCGTGAGGATGAGAAGCACGAGCGGGGCCGCGAGATGGAACCACTGCGTAGACTCGAAGGGAATCGTTTCGAGACGTCCGTAGGAGATGTCGCCGCCGAACGCCAAGTAGCTGTAGAGGACGACCGCGACCAGGATGGAAGCGGCGAAAAGCCACTGGTAGTACCACTTGACCGTCTGGTTGGAGGCGATGAAGGTGCCTAGGGTCTGGATACTGTCGTTGCCGACCACCGAGTAGGCCGCGACACCGAACCCGAGGAACATGAGGATCGAGCTCGGGTCTGGCATAGCGGAAATGGTGCGCCCAGTATACCCGCCGCGCGAGGCGCCGCTATCCACAGAAAACCCAGCAGAAAAAATGGCCCGCCCCGCGATGAGCGAGCGTGCGAGCGAATTTTACGATGCTACATTATACGACCAAGCTCGAACCTT